>JASLZL010000083.1 GCA_030754885.1 Rhodospirillales bacterium | reverse complement strand
AGTTTTGTAGGGCTAGTTGAAAGCGGTCAGGATCAAAGTAGGAAGCGGCGGCATCATCCCAAAGCCGACGCATTTGCAGCAACCTAGAGATTACTGCTTTCGCAGCAGCAACAGGTGGGTTGATAGGCATCAACTTGACCGCGAGCTCTCTTTATTCCATTTCTATCGCACCGGTGTGCCCTTGCAGGCCATTTAGAGAGCCTGCCTAAAGCTCGTGCACGAAAACAAAGAAGATGATCGGGTAAATCTCGAACTAAAGCAATTGGCGTAGCCTCGACGCGAGCTATACGTGTTCCTTCAACGGCCACTTCCGCCCACATTCCCGTCCGCAAGTTCACCGTCGCAAGGGCACCCCAAGCAGTCATCACCTGCGTTGCGTCATGACCCAATGACCTAATAGGCTGATCGTCCGCCGTCGGCGCCAAAGCTTGCCCCGGCCTTCGTTAATTGGCCGCGAAAAGTTCAATAAAAAAATATATTCTAAATAATTATTGGTATAATTTTGTAATGATAGAGATCAGGCTCAGCACTTATTCACCTGTTTCTTTAAAACATTAGAATTATTTATTTGTCACGAATTCAAGGACTGAACGAACATCCCCCGGTTGGCTCCCAGGGTTGATGAGGCCACGCAACCGCGATAGGTTGAAATGGTTCTCCCCTATCGCCTATTCGAGGAGCAATCATTGAACCCGATCACCTGTGACGTGGCCGTCGTCGGCGCCGGGAACGCCGCCTTGTGCGCCGCCCTGGCGGCCCGCGAAGGGGGCGCTGACGTGGTCGTCCTGGAACGTGCGCCGGAAGACGAACGCGGCGGCAACTCGTCCTTCACCGGAGGCGTCATCCGCGTCGCTTTTGATGGCGTGGACGACCTGAAGGAACTCTTCGAGATCAGCGAAACGGAAGAACGCAATACCGACTTCGGTACCTATTCGGCGGCCGACTTCTTCGACGACCTGGCGCGCGTTACCCAGTACCGCACCGACCCGGTGTTGGCTGAGATCCTCGTCGACAACAGCTACGAGACCCTCAAGTGGATGCGCGCCAAAGGGGTGCGTCTCGGTCCCATGTACAGCCGCCAGGCGTTCGAGGTGGACGGCAAGTTCAAATTTTGGGGTGGCCTTGCCGTCGAGGCCATTGGCGGCGGTCCGGGACTTGTGGATAGCCTCTTCGCGGCGGCCGAGAAGGCAGGAATCCGTGTCCTCTATCAGGCCCGCGCCACCGGGCTCCTGCATGACGATGCGGGCGTCCACGGTGTCCGGGTCCGCCACCAGGGACAGACCCGCGAGATTGCCGCCAAGGCGGTGGTGCTCGCCGCCGGCGGCTTCCAGGCCAATGCCGAGATGCGGGCCCGCTATCTAGGGCCGGGATGGGAACTGGCCAAAGTGCGCGGCACGTGGTTCAACACGGGCGACGGCCTTGCCATGGCTTTCGACGCCGGTGCCATGTCGTATGGCAACTGGTCGGGATGCCATTCCGTCGGCTGGGACATGAACGCACCGCCCTTCGGCGACTTAGCCGTCGGCGACGGCTTTCAAAAACATAGCTATCCATTCGGCATCATGGTCAACGCCGAGGGTAAGCGCTTCATCGACGAGGGTGCCGACTTTCGCAACTTCACCTATGCCAAGTACGGCGCCGTCATCTTGCGCCAGCCCTACCAATTCGCCTGGCAGGTCTTTGACAGCAAGGTCACCCACCTGCTGCGTGACGAGTACCGTATCCGACGCATGACCAAGGTCCAGGCCGAATCGCTCGACGACCTGGCGGGCAAGCTGGAAGGCGTCGATGCCAAGCAGTTCTTGCGTACGGTCAAGGACTACAATGACGCGGTAGATACCGATGTTCCCTTCAACCCGACGGTCAAGGACGGACGCGCCACTAAGGGGCTCGACGTGCCCAAGTCGAACTGGGCCAACCGCATCGACGAGCCGCCTTTCGAGGCCTATGGCACGACCTGTGGCATAACCTTTTCCTTCGGCGGCCTGCGCATCGATGCCGAAGCCCAGGTGATCGATACCGAAGAGTTGCCTATTGCGGGCCTTTACGGCGCCGGTGAGATCGTCGGTGGGCTCTTTTATTTCAATTATCCGGGCGGCAGCGGAATTATGGCCGGTTCCGTCTTTGGACGCATCGCCGGCACATCGGCTGCCCAGGCTGCCAATCGTTGATCAGGCGGGCTATATCGTCCGCGTCGAGGTCAAGATCGGAAAGCTGCGCCGTATAACGCGAGATGCCCTTGCGGATACGATCTTCCGCCTGTCGGTTAACATGGTCGTCATTAACGCCGGTCCTCGATAAGGTCCGCTAGGCACACGGAAGAGGAATTTGATAGTGTGGCGCTCGTCCCAGGGGTCAGCGTTTCGCTTCACCTAATGGATTTGAACCGGGAGGTCGTACGTTGAGCAAATTCTTCGATCCGGATCTCGGGAGTGACCCCCATAATCCCTTTATGCGAGACAACGATGACCGCCTAATTCGGCGGGGATATTGGTTGGATATGAGCGACCGCTCCTTGGTGCTCGCTATGACGAACGGGATTGGGGCAAACCTGACAAACGATCAGAAGAGAGCGCATCTCGCTGATCTTGGACGAGAGCATCTTGTCGGTCAGGTCTGCGTTCAAGAAATTCTTCCGCCGGAAAGGTGACTTCCATGAACCATCCCCGCCAGATTGGTAAGGTCATCCGATCACACGTAACCTCCGACGGTGCCGGTGTGAAGTTGCGCCGATCCATCGGCACGCAGGAGTGCTCCGAACTTGATCCTTTTCTTCTTCTGGATGCCTTTGGCACCGATAACCCTGATGACTACATCGCCGGGTTTCCCGAACATCCCCATCGTGGCTTCGAAACTGTGACCTACATGATTGCCGGTCAGATGCGTCACAAAGACAATACCGGCGCGGAAGGAGTGCTGGGGCCGGGCGGTGTTCAGTGGATGACAGCCGGACGCGGCATCGTGCATTCCGAGATGCCGGAGCAAAAAGAAGGTGAGCTCCATGGTTTTCAGCTTTGGGTAAACCTGCCGGCGTCGGACAAAATGTGTGCCCCTCGCTACCAGAACATCGAACCCGCCGATGTCCCCGAAATCATGACGGACCGAGGAGCCCGTCTCAGGATTATTGCTGGAACCGCGGCTGGAACGGATGGTCCGGTCACTCACATATCGGTCGACCCGCTGTATCTGGATGTGGCTTTGGCCCCGGGTGCCGTGCATACACAAGCCATAGAGCCGGGTCACACCTGCTTTGCGTATGTGTTTGAGGGATCCGCGAAGATCGGTGACAAGGCTATCGAGCTCCATACTCTGGCGGCACTGACAGACGGAGACTCTGTCGAATTGTCATCCGATGGCGGTGGGCGTCTCATCCTTGGGGCGGGGAGACCGATTGAAGAGCCCATCGTGCGATACGGCCCCTTTGTTATGAACACCCGCGACGAGATACACCAAGCGATCCAGGATTATCAGACGGGAAATTTTTGATCCCTTTGGTTCTGTATCATCGCTCCTTGGCATCACATCATTGGCGCCCCTTGGTCGGGCGCGCCGCCTTCACCGGGGCGGCGCAGGGCGGTCTCGCGGGTGGCGATGTAGATCGACGCCAAGGCGATGGTGATGATGCCGATCACGGTCCAGCGATCGGGTATTTCGGCAAAAAGGAAGAAGCCGGTGACAACGGCAAGTGGCAGGCGCAGGAAGTCCACCGGCGCGACAATGGTCACTTCGGCAAGGGCAATGGCCCGCGTAATGCACATCTGGCCGGCGAAACCCGCGACGCCGATGGAGATCAGCCACATCCACTGGCCGGGAGAGGGCGTCTGCCAGAAGTATATGCCGGGTCCCAGGCTGGCCAGGCTGCCCACCACGGTGAAATAGAATAGGATTTGGTGGGGCGATTCGGTGGTGGACAGTTTTTTCACGAGCACCATGGAGAGGCTGACGCAGATAGCGCCCGCCAGGGCCACCAACATGGCCGGGGCGACGTCGCCCGCCGGTTTGACGATGAAGAGTACGCCCACGAAGCCGATTACCGTTGCTGTCCAGCGGCGGATGCGAACCGGCTCGCCCAGAAAGATCACTGAAACGAGGATCGACCACAACGGGCTGGTAAAGGTAAGCGCCGTAGCGTCGGCCAGTATGAGTCTTCCAACGGCGTAAGCAAAGCAGGCGAAGGACGAGAGGGCTAGCAGCGCCCTGATAGTGTGGGTGCCGAGACGCTGAGTGAGAATTTCCGGCGCATCAGAGCGGATCAGCCACGGAACCAGGATTAAAAGGACCACCCACTGGCGGAAGAGGACGATTACCGCCAATTCCACTTGTGACGAGAGATGTTTGATGACCAGGCCCATGGCGGTAAACGCCGCGACGCTGGCGATCATCCACAGAATGCCGCGCAGATGGTCCTTCGTTCCGCTCACCCGGTCTTGGGAGGTCAGCCGCCTGATCCCCGTTCCCTCCGTCCGAACCGCCGCCCAGGGTTGAAATCGACATACCCCGGAAGACATCCACCTTTGTGGAAACTGTATTTCGGTCCCTTCTCCTAGGGGACGAAATCCAACATATGGCACCCAGATGCCGGACGGTGGCAGCCGTCCACGGCATCAATAGTAGAGGTTGGATTAAGACAGCTAAACATCTTACTCAAATGGCTTTGACGCTACATTTTGGGAAGCCCACTCCGCTTGACTGCCATCTCGGTGAACTTTGCCAAGGCGCCAGTCATCTTTTTGAAAACCTTATCCTTGTCCTTAATACCGTAACGTTTTGCCAGCCATTCAGGATCCGTGTACGCAAGTTTTACGGTTCCATCATTGCCCTTCCATGCAACGGCTTTAAGGGGGAGGTCGAGTCCGATAGCCGGGTTAGACATCATCAAGGGGGTCCCGATCTTTGGGGTTCCGAAGATGATCACCGCAGTTGGAGGAAGTTCCATGCCAACGCTTTTTGCTCCTTTCGCGTGATCAATACGCGAAAACACCTTTATGCCGGCTCTTTCCAGTGCAATCCCCAGCCGGTCGAGGGTCTTAATGACGTCAAAGTCACTTTGCTTGACAATCAACCCGTCCCCTTCGGCGCTGGCAGCACCCTCGGGAATGAGGAAAACCATCAGTGCGAAGATTAACCCGAACGGCGCGATAAAGTGTTTCAGCAATGTACATCTCCTCAAAATTGATAAATGACCATGGTGAGATAGCATTCATCCTCTCCAAAGAGGAAATGACATAATCGTGAAGATGATGCCCGCTGTCGCATTGAAATGGCGGCCCGGTTCAAGCCGTCGCGGGGTTCGTCTATTGGGCGAATTTGCGTCTAATCCCAGCCAGATCGCCGGCACCCTTCGCCGGCACATGGAAGGGAGCGCGGTCACCTTTGAACAGCACACCGAGGTTGAAGCCGTCGTCGTCGAGAAGGCGCCGGCCGGCCTCTGCCGAATCGGACGTCGGCTCTTCGAATCCGGGGCGCACAACTTCCTTCCAGCCCCACTGTTCGGGTTGAAAGGCGACGCACGGACAAAGGATATCGACGAACGAGAAGCCGGGGTGGCGCACCGCTTCGACGATGATGCGGATCGTTTCCTTTGGATTGCCGGCGAAGGCACGGGCGATGAAGTTGGCCCCCGTGGACAGCGCCACCGGTAAAGCCTGATAGGGGGCGGCGCCGGGTCCCTCGGGCGTGAGCTTGCTTTGGGTCCAGTCGGCCGCCGTGGTCGGCGACGCCTGTCCCTTGGTCATGCCGTAGACCTGATTGTCCATGACGATATAAGTCATATCGATGTTGCGCCGGCAGGCATGGATAAAGTGGTTGCCACCGATGGCGAAGCCGTCGCCGTCGCCGCCGACGGCCATTACCATAAGATCGGGGCGCGCGACCTTGAGCCCCGTGGCCACCGCCAGAGACCGGCCGTGGACACCGTGATAGGCATAGACGCTGGTGTGGGTGGTGAAGCGCCCCGAACAACCGATGCCGGTAACGATGGCCACGTCTTCGCGCTTGACGTCCAGTTCCACCAGGCTCTTGGTCACGGCGCCTAGAACGGCGTAATCGCCGCAGCCCAGGCACCACATCGGCTTATTCGCGGACTTGAAATCATTGGCGGTAAGGGGGGAGATTGGGGAAGTTTCGTTCATCGACCTAGCTCCACTCGGAGAGTTGTTCCAAAACCTGTCCCGGACGAATGGGCAAGGGGCCCGGCCGATTGAAGACCTTGACCGTCTCCGGTAGGTGTTGGTGGAAATGTGCGCGCAGGTAGTTGTGGAACTGCTGACCGTGGCTTTGTTCCACGATCAGAACCTTTTTCACGCCCTTCATGGCCGCCGCGAAATAATCCACCTGCATCGGTTGCAGCAAGCGAAAGCCGATCAGGCGCGCCTGAAGACCGTTTTCCTTGGCCCGTGTCAGCGCCTCGCGCACCGCTCCGGTGGTTGAGCCCCAGGTCACAACGGCGACTTCGCCTTCGCCTTCGATTTCGGCCCAGACATCGCCGAAATCGAACTCCTCGAGCTTGCGCTGACGTTTGTCCAACTGCTGTTCATGGTCGGCGGCGGAGCCCGACGGCGCGCCGAAGGCGTTGTGCCCGCTGCTCATGGCCTCATGCTCGCCGCCCGGGGTGCCGGGCAGCGCCATCGGCGAGATGCCCGAAGTGGTGTCCATATAGCGCTGATAGTTCTCGATCCCGGCCGCCGCCGTATCGCGCTCGGCGATGAACGGAACCTCGGCCGGTTCGTCAATGATGACCCGCGACTGACCCAGCCACTGGTCGGTCAGCACGATGGCCGGACATTGAAGTTTTTCCGCCAGATGCGCCGACCACTGGGTGGTGAAGATACAGTCACCGGCCGAAGTCGCCGCCGTCACGATATGGGGTGCATCGCCGTGAGAGCAGTAAAGCGCGATATTGAGATCCGCCTGTTCCGATTTGGCGGGAAGGCCAGTCGATGGGCCACAGCGCATAACGTCGACGATTACGACGGGCGTCTCGGCGGCGATGGCAAGACCGATGCCCTCGATCATTAGCGACAAACCGGGTCCCGAGGTTGCCGTCATCGACGGCGTGCCGCCAAAGGAGGCGCCGATAATCATGTTGATAGAGGCCAACTCGTCCTCGGCCTGGACCAGGGCGCCGCCCATTTCCTGCAGGTTGGGCGCCAGCCACTCCAAGATTTCAGTGGCCGGCGTAATGGGATAGGCGGCGGCGAAGCGGATTCCGCCCGACAGCGCGCCCAGCCCCGTGGCCTCGTTGCCGCTGATGCTCCAGCGCCCGTTGGCTCCAGGCGCGGCGGCTTCGCCGATGCTGTAATCGGCATTCAGATCGGCGGCCGCCTTGGTGCCCGCCTTGATTCCGGCGGCGCTTGCCGTGACCGCCTCGGCACCCTTATCCGCGATGGCGCGTTTAATGGTCGCCAGCGCAACTTCTTCGGGGATGCCGATGAGGGCGGTGACGATACCAAGGGCGACCATGTTGGGCCTTCCCTGGGGAATTTCCTTGGCCATCTCGCCGAGCGGCAGGGCGACCAAACGTGCCCCCGACGCGGTGGTCGCCTCGGGCGGTTCGCCCGCGGCCGTGTCGTAAATCACCAGTGTTCCACTGCCAAGCGGCACTTCGGCGGCGAAGCGCCGAATGGCGGTCCAGTCGAGAGCGACGACGATATCGAACAGGTCGTCGCACGAGCCTACCTCGTTCGGGGACAAGCGAATAAAAGCCGCCGCCTCGCCACCGCGGATGTGGGGGCTCAGCGAGCGCGCCATCATTCCATACCATCCGACGTCACGTGCCACGTCGAGCAACATCTCGCCAGCGGTCATCAACCCGCTGCCGCCACTGCCGGCCAGCGCCACTGAAACGCTATCCGGCTTTCCCCCATTGTTTATCATGCGCGCAATTGTCCTCTCATATTCGATCCCCCTATCTTGCACACGTGGTGGCACAATCGAAGGCGGATCGGAAGCGCTACCAAGGCCTTCGGCCGGTCCGGACGAGAATTTGTCTGGTCAGGCGTAAACCGGCTGGCGTTCGGATTTCAAGCCATACTTTCCGATCCAGAACTATACGGCGGCATGATTGAACGATGTTTGATCTAGATCATGCCGTGCGGTCGAGGGCCATGGTAATGCGGGGGAAACGGTCGCGCCGGATGGGAAAAGGCCTTGTCAGGCGCAAACGGGCCGGACTAGCATTGGGTCCTTGCGGCCCTCCATCCAGACTCGGGAAATTCACCTGAATGTACGACGTAGCCGTCATCGGCGGGGGCATTTTAGGATGTGCCACCGCACTTCATTTGGTCCGCGGCGGCATGAAGGTGGTGATCGTCGAACGCGACAGCCTGTGCCGTCAGGCGTCCGGCGTCAACGCCGGCACCCATTCCATGCAGATGAAGCGCGCGGCGCTCATTCCCTATGCCCTCAAGGGCTGGGAGATGTGGAAGGATGCGCCCCAGTGGCTGGGCATGGAAGTTGGGTTTCGCACCACCGGTGGCTTGACCCTGGCCTTCACGGAAGAGGAAGCCGAAGCCCTGCAAACGCGGATGGGCCGGCGAATCGCGGCCGGTGCGCCCATCGAAATGGTTAATGCCAAGCGGGCGCGGACGATTGAGCCCGGTCTTTCGGGCACCGCCGTTTCGGCGTCATACTGCCCCATCGACGGCTTCGCCAATGCCGCCCTGACCGGCCTTGCCATGCGCAGCGCCCTAGTCAAGGACGGCGCCGAGGTGCGCGAACGCACCGCCGTTGACGGTATCGAGCGCAATGGTGGCGGCTTCGTCGTCAAGGCCGGCGGCGCCAGCATTTCGGCCAGCCGCGTCGTCATTGCAGCGGGCGTCTGGGCGGGGCCGATGCTGCGCTGGCTGGGCGTTCCGATCGACATCGTCTGCGGCGCCCGCCATGTCGCGGTTACCGAACGTACGCGGCCCATCATGCGCACCATCCTGGGCGAGGCAACCGGCAAGCTGTCGATCATCCAACCCGGCAACGGCACCGTTCTTATCGGCGGCGGCTGGCCCGCCGTCGGTAGCCCTGAGCACGGTAGCATGACGGTCATCCCAGGGAACCTAGTAGGCAATTTCCAACTTGCATGTGCCACGGTGCCCGCCCTGATGCACACAAGGGTCGTCAGGGCCTGGCCCGGGCTTGACGCCAACGTCTCCGACCACCTACCCTTGGTCGGGGCCCTGCCCGGCGTCGACGGCGCTTTCATCATTGGATGCGTGCGCGGCGGCTACACCACGGGTCCCTACATGGGCAAGCTGTTGGGCCAACTGGTCCTCGGCCACGAACCGGAAATGGCCCTGTTCGATCCGGGCCGGTTTGAAGAAGGAACGAATTTGGTCCATTGAAGCGGAGGAGGAAACAGCGATGAACTTGGCCTCTCGCGTCCAGTTGGTACTCGCGGTTTTCGTGTGCGCGGCTTGCCTATCGAATGCCGCGATAGGGGATGACTTCAATGTTTCGACACTGAACGCGGGAAAGGTTTTTCCCGGCACCACGCTGTTTTCGGTAACGACGAGTTTCGAAAGCCAGCGGATCGTTGAAGCGGACATGGCCGGAAAAACGGTCTGGAGCTATGCCATCCCGCGTTCGCTCAGCGGGGATAAAGGGTTCCTGCTCGACGTTAACCGGCTGAACAACGGCCATATTCTGTTCACGCTTCACCACGCCGGGATTTTCGAGATCACCCGCGCCGGAAAAGTGGTGTGGCGCCATTTGGACTCGGAGGCCTCCCATGACGCCGACCGGCTGGCCAACGGCAACACGCTTTATAACCGGGGTTGGGCGAAAAAGGGCGAAGCGGTCGCCAGGGAAGTCACGCCTGATGGAAAGACGGTGTGGAGCTGGAACGGCCTGGCGGCTTTCGACCGCCCGCCATTCGCCGACGTCGACCGGGAAGGATGGATGCACGTCAATTCGCTGACCCGCCTGGCTAACGGCAATACCCTTATCAGCATCCGCAATTTCAATACCGTCGTCGAAGTGAACCCGACCGGAGAGGTGGTCTGGTCGATCACCTTCCGCGCCTCCGCCGGCAAGGGCTTTCCGGCAACGGAAGGATCAATAAAAGGGGCGGCAAACCACGAACCGGAAGTGCTGGAAAACGGCAACCTGCTCCTCGCCCTTCGCCGCCCCAACCGTTTCGTCGAATTCGACCGCCAAAGCGCAACCATCGTCTGGCAATGGGAACACCCGGACGGGCACAAAGCACTCAGGACCAACCGCGAGGCCAATCGGCTGCCCAACGGCAACACCTTGGTTTCCTCGCAAGACCGCCTGTACGAAGTCACCCACGACGGCGAAATCGTTTGGCAAGTGAACGCCCCGCGCGGCGGCGACAATCGTCGTAAGTTCCACAAGGCGATCCGCATCGCACCCGACGGAAAGGCCTACGGCGGTTAGGTCAAGTGCTCATGATTTGGCGGCGCAAGTTTGATGCCCGCTTCCGCGTCATGTATTTCAGCTCCACCCCAGAGACCAGATGCAACGGGGTACACTGTTGGATTGCGTAGATCGCCGAGTGGGGTGCCGCGAGAGAGATCACCGACCGATATGACATGTTCGAGCTTCGAACATTCCATCAGTGCGGGCTGTTATTGCTTGTTGTGGACAAGATAATAATTCTGGCCGTCGTATACGTAAAAAGTATGCGGCCCGCCGATGGTCAAATTGAACACGTTCACCGACTGCTTCACCCGCTCCGTCTTATCGATCGTCGTGAAGCTGTTACCGATTACGCGGTCGCCTTCCTGGAGGTCCCCAGCGACGCGCCAATCGTCGGGCCCCACAGCGAACGGGTGTCCGGCGGTCACCACTAAGTCATTGAGACGGAGATAAGAACCGACGGTCTTTTGGTAGAGACGGTCGACACGGGCAGCGTGCCGGCGGTCCGACACGAAGTCGTACGCCATCACCATGTCTCCGACAATTACGCTTTCGATGGGCTTGAATTCTCCGTCAGCCATTAGAACAAGGGTGCCGGCGGCAAAGCACGAACCACCGTCGCCGCCGCCGTCGTCGTGGTCGCTACCGGTGTCTTCATCATCTTCTAGACCATGGTCGGGGTCGTAATCTTTCTGGTCGTCGCCATCGCCGCCGCCTTGCCCGGATCCAGCACCGCCGCTGCCTTTTCCGGACGTGAAGCTCAGTTCATCCGGAGGGCTGGTTATCCCGAGTGAGGGGGCGCCGACCACCCCGGTCGGTGAAACCGAAACCACCTGGGCTGGGCTGACTACCGTCTGCTCGCTCCCGTCTACGTTGGAAACCTCGAACTGGCCGGAAATTACGTTGACCGTCGTCTCGCCCTCGGGCGATACGCTGATCACCGCTTCGCTGCCGCGAACGCCGAGGATCGCCGACGGTGTCTCGATACGGACCTCGTCGTGGGGCATCTTGCCGGAGATGAAGCGAAACGTACCGACGGCCAATTTGATCACCGATGTGCCATTGCCGCTCTTCGGATCGAAGACGAACGTATCGACGACCAGACGCGCGTCAGGACCCAGGGTCAGGATCGTCTTGTCGAGAAACTCGACAAGCATGGCCGCCCCGTTGTACGTCTCCAAGAGTTCGGCCTGGGCAATGGGAAAGCGCACGTACTTCTTCTCGCGCGCGATGCCGGGCGGTGTGCCGTAGGCGTCGTTCCTCACCTGCTTCACCAGGCCGACGAGGTCGGCCCGGGCCGCTTCGGGAGCGTTCATAACGGCAATCCCCGTCATCACGAGGATAGCGGCGAATATTCGTGCGCCGATCATTTACACATTTCCTCACCCCGGTTCGCCAAGGTCTTCGACGAGAGCAGCGCCTAAAACGCACCTCGTTCGGTGTACGAATAGTAAATTGTACGATCTTGGAGACGGAAATCCAACCGGCACATCCGTCTCAAACCTCGCATCAGCGGCACCCCTTTTCAGAATCGCGCCATTGACGTCTCTTCGACGGTTGGCCAGACTCGTATTTGTACTCGTTGGGAGAGTTCGCGCCGATGGTATCTTTCAATCGTTCTACGGTGTTGATCGTTGCGTTGACGGCGATTGCGGGATGCGCCCCGATACCGGGAGCAGAGGATATCGACAGGGGCCATCAAATCACACTTCAGGGTAACTGGGACGAGTCGATTAGCGCCTTTACACAGGCGGCGGCGGTGGCGACCGAAAAAGAGACCCTTGTCAGCTCTTACAGCAGCCGATGTGAGGCCTATATCTGGAAAGGACAGAACGAGACCGCCCTTGAAGACTGCAACAGATCAATACGGGTAAAGCCCGATGTTCTTGGCTATCCCTATGCCGCCCGGGGCAGAATCTTCGCCATGATGGGCTATTACGAATGGGCGCTCGAGGACTTCGACAGAGCCATCGATTTGGGTGGCACCGGAGGAAACAACGCCAAGGTGATCGCTTATGGCGGAAAAGCCCGCGTCTTTGCGACCAGCGAAGATCCCAAGCTGCGCGACAGCGAGCGGAGCGTCAAGTTCGCGGAAAAAGCCGTCTCCTTGGAAAACAGGCTGGTCACACCGGCTTACAAGATTCTTCACCGCGACACGTTGGCGGCTGCTCACGCCGAAGCCGGCCGTTTCGACACGGCCGTCGAAGAACAAAAGAATACCATCTCGATGGTCAAGGAAAATGGTTGGGAATCCACCACTTTGTACGGCAGTTCCCTGTTGGGGATTCTGAACAGGCACTTACGGCAGTTTATAGATCACAAGCCGCTCAGGGGCGGCGTCTACTGATCAGACATCTTCCGGCGAGTTCTCGAGGTCGATAATCCGAAACGGTGAAAGCCCAGGGGACCATTCCTCTGATCGAAGCTACTATCGGGCAAGACGTTGGTTTCCTCGCGAGACCGCCTGTACGAAATCACCCGCGATGGCGAAATCGTGTGGCAAGTGAACGCCCCGCGCGGCGGCGACAATCGGCGCAAGTTCTACAAGGCAATCCGTATCGGGCCCAACGGAAAGGCTTACGGCGGTTAGGAAGGGTGCCGGACTTAATCGTCCTGCCCGGCTGAGGCGGCGAGGGATTCAGCGCCGCGTGGCACAGCCTGATGGCGTGCCGGGGTGGGTGCGTCGGCGAAGACGCCGCTTAATCCGGTTTCCGCAACGCGCCTTTTCACCGCTTCAATATCGGTGGTGTCGGTGCCGCGTTCGCCCATGCGTTCAAAGAGCACTGAGCCGGAGTAGGTGTATTTCAGGCCCAGTCCCTCCTCGGTCGCCATGCGCTGGCGCACGAATGAGATGGAATCGCCGATGGCGAGCGTATCGGGCAGAATGAGAGGCTCCTGGCTGCGCGCCTGGCGGGCCGCGTTGTAGCCGGCCAGCACGCCGGTGCAGATGGCCTCGGTGTGACCGACCAAAAGGCCCGCCTTCTCGCCGGCGCAATAGAGGTTGTCCAAACCCGTCACCTTGAGCGCATCGTCGCGCGGCGACATGTCGAAATAGCGGATGGCGTTGCCCTCGCCGCCGCTGTAAGGGTCCTCATAGCGGGCGTTCTCAAAACCCGGTACGCGGCGCAAGGCATCAAGCGGGAAGAACGGCGTCATCATCTTGGCATGGCCGGTATCGAGCAAAATGATGTTATCTCGGAATTCTGCCGAGGCATATTGCTGGCAGGCCTTGTACGACATGTCGGCGTCGATCTGGTCGGTCTTCGGCAGGGGAATGACGGCGACGCCCGTTTCGTTCAAGCGCGCCACGATGTCCGAAGAGAGCGATTCCTTGAGCAGCTTGCAGGCACCGCTGACGGCGCCCAGGCGGCCCTTCTTCTGTCCCGTCATCTCGTCGATGCCGGCCTTGCCGGCGACGCTCAACCGGGGACCGTAGGTGGGACAGCGCAGCACGCACATGGTGCATCCGTTGCCGTGCTTCTTGCATAGGGTTCGCGGCCCGGCGGTTCCGGTGGCGTCAATGAAAACGTGGCCCGCAAAGCGGACGTCATCGCCGTGGCGCTTGGCGATCACGGCGGTGATGCGCCCGTCCTCCGTCTCGACCTTGGTGAAGCGCGTCATCAGCTTGACGTCGACGCCCGCGTCCCACAGCAACCGACAAACGATGGGCTCCATGGTGGCGACGTTGTAAAGCGACGCATGGCGGTGGCCGGGGAACTCCATATTGCTATGCAGCGTGTTGTTGTCCATGGCGTGGATGAGATCGCCACCGCCCAACGCGATCAGCTCCTCGGAAGCGGCAAAGCGGCCGTTGTTGCGGAAGATGCCCCCCACCAGGCCGGTGCCGAGCAACATGTCGGTCCGTTCCAAAAGAGTCACATCAGCGCCCTGCCTGGCGGCCGCGATGGCCGCGGCGGCGCCGGCCCAACCGCCTCCGACGATAACGACGTCCATAGTGCGCTCCTTTCCCCTTGATTGTCCCCCCATGTTAACGGGGAGACGGCATGGCGTAAACCGGCCGGCGGCGGGATTTTTGACCCTACGGCGCCGAGATTAAACATTGTTTGATCTAGGTCATGCCGCGTGGTCGAGGGTCATGGTAGTGCAGGGAAAAGGTCGCGGGAACGCGATCAAGGACGGACCGGCGGAGAGGGAATTCCCTTTGCACGAAACCTTACGTTAGCCGGCGGGAGAGAGCCGTAACAAATGAGGACCGCCCAGCAAATGCCGGATGGTTCTGACCGGGCTTTGAAACACTTTGCAAGGAATAGAGGTTCGACATGGCGACAAACGGGGACACAGTTTCCATCGCCTTGGTAGGCAGCGGCGGGGACGGCATTATGATCGCCGGCGACATGGTGTTGCGGGCCGCCGCCGAGGGCGGTTGGTTTGGCCTGATCACGCGCTCGGTGGGGCCACAGATTCGCGGCGGCGAATCCCTTGCCTTCCTGAATCTCTCCAATCGGCCCATCGAGACGCAGAGCGACCGCCTCGATATTCTGGTCGCCCTCGACTGGCAAAGCTTGCTCAGGTTTACCGAAGAACTTCCGCTCGACGGCAACACCCTCATCATCGGCAATAGCGCGACCGGGGAAGCACCCGATACCATTCGTGACACCGGCGCCCGCATCGAAACCCTGAACTTTAACGAGCTGGTAAAGGCCGTGCCGGGTGGCCGCGCCAACACGGCCGCCGTTGGCGCCGTGGCAAGCCTGATCGCCATCCCGCCCAAGGCCGTGGCCTTGGCCATCGAAGAGCTGTTCGGGCGTAAGGGCGCCGAGATCGTTGCGAGCAGCGTCGGCACCGCCGAGATCGGGGCGGAGGCTGTGAAAAACCTGGATGTGTCGGCGAAAATGCCGGCGACCAAGACCGACGTGCCGGCGCGCTGGATGATCAATGGCAACGACGCCGTCGGCCTGGGTGCCCTCAAAGGCGGCGTGCGGTTTGTTGCCGCTTATCCCATTACACCGGCGACCGAGGTCCTGGAATGGATGGCGCCCAACTTGACTAAGGTCGGCGGCGTTCTGGTTCAGGCCGAGGATGAACTGGCCTCCATCAACATGGCCATCGGCGCGTCCTACGGCGGTACACCTTCGCTCACCGCGACCTCCGGTCCCGGGCTGGCGCTCATGGTTGAAGGCATCGGACTGGCGATCACCGCCGAGGTCCCGGTGGTCGTGGTCGATGTGATGCGCGGCGCGCCATCGACCGGCATTCCCACCAAATCGGAACAAAGCGACCTCAACATCGCCATCTACGGCATTTCGGGCGATGCGCCCCACGTCGTGGTGGCGCCGAATTCCATCGCCGATTGCATGTTCACTACCCAGTGGGCCGTCCACTTGGCCGAGGCCATGCAAACCGCGGCGATCGTGCTGTCGGATCAACAGATGGGCCAATCGCGCGCCATCGTCACCAAGCCCGCCGAAATCGAGCTTGGTTCTGAACGCCAAGTGGCGGTGCCCGGCGAGGCCTATAACCGGTATCTCGTCACCGATTCGGGCGTCTCCCCCATGGCTCTGCCCGGCACACCCGGCGGCCAGTACACGGCCGACGGATTGGAGCACACCCCGCATGGCACGCCGTCCAGTTCGGCCACGGACCACACCATGCAACTCGACAAGCGGCTCAGGAAGATCGCCGATTTCGACTACGGCGATTATTGGGCGGAGATCGATGGCGCGGGCGACATCGTCGTGATCACCGTGGGATCGACCACCGGGCCGGTATTCGAGGCGGCGCGGCGATTGGACCCTGAGCGCAAGCGGATCAAGGTGATCAGCCTGCGCCTTCTGGCCCCGGCCCAGCCCGATCGCTTGACTGCTGTCCTGGAGGGCGCGAATAGGGTCCTTGTGGTGGAACAGAACCACGGCGGGCAGCTTTATCACTACCTGCGCAGCCATTACGGGCTGGATGACGGCGCCGAGGCCTATTATCGGCCCGGCCCCTTGCCTTTCCGGCCCAACGAAATTCAAGCCAAGATGGAAGGTCTGATGGCGTCATGAACGATCAATCCGTGCAAGCCTTCGTTCCAAAGGACTTCAAATCCGACGTCAAGCCGGTGTGGTGTCCGGGGTGTGGCGACTTTCCCGTTCTTCTCGGGCTGACCAAAGCGCTCGCCCAGTTAGGCCGAAATCCCGAGGACATCGCCATCGTTTCCGGTATCGGCTGTTCGTCGCGTATTCCGGCCTACACCTGTTGTTATGGCTTTCATGGGGTCCACGGCCGGTCGCTGGCGCTTGCCGCCGGACTGAAGGTGGCACGTCCGGAACTGACCGTGATCGTCGCCGGCGGCGACGGTGACGGCTATTCGATCGGCGGCAACCATTTTATCCATGCCTGCCGGCGCAACGTCGACATGACCTATATCGTCATGGACAATCAGGTCTATGGCATGACCAAAGGACAGGCGTCGCCGACCACCGAGCCCGACTGGAGCAGCAAATTGACTCCCGGGGGCACGGGGGTGCGGTCGTTCACGCCGCTTGGCATCGCGCTCGCCGCCGGCGCCACCTTCCTCGGCCGCGCCTTCGGCGGCGATTCAAACGCCACCGCCAAGCTATTGTGCGAGGCCATCGAGCATCCCGGCTTCGCCTTCGTCGAGGTCCTCAGTCCCTGTATCATCTACCGGCCCGAACAGCGCGAGTGGAAGAACATGGTGCACGCCACGGACGGTGATCCGGTAGCCGATCGGGCCCAGGCCGGCCAGCAATTGCTAAGCGATGACGGCTTTACCACCGGCTTGCTGTTCCGCACCGATTATCCCGCCTATGGACCGGAGATCGGAAACCCCACCGCCACATTCGACGACATCGAGAAGGAGTTCGCCGTATGACCCCGTCGATGCCCACCAAGGAAGAAATTGACCGCGATGTCGAGGCCGAAGTGGCCGCCGCCGTGAAGTCGCGGGCCGATCTGATGGAAATGGCCTACGTCTTGGAGTCGGAGGCAGCCGACCGTTACGCCGAGCTCGCCGATCAGATGGAAGTTCACAACAACCACGAGGTGGCGGAGGTGTTTGCCAAGATGGCCGCTATCGAGGGCGAACACGCTAAAAAAGTGGATCTTCGGCCCAGCGAGGGCCCGAAACGGGCGCCCTGGGAGTACCGCTGGATCGGGTTTGAGGCGCCGGAGACGACGCCAAGCGAAGACCTCCACTACCTGATGACGCCCCATCACGCGTTGATCTTGGCAAAGGTGAATGAGCAGCGCGCCGAGGCCTTTTACCGCGTCGTTGCCCGTTTGGCCCCGACCCAGGAGGTGCGGGACCTAGCCGCCGAGATGGCCGAAGAGGAACGCGAACACGTCGAGCTGGTCGTAAAATGGTTGGAGAAATACCCCGAACCCGAGGTGGGGTGGGATGACGACCCCGACCCGCCCAATGCTCTCGATTAAGCGGCGGACCAAGAGAACGTCTGGATATTGTGACTCAAGTGGCACGTCGGGTACACTCGGGGCGGGATTTTCGTTTGCCCTCTGGGGACGCCGTTCCCTAACAGGAATTCAATCGAGGAGTGAGTAAGAATGGCGCTACTGGTTATCACCGATGACTGCACCGACTGCGACGCGTGTATTGAGCCCTGTCCCAACGACGCGATCTCCATCATCGAAGGCCTCTACATCATCAACAAGGATCTGTGCACGGAATGCGTCGGCCATCACGAAGATCCTCAGTGTGTAGAGGTCTGTCCGTCGGATTGCATCCTTCCCGATCCCGATCACGAGGAAACGCCGGAAGAGTTGCAGGCCAAGTACGAAAGTCTGCAATCCGCCGCTTAAACGGCCGCGCGGCTCTGTCTCAAAGCCATCGCCCTGAGGCCTTTTCCGCCTCGGCTTGGCGGTAAGCGTCGGAAGAACGGTGCCGGCGAGATCGGCCGGCGCGTGGCATTAGTGTTCTTTGGCCTGATCGCTCGCCTCCTGCACGGCCTTGTCGATCAATCCCGCTAGGTTGCTCAAGCCCGTCGACAGTGCTTCGCGCTGCAGGTAGTAGAGCGCGACAGCGATCGTCGCAGCAGCGTTTTCGTGCGTTTGCTCTATTGATTGGGCTGACAGGTTCATCGGAATCGTATCATTTTGTTGCGGTTGAGAGCTTACGCTGCCTTCTTGAGCGGAGCCGTCTCGGTATTGAGGACGGGACCGGCGATCACCTTGCGGCGCCGCACCTCGGCGAGGGCTATCTTCGATATCTTGACTTCGGCAACGGCAGTGAGAAGGTTGTCGATTATTGTTGGCTCGCCGAGAAGCACGACGGGACACCCCGTCCGGACCAGCAAACTTCGGATGATCACAAGCGGCATGAGGAAGATGTAACGGCTGATGCCGTGCCGCAGCCCATATTCCAGGCAGCCCGCCACCAGTTCGCTACAGACCCGGTTACGGGTTTTTGGATCAAGGTCCCGATCGACGCCGATGCGCGTCGCCTCCCACACGTTTGGCGACGAAGGCAGCTTATCCACCATGTGGGGCCAGATCTCCTTCAACATGTACGGCCGTTCGGTTGGAATGAGACGGGCAACGCCGCGTGCTTGTCCCGCTTCATCGCGCCACAGGAGGTAGACGGCGGCGGGCGTATCGAACTGGTCGTATTCGAGAGAGTTGTACGTGGGAACTTCCCAACCCCGCCGGTCGACGAAGAGACGGTGGCGCAGTCGGTGGTGGGATATCCATGCATCACCAAATAGGTGGGCCGTTTCCCAAGTCACACAATCAATCATTGCCAAGTCCCCCGAGAGTTCAATTTCACTCGACAAGGGAACCATCTTTGGGATGTGGTCGCAGCCCACCTATCTTGGTAGGGTCACGGCGAAATGAGGCCGGCCCGAATGGCCTTGACCACGGCAACGACCCGCGAGCCCGCTTCCAACTTGGCCATGGCGTTCTTCAAGTGGAAGTTCACCGTGTGCTCAGAAATTCCGATGATCATCCCGGTGTCTCAGGAGCTCTTGCCGCGGGCGCTCCACAGGAGGCATTCCCTTTCGCGTCCGGTCAGGCGGACCGACGAGGAAACTTGCCGGATGCCCAAAACATGGTCCGTGTAGACCGTGTGAAACTGAGCCGCCACCGCGTTCAGTTCGCCGAAGATGCCCTCAATCGTGTTATTGTCTTCGCGGCTGGCCAAGCTGAGCACCGCAACGTTGCCGAAGGGGCCATGCAAGGGAACGCTCATACCGTCCTTGAGGCCGGCCTCCCGGGCCTCGGCAAAGAACGTCTTCTGCTCGTCGGTCAAAGCAATGGATTCGTCCATGCGATCCCAGAGGTACGGCCGGCGCAAGCCGGGTGTCAATGTAACGACCGGGTCCATTTGCTGGTAGTCGTTGGCGAAATAATGCTCCACCCAGTCCGGAGGGTAGTTCAGAACGATCGCCGGCGCCTGGTATGACTGAGAGTTGTATATGGCATGATTGGTCAGGGCACCGTACGCAATCTGGTCGATGCCAAAACCCGCGCAGATATCCTCCAGAAGGGCGAATACCCCCTCCGGCGATCCGGCGGAATTAGATTGCTCTATGAACTCCGATATCCGCATCGGTGCCCTCGCCCGAAGCGCCCGGCGAGACAGATCAGTTCTTCAAGGAAAATCCGTTCCTATTCTCTATCCGAACTACTTATACGCGCGCTTCCTCACATTAAAGCTATTTTTTAACTTCCAACACAATAGCACAAGAATAGCACGAAGTGCAATTCTGTATAACTTTAGGGTATTCCCTAAAATCTTCGGGTATTCCTTCAACTCTCCTTCAGCCAAATTGCAAAGATCGCTCAAGAAGATTTTGTTGTGTCCTATCAGACTTTGTAGGTATTCCTCCTGACCCAAAATGAGTTACCGATGGTTACATGTTTGCGCCGTGCAATGTCTGGGATTGTGATCGGCGAGACACGCCTAACTGCGCGGAAGATGCCGTTCGGGAAGGGGTCGTTTCGGGCGAGTTTGCACCGTGCAATGTCTGGGATTGTGATCGGCGAGACACGCCTAACTGCGCGGAAGATGCCGTTCCGGAAGGGGTCGTTTCGGGCGAGGCAAATCCCGCGTTTCCCAACCGGCTGCTCATTCTGGATGACGAACCCGACATCTGCAGTATGTTTCAAAAGGTTGCTGAGGAAATCGGCTTTCAGGTGCAATTCTGTACCCAGGCCTATGAATTCGCCCAGACCTACGAAATATTCCAGCCGACGGCGATTATCCTCGACCTGATGATAGGCGAAGTGGACGGCGTCGAGCTGTTGAGGTCTCTGGCGCAAAGGCAATGTGCGGCCGACATCCTCATCATAAGCGGAGTCGACACTCGCATTCTTGCAACCGTACGCCGGCTTGGCATGAACCATGGCCTGCGAATGCTGGCAACCTTGGGGAAGCCGGTTCTCGTCGAAGATCTCAGAGCGGCGCTCCGCCAGAGCCTTCATACCCCACCGACGATCACCGAACGTGACCTGGGCGATGCCATCGAGTTAAAGCAACTCATCGTCCACTACCAGCCCAAGATCGACCTGCGCTCAAGTGATGTCCTGACCGTTGATTCCTGCGAGGCCCTGGTGCGATGGCAACATCCGCAGTTCGGCCTGCTGATGCCGGGCACTTTTATCCCGCTGGCCGAAAGGACCGGTCTGATTTCATCGCTCACGGATTTGGTGTTGGATTTAGTGGTTGATCAGATCAGTTGCTGGCGGGAGGAGGGATTGAATTTGCCAGTGGCGGTGAACCTTGCGCCGCAGCTGCTCAGTCACCTTGAGTTCCCGAATCGGCTGGCCCGCAGGCTGAGCCGACGCAAGATTGACCACTCGAAGCTGGTGCTGGAGATCACGGAAAGTGCCGCCATGGAGGATCCGGTACGGACCATGGACATCCTTACGCGCTGCAGACTAAAGCAGTTCACCCTCTCGGTGGACGATTTCGGCACCGGCTATTCGTCGCTTGTTGAGCTTTATCGCATGCCGTTCAGCGAGCTAAAAATCGACCGCTCATTAGTCACTGAGGTTGACCAGCACGAGGATGCCAAGATCATCGTGCGTTCGATCGTCGATCTCGCCCACAACCTCGGCCTGACCGTTTGCGCGGAAGGCGCCGAAGGCCCGGAAGCTTTGACATTCCTGCGCTCCGTCGGCTGCGATAAGGTGCAGGGCTACTTCTTCAGCAAGCCCTTGCCGCCTTCGGGTTTTGCCACCTTCGTCGAGGAGTGGAGCAAGGGCTGAGGGACCTTCAGCACCCTAAAATCGGCGTTCGCGCTGGGCCGCCAGTTCGGCCGCCCCCTTCTCGCTGCCCAGGCAACGGGCGATCCATTGGGCCGTCAGCTTCTCCTGTACCGAGTTTTGGCACAGGCGCTGGTGAAGGGCGCCGAAGTCCACCCGGTCCAAGTCTTGGTCCTGTTCGAAGCACGAGAAGACGATCGTCTCCTCGCCCGTCTCGGGGTTCTTGTGGGGCTGCAGGCACTGGGCGCAGATCTCCTTCATCATGCATTGCATGGGAGAGTTGATGCTGGCGATCGCCACGTGATCGGGATTCAGATACTCTTTGAGTACACCTTTGCGGGCGTCGCCGACGGCCTTCATCATCATCACTCCGCCGATGGCGATGACGCGGTCGATCTCGTTCAGGGGTATATCCACTTCACCCAATTCGCCCCGGGCATAGGCCGCCATGCCCTCGACGATGTTGCCGACAAAAGCCTTGTCCTCGGCGCGCCCGGGCGTGAAGCCGGGGGCCTCGTCGCAGCACCACACCACGACGTCCGAGTTTTTCTCAATCTCGTCTATATGGAAGCGGTCCTCGATACCCTTGTAGGCGGCGAAGTAAAGCACCCGCGCGCCGGCTTCGTGGTAGGCCTTGTTGATGGCCATCAGAACCGCGTTGCCAAGTCCGCCGCCAGCCATCAGCACGGTCTCGTTGCCGGCGACCTCGGTCGGTGCCCCAGTTGGCCCCATGAGGACCACCGGCTCGCCCGGCTGTAGGTGTTTGATCAGGGTGGTCGAGCCCCCCATGTCGAGCGAGATGAGGGCGACCAGGCCCTTGTCCCGGTCGACCCAGGCGCCTGTCAGCGCCACGCCCTCCAAGGCCAGCAACGTGTCGTCCACGCGAGTCGCGTTGGCCTCATAGTTTTGCAGGCGGAAGAACTGTCCGGGCTGGTACTCACGCGCCGCCATGGGGGCGCGAATCACAACCTCCCAAATGCCGGGCGCCACTTGGGTAACTCTTTCGACAACGGGCCTCAGGTCGTGGTTGAGGGAGGCGACTAGGTCATCTGCCGCCACTGGTGTCGGCGTCTTGCGGGCCAGCATCCGGCCGATCACCGGATGGCCCAACTTGGTGCTGGCCATCGCTTTGACCACATTTCCGGCGAAGCCGGGATGGAGGTCGCCAAAGAAGCTCATGGCACGGCTTTCGCTGTCGACGGAGGCAAGCACGTTCATCTTGTCGGGCTTGGGCGTCCACTCTGGCGGCACTGGATTGCCGTCTTCGTCCACCGCCTGATAGTACTTGCCGTCCATTTCGGCAAAGCCCGGGTGCTCGCGCGCCAAGGTGGTGTTGGGCTGGGTGCCGATTGCCACCAGGACGGTGCGCGCCGGCAAGCTCACTTCTTCGCCGGTCGGCTTGGGGCGCCCGTCCTCGCCAATGACCTGGCGTCCCAGACTGATGGCGCGGGCGGCGCCGTGTTCATCGACGTCGACCTTGACCGGCGCCAACAGTTCGGCGAAGCGCATTCCTTGCTCCAAGGCCTTGGTCACCTCGTCGTAGTTGAGGGTGTAGGCGGGCGAATCGACGAGTCGGCGGCGGTAGGCCACGATCACCCCGCCCCATTGGTCAAGGAGTTCGATCAAGTGTGGCTCGCGGCCCTCCTTGGCCGCCGCCTCCCGCTCGGCGCGGATGGCGCGGGCGTGTTCGATGTACTCTTCGGCGACAATCGCTTCTTCCTCATTCCAGGTTTCGTGCACCGCGTCCTCGCCCTGCTCGGCGGCCAGGACCTCATAGCGGCCAAGGTATTTCTCCACCTGGCGGACATAGTAGGCAAGCGCCTCGGTCGCCGTGTCGATGGCAGTCAGCCCGCCGCCGATGACCACCACCGGCAAGCGGATTTGCAGATTGGCCACCGAATCGTTCTTGGCGGCGCCGGTGAGCTGCAAGGCCATCAGGAAGTCAGAAGCCTGGCGGACACCGCGCGCCAGGCCGTTGGGAATGGAGAGAAAGGTCGGCCGTCCGGCGCCGGCACAAAGCGCTATGTGGTCAAAGCCCATCTCGAAGGCCGATTCCTTGGTTATGGCGCTGCCGAAGCGCACGCCGCCGAACATGGTGAAGCGCCGTCTTCGCTCAATCAGCAAGCGGATTACCTTGAGGAAATTCTTGTCCCAACGCACGGTAATGCCGTATTCGGCAACGCCGCCAAAGCCAGCCATTGCCCGGTTGTCCAGCGATTCCCAAAGCACGCTTGCGTCACGGATGGGCTCGAACGGCACCCGTTCGCCGTTTGCCTTTACGCCCGAAAGCTCCGGCGCCAAGGGCTCGATCTTAAGCCCATCGACGGCTACCGCCGCGTGGCCCTCATTCAGTAATTCGTGTGCCAAGTTAAAAGACGCCGGCCCCATGCCGACCAGAAGCACCTTGTACGGGCTTGGTGCCTTGGGCAGCGGGCGCTGGAGGTTCATTGGGTTCCAGCGCGTCAGCAGGCTGTAAATCTCGAAACCCCAGGGCAGTGCGAGCACGTCCTTGAGGATGCGGGTCTCGACCTGGGGGACGATAACCGGATCTTGTTTTTGAAAGATGCAGGCCAAGATACATTCGTTGCAGATGCGGTGACCGGTGGCCGCCACCAGAGGATTGGCGGCGGTGATCACGGCTAACGCGCCAAGCACGTCACCGTCGATCTTCACCTTGTGCATCTCGGAGATCTTCACTTCCAAGGGACAGCCGACCAGAGTGACGCCGAGGGCGTTGACGGCGAACCTGTCGTCTTTTTTCTCTGCATCGGCGGGCAAGCCATGGGAACAGTGATCGCGGCCGCGGTCGTGACAGATGGTGCAGTAGTTGGCCTCGTAGAGCGCTCCGATCAGGTCCATGCCGGGATCGGTGAGATTGAAACCCTCGCGTCGGTAATAATCGTCGTCGGGCTGGCGCAACATGGTGATGTCGTGATCTTCCATGGTGGCGCTGGGCACCAGATTGAAGGGGTCGGGGCGGCCGAACAGCTTGAACACCACGTCCGCCTTATGCCGTTCGCGGCCCGCTTCTGTATGAGCCGCCCAGGCGGCGTAGCGCATGGCCAGGTCCAGGTTGTCCTTGTTCGTCGTCCGGTCGCCAAGCCAGGCCATGATGTGCTTGGCGAAGGTGTGCTGGTCGAAGGTGCCGCCGAATACGGCTGTCAGTTCGGCTTCCAACGCCGGCCCGTCAATAGCCTCGGCCTTCTCCGGGTTGATGGTGCGCGCTGCCTTGAGCTGCACGAACTTCCGTTTGCAGGCGAACAGTTCGACCAAGTCCAGGTGCTGTTGACGCGCCGCTGCGGCCTCTTTCTCGATGCCGAAGAGTTGGACGAGAAACGAATCCAGGTGTGGAGACAGCGCGATGATAAAGTCTGAATACTCCTTACCGGCAAGCGAATCGGGATCGGCGCGGCCGTCCTTCAGCGTTCCCAGCAGATCCTTATCGGCGGCGGCGAGGAGTGCCTGAAACGCGGCGTCCAGTTTTTCCAATCCTTGCCCCTCGTAGAGGTCTTCGAATGTCAGGCCGTGTTTCAGTTCAAGCATCTGCCTCATTTCCCTCTCGTTGCCGCACGTCTCCTAGCCGGGCCGTACACCTACCTGAAGGCCCCTTGGCCAAGCCCCGGAAAGATGTATCGCCAGAGGCCCTTATTGACCTTGATGTGGATCAATGGTTAGGCGATTCCGCGCGGGCGGGCACGGTCAGGGTGGAACCGCGTCCTCGGGCCTATCCTTGCGCCGCCCATGGGGCGTCGATAGGGTACCCGGCGGGCACATCCGCGTCGCAACAAGGGGGCCGCTTCAATGACCGAGACCACGAAATCCATCCGCCTGCACATCCAGAACCCGCCGACACCGGAGACCGCGCCGCCGGGCTATCCGGTGCGCAAAATGAATCCCGCCTTTGTTATCTCCGGGCGCTGGTTCGATGAGGCATGCGCGCGCAATCCCGATGTTGCTCAAAGGCTGGAGCCCACTTTTGGCGAGACCCCTGATGAGTTCGACGCTGCCATGAAGGACGCCGAGGTGGTCATCGCCACGACCCAGGTGTTGAAGGAACGGTTTCCGTTGTCGGCACCGGCACCCCACCTGCGTTGGGTCATGGTGACGTCCGCGTCTTATCACAAGCTTGTGCCCATCGACTGGCTGCCCGATGGGGTGCCTTTGGTGCATAACCTTGGCCCCCACGCCAAGAAGGCCGGAGAGTTCATCGCAACGTCGCTCTTGATGCTCAACTGTCGCATTCCGTTTTTCATCACCGCCAAAGAAGAAAAGCGCTGGGCGCCGTTGGTCACTTCGGGTATCGAGGGCAAGACGCTGGCCGTCATCGGGGTCGGCAAACTGGGCGGCGCCGGCGCCGAACGGGCCCGCGATCTGGGGCTTCGCGTTGTCGGTATCCGACGCGGTGGCGAACCTCATCCCCTGTGCGACGAAGTTTACGGACCGGACGGATTCGAACGTGTGTTGCCCGATGCCGACTTTGTCCTTGTCACGGTTCCCTTCACGCCCGAGACGGAGGGCTATTTTGACCGCCGGGCCTTCGCCATGATGAAGAAGGACGCCGGTTTCATCACCACCGCCCCAACCCGGGTTTTCGACTATGAGGCCTTGGCCGAAGGTCTGGGGAGTGGACATTTATCGGGCGCCGTGCTCGACGGGTTCGACCCCGAGCCGGTACCGCCGGAGTCGCTCTTGTGGACAACGCCGAACCTTATCATGACGCCCCATACGTCTTGCATCGACGCCGAGGACTATACGCCCAGGACCCTTGATCTTTTATTCGAGAACCTGCGTGCCGATATGGCCGGAAAACCCTTGCCGACCCTGGCCAATATTGAGCGAGGGTACTAAAGGTCAGGCGCAACCGAGGGGAGCCAAGGTGGTCGGTTAGGGAAAACGGCACGCGCCTCGGATCGGGCATTGACCTTCCAGTCGCTGGAAGGACCACAATAGGGGTTGTTGAAATCTGATCGTCTTCGCCGAGGGACCATGGAAAGCTTAATCGAGACGACCCCGGCCACGACCCCAGCCTCCGGCCAGTCCCCCGCTACTGGGCATCAAAAGGTATCGCTGCCCGTAGAGGGGATGACCTGCGCTTCGTGCGTGGCGCGCGTCGAAAGGGTTCTTGCCAAGCTGCCTGGTGTCACCGAGGCCGCGGTCAATTTGGCCGCCGAGCGCGCCGACGTAACCTTCGATGCCGGCATCGTTTCCACCGCTGATATCGCCGACGCGGTTGATCGGACCGGCTTTAGGGTGCCGACAGAAATCAAGGAACTCGCCATTACGGGCATGACCTGTGCGTCGTGCGTGGCGCGCGTCGAAAAGGTGCTGGTACGGGTCCCCGGCGTCGCCTCCGCCCAAGTCAACCTGGCCACCGAAAAGGCGAGCATCAATCTGCGGGCCGGCGAGTCAAGCGTTCAAGACTTGATCGCGGCGGTCGAGAGGGCGGGCTTCAGCGCCCGTGCGGCGGCCCAGGACGCAACGGTGGAGGACAGCGAGCAGGCGGCGCGCGAAGCCCAGATAAAGGCGCTCAAGCGCGACTTGGTTTTGGCGGCGGCCTTTACCGTTCCCCTGGTCCTGGTGGCCATGGGGCGCATGGTCCCCCCGATCGGTGCGGGTATGCTGGCTGTGCTTGCCGAGCACGGCTGGATGACCATCGAGCTTTTGCTGGCGAGTCCGGTGATGTTCTACGCCGGTTTGCGCTTCTATCGCGCCGGCTGGGGCGAACTTCGCCACCTCAACCCCGGCATGAATACTTTGGTTATGCTGGGCGGAAACGCCGCCTTTTTCTATTCTCTCCTTGCACTGGTGGCGCCTGCCATCTTCCCCGAAGGCACAGCCAACGCGTACTTCGAAGCCGCCGGCGTCATCATCACCCTGATCTTGCTCGGGCGCTATTTGGAGGCTGTGGCCAAGGGCCGTACATCGGAGGCGATCAAAAAGTTGATGCGCCTTCAGCCCAAGACGGCGCGGGTAATGCGGGACGGAAACGAGATCGAGGTTCCGATCGATGCCGTCCTTCCCGGCGATATCGTCGCCGTGCGCCCCGGTGAGCGCGTCCCCGTCGACGGCCGCGTCACCGAAGGCGCCAGCTATGTCGATGAGTCCATGGTCACCGGCGAACCGGTGCCGGCGCGCAAGGAAACGGGTGACGAGGTGGTGGGCGGCACGGTCAACAAGACGGGCGCATTTTCCTTCGCCGCCACCCGCGTCGGCGCCGATACCGTGCTCGCCCAAATCATTCGCATGGTCGAGGAAGCACAAGGCTCCAAGCCGCCGATCCAGAAGATGGCCGACAAGATCGCCCTGATTTTCGTCCCCGTCGTCATGACAATCGCCATCGTTACTTTCGCCGCCTGGCTCGCCTTCGGGTCCGACCAGGCGCTCAACTTTGCTTTCGTGGCGTCGGTCTCGGTACTGCTCATCGCGTGCCCTTGCGCCATGGGTCTGGCGACGCCGACGGCGATCATGGTGGCAACCGGGCGCGGGGCCGAGTTGGGGGTCCTGTTCCGTCAGGGAACGGCGCTCGAGACCCTGGCCAAGACCAACGCCGTGGTCCTCGACAAGACGGGTACCCTGACGGAGGGCCAGCCCGAGATGACCGATTTTCATCTCATCGAGGGGGACGGCGACGAAGTGTTGCGCCTCATCGCCTCGGCGGAGGCAAAGAGCGAGCATCCCGTCGCTGCTGCCATCGTCAGGGCGGCCAAAGCGCGCGGGCTCGATCCATTGGCGGTCCAGGATTTTCAGGCTGAGCCCGGATACGGTATCGAGGCCACAGTGGCAGAGCATCCGGTGCGCGTCGGCGCCGAGCGCTACATGCAACGCCTTGCCATCGACGTGCCGAAAGAAGCCAAGGCCGAGGCCGACAAACTGGCAACAGCCGCCCGAACCCCGTTGTACGCCGCGGTGGACGGCCGGCTCGCCGCCGTCATCGGGGTCGCCGATCCGATCAAGGAGGGCAGCATTGAGGCGGTGCGGGCGCTCAAGGACCTCGGCGTCGAGGTCGCCATGCTGACCGGCGACAACCGGAGAACCGCCGAGGCCATCGCGCTTCAGGTCGGCATCGAAAGGGTGCTCGCCGAAGTGCTGCCCGATCACAAGGCCGAAGAGGTCAAGCGCCTGCAAGGCGAAGGTAAGCGGGTCGCCTTCGTCGGCGACGGCATCAACGACGCGCCGGCGCTGGCCCAGGCCGATGTCGGCATTGCCATCGGCACCGGCACCGACATTGCCATTGAGGCCGGCGACGTGGTTCTCATGTCGGGGGATTTGCGCGGCATCATCAACGCCCTTGCCCTTTCAAAGCGGACGCTCAGCACCATCGTTCTTAACTTCGTATGGGCCTACGCCTACAACGTGGCTCTTATTCCGCTCGCCGCCGGGGCGCTCTATCCATTCATGGGCGTACTTTTGAACCCCATGCTGGCGGCCGGCGCGATGAGCGTTTCCAGCCTCTTTGTGGTTAGCAACTCACTGCGACTGCGCCACCACCGACCCCTGCTGGCCAACGACCAAGCGGGATATTAGGTCACGTCCACCAGCATGATGCGGCGGTCGGCCAGCATGTCCTTGTAGGCTTCGCGGAAGTTGGCCAGGCGGTCGGAATCCGTGTGCGCCCGATATTCGGCCTCGTCACGGTAGAGCTCGTAAAGGAGGATACGGGTCGGGTTCTTCTCGGCGCTGGCATCGCGCGGCAAGAGGATATCGAAACGCAGACACCCCGGCTCGACGCGCAGCGTACGTTCGGCATGGTCGCGCAAAAGCGCTTCAAAATCTTCCCGGTGCTCGGGCTTGACGTCGTATTCGGTAACGTTGGCGATCTCGCCCATTGCTTCATTCATAGTCAAGTCCTCCCGGAAGCGACATTATGGTATCCATAATTAAAGATCGATCTAGCCAATGCGGTGGAGTTGCGCCCTCGGTACCAAGATACCGACCAGGCCACGTAGCCCTTTGTCCTCGTTGTCCACGCAAAGCGCCCTGAGCGCAACGATGACCTTGGCCGCCGTCGTCGTGCCCCAGAACCATTCGGCCAGGTCGTGGCTCGAGGCTCGGCCGGGCTGGGCCGCCGCCGCTTCCAGATAAAAAGCCTTCACATCGTCGCAGGCCAAGCGCAGGACCTCAGGAGTCGACAGCTCGGGCCGCGGGCTGGCGGGAAGCTCGCGTTCCAGGCAGGCGGCGATGAAACGCCCCGCCGCATCGATCTCAAGACCGCTGGCTCCAACCGTGGTCCGCCCGCGCGCCTCGACCGCCAGGTCGTGCCAGGGACGGAGCCGTCCAATCTCGTCGTCGAAGGCGGCACCCAGGCGCTGCGCCTTGGTTTCCGCCTCGTCCATCAGCGGTGCCAGATTGATCGGGCAGGACCAGCCGGTGATATCGTCGGCTTCGGGCGCGTCTTCGGGATAATCCGCCAATACGGGGCCTTCCTCGGCGCTCAGCAAGTCCAGCGCCGCCATCACGACCCGTGTCTGGAAAACCGCGTCGTCGGGGACGCCGATGGGGCGGCCCAACTCGAACGGAACCCACAGCGCGCGCGGCGGGCGCATCCGTTCGGAGTGCTCGCGGATGAGGCTGATCTGGGTCGTCGCCAGACCGTCACCTTCCAGATAATGTGCCAGCCCGCCCACGGCGCGCGTGCAGTTTGGTCATATGGGGACCAGCAGCACGGCATCGACGCCATCGGCCTTCAACAGCCCCGCCATCTCGTGCGCCGCCGGTTCCATCTGCTCGGGCGTCGTCGCGCCCATGACCGAATAGTGGTACCCGGCGACCGAGCCGATGGCGTCCCGGGCGGCCAGTTCGCGCAGGCGGTCGATGGGAAAGACGACATTGATGTCTTGTTGAAATCCCGAGCGGTCGAAATTGGAGGACACATGGCTCATCACCACATCGGCGGCGGCGGTCTCGCCTGGAACGATGCGATAGTCGGTGGCGCCGATCGAATAGGGGCGGTCGTCGCGACGATGGAGCCCGGCCGTGGATATGATCGCCACCCGGGACCGCTCGACGGCAGGGCCGGGGACCCAGGGCTCGGACTCGAAGGTCGGGCAGGGCAGTTCAAGGAGGTGAGTGCGGAAGGGTTCCGCCAACTGACTGAGCCGGACCATGACGGACCATAGGTGTGCTATGCCGCGCCTGTCAAACGGGCGGCGCGGGCCGTTTGACCGTTCCCCGGGGAGGCGATAATGTTTTCGGCCCACCCACCGTCGGCACACAACGGATATGAAAGACGCGCCATGCAGTTGGATCCGGTAACCCTGGAGATCATGTGCCGCAAATTCGGGGCGGTGGCCGACGAGATGACATCGAACCTGAAGCGTGCCTCGCGCTCGGTCTATGTCAAAGAGGCGGGCGACTTCGGCACGGCGCTGGTGGACCGCGACGGGCACGTCTTCGCCTATCCCGATTCGACTTCCGTCAGCGCAATCGAGCGCCCTTGCGGCCCTTCCATCCGCGAAGTGCCCGACCTGAAACCGGGCGATGTCATTATGACCAATGATCCTTACCGCTCAGGGGGTCTGGCCACGCACCTTCCGGACCTGCACCTGATTCAGCCCTACTTCCACAAGGGCAAGATCATCGCTTACGGTTGGTGTTTTATCCATTTCATGGACATCGGCGGGCGCGTGCCGTCTTCCATTTCACCGTCCAGCACCGAGGTCTTTCAGGAAGGACTTCTGGTGCCGCCCATGAAGATCGCCGTTGGCGGCGAGATGAACGAGGACCTGGTGGGTTTTATCAGGGCCAACTGCCGCACGCCGTTCCAGAACATCGCCGATATCAAGGCCATGCTGGCGGCACTGGCCACCGGTGGCCAGCGCATTGGCGATCTGATCGCGCAACACGGGGTGGAAACCATCGTTGGCGCCCAGGCGGCGGTTCAGGACTATGCGGCGGCCAAGACGCGCGCCGTGCTGCGCCGCATCCCCGACGGCACCTATGAATTCTGGGACTTCATGGACAACGACCTGGTCACCGACATCCCGCTGCGCTTCCGCGTCCGCATGACGGTCGAGGACGGCGAGGTTACGGTCGATGTTTCGAACACCGATCCCCAGGTAAGGGCGGCCTATAACATCCCCACTCAGGGCGGCCGTCATCCGTGGCTGGTCATCCGGTTGACGCGGTTTATCCTGACCCACGACAAGACCATGCCGCTCAACTTCGGCATCTATCGCCACATCAAGGCCGTCAACCCGCCGGGGACGGTGGTCCACGCCGAATTTCCCGATGCCGTCGGGGTCCGCCACGCCGCCGCCCAGCGGCTCAACGACGCCCTCAACGGCGTCATCCTCAAGGCGGTCCCCGACCTCATGTCGGCTCTCACGTCGGGCGCCATCGTGCCGGTGGTGTTGGCCGAAAGCGACGCCCAGGGAAACAACCGCAATATCACGGTGATCGAGCCCCTGGTCGGCGGCATGGGCGCCTACTTGGGGCACGACGGGGTCGATACCCGCGACAACTCGGCCGCCAACCTGAGCAACCATCCCCTGGAGACCATTGAAGAGGATATCGGCGTCATCGTCCGGCGCTATGATATACGCCCAGATTCCGGCGGTGCCGGAAAGTGGCGGGGCGGCAGCGGCCAGATCCTCAGCATGGAGATCCTCAAAGACGGCGGCAAGGTTTTGGCACGCGGCATGGAACGCATGCGCTTTCCGTCGTGGGGCTATGGCGGCGCCAAGCCGGCGCAGGCGATGCGCTGCGTGCACAACATGGGGCGCGCCGATGAGAAGGAATTGGGCAAGATTGACGAGTTGCCGGTCAAGGCGGGCGACACCGTCACGTTTTTTTCGCCGGGCGGTAGCGGCTATGGCGATCCCTATCAGCGCGACCCCGAAGCGGTCAGGCGCGACGTGGAAACCGGCTTTGTAACCCGCCAGGCGGCGGCGGCCGATTTCGGTGTCGTGGTGAGCAAACAGGGTGCCGTCGACAAAGGGGCGACGGACCGGCGGCGTGCCGCCCGCGTCAAGGACAACATCCGCGCCGATTTTGATTTCGGTCCCGAACGCGAGGCCTGGGAAGCGGTGTTCGATGACCCGACGATGTGCGATTTGAACCGGCGTCTCTATGCCCTGCCCAAGTCGGTGCGCCAGGATAAGCGCCGCGCTGTCTTTGAACACGCGGTGCCCGAACTGGCCGACGGCAAACCCTTGTCCCTGGCCAAGGCGCTTGCCGATCCCGATGCCGTCAAGGCGCGGCTTGAAGACGCGATGGCAATGAATTTCGGTGCTGAGCCGGCATCGCCCGACCATCCTTAACCGCCAACAAATCAAACACGCCGAAACGGGTCCGGGAACTGGGCCGCACCCTACCCTTGGCTCGAACCAGGCGGTATAATTATTGGGCAAGCCGGCGACGTCATGGGATAGGGGGAGAGACAAATGGCATTGGGAGCGCAAAGCGTCATTCGGGCTATCGTCCAGGCCGGTACCGATCATGAGAAAAAGAGCGGCAAGGAACCCCGCAAGCCGGTGGTCACCATCTCTCGTATCATCGGCAGCGGCGGCTATCACGTAGCCTATGCCCTGGCCAAGCGCCTCGGCGTCGAATGCTACGGCAAGGAGATTCTGGACACCATCGCCGACAACGCCGATGTCGATGCCGATCTCATGATGAAGCTCCACGAGATGGTCAGCGGATCCAGCGATTCGTGGTTGTACTCCCTGGTCTTCGGCCAAAACGTGCGGCGCGACGACTATCACCGCGCGTTGGTGACGACCATGCGCGGGCTGTATTGGAAGGGTGGCGTCATCTTGGGCCGCGGCAGCCACATCGTCCTGGCCGGCCGCGATGTTCTGCGCGTCCGCATCATCGGGTCGGTGGATGCCTGCGCCAAACGGATCGCCAAGCAGGATGATATTTCGACAGCGCTTGCCAAGAAAAAGGTACGGGAAAGCAACCGCCGGCGCGGGGCGTTCCTGTGGACCGTGTTCCACTCGCGGCTTAACGATCCCCTCAACTATGACCTGATCATCAACACGGACAACTTTTCCGACCATGAACAGGTCGTCGACGTCATTCTCCACACCTTGAGTGCCATGGGCCTGGACCGACCCGCCTAAGCGGCCTCGGCGGAGCCCTGCCGGCGGTGGGGCCCAGGAATTCGTCCATGGCGCTTCGCAGGCGCGCCCGGGCCTCATCCGCGTCGGCCAGGACCTTGGCCAGCGGCGTGCTTCCGACCGGGGGTAGGTCGGGCACGGCATGGGCGAAGATGCGCCGCCGCGTCGCGGACCGGAGCGAGGGCGGTAAAAGGAATAGCCGGCGGTTAAGCTCCTCCATGATGGCGTCGTCGAAGACCGTCTCCCAGGCCTCGCGCTCGGCCCCGAAATCGAAACCTGGGCGGGCCGCGCGCCGGCCGGCGCGCCGCCGGCGGGTCGCCGCCGCATCGACGTGGCCTTTGACGATGACGACGCCGTACTCGCTCTCTGCCGCCGCGAGGCTGACAAAGCCCATCATTACGTCTTCCAGTACCTTGGCCGGAGGACGCCGGTAGGGATTCCCATAGCCGCTGGCGCCGGGCAGCATGAAGGTGACCGTGTCGCCGGCGCCTACCGCCAGCTGGTCTATCTTTGCCAAAGGACGTTCGTCGGCGCGGCCCTTGTTGAAGACGGCGCGAAACGGCGCCCCCGGCCGCCCGCCCGCAACCCCGTAGGGGGGAAAGCGCATGCGCTCCATGCCGCGCGCCAGGATGGTGCCGCCGTCGCGTAGGACTTCGATGGTGAGCATTTGTCCGGTGCCGCCGCGCCACTGCCCCGGACCGCCCGAATCGATCGGCACGTCGTATTCGCGAACGATGACGCCGGCCTCCTCTTCGACGACTTCGATGGGGTGGTTGTTGAGGTTCGACGTGGTGGCATCGCGGGCATCGACCCCGTCGCCGCCATTCCATGCCCCCATGCCGCCGCGCAGGGGCTCAATCACCATCAGCCGCCGTTTGCCCGTTCGCGGGTCGGTCTCGGCCAGGACAAAGGGCACGGTGGCGCCGCAGGTGGGCGCCGCCACGCTCTCGGGCGCCGCCTTTAGCATGGCGCCGGTCATGGCGTCGGTAAGGCGCCGGCCCGTCGCGTGGCGGATGCCGACGGCGGCGGGAAACTGGGCGTTGATAATGGTTCCCGGCGGGCTGGTAACGGTGATGTGACGGAACAGTCCGGCGTTTAGCGGCATGGTCGGATCGTGGGTCAGCATGAACCCGGTCAGGCGCACGGTCAGCCAGTGGTGGCGCTTGCCCGCCGTGGCGATGTTATAGGCCGCATCGACCTGCGGATCGGTGCCTGTGAAATCGAAGTTCACGCGGCCGTCATCGACACGCATGCGGACCCGCAGGCGAACCGGAATCGAAGACACCAGGTCGTCGTCCATGTAGTCCCAGAAATCGTATTTGCCGTCGGGAAGCCGGCGCAGTACCTGGCGCGACTTGAGCGCCGAGTAGTCTTGCAAAGCGTCCGGGCAGGCAAAAACGGTGTCGATACCATGGCGTTCGATCATCTCGGCGACCCGCCGGGCGCCGGTCTCCAGGCACCCGACCATGGCCCGGACATCGCCTAAGTTCATCTCGGGTGTGCGGCTGTTGGCAGTGAAAAGTGCTACGAAATCCGGGTTGAAGACGCCCTTGCGTACGGCCTTGAGGGGCGGAATCCTGATACCTTCTTGGAATATCTCGCGGTTCGACGGCGAGATCGAGGACGGCACGGCACCGCCGATGTCGGTGCAGTGGATGTAACACCAGCCGTAGCAGACGACACGGCCCTTGTGAAAATAGGGCCGCAGCATGTGAAGGTCCGGCATGTGGGACGCCAAGCCTTCGGAGGTGTAGGGATCGTTGGTGACGATGACGTCTCCGGGCTCGACGTCGGGTACGGCGCGGATGGTCGGGCCGCAATCGCTGTCGATGAGGAACTGTACGCTGGCCGAGGACGGATAGGCGAAGACGCGGCCCGACGGGTCGACCAGTCCAGTGCCGAAATCGGCCGCTTCCTTGACGAAGGTGGAGCGGGCCGAACGCTGCAAGGTGGCGGCCATCTGGTCGGTCGCCGCACTCACCTTGTTGCTCAGGATCTCAAGGGCGATGGGGTTGAACCGTTCGATCCTACCTCGCCCTGCGCCCCTCACCTCCGCCATGTCCCTTCGACGCGATCGTAGCTTACTCCGGGGGGATCGTCGCCAGCCGTCAGCCGGTGCTTGGCGACCTTGTTGGAGGCCGTCTTCGGCAGGCTATCGACATAGTGCAGATAGCGCGGCACCTTGAAGCGGGCCAGGCGTTGGGCGCAATGGGCGAATATGGGGTCCGGCGGCACGTCGGCGGGGGCCAGTCCGGGTTCCAAGACGACGAAGGCCTTGACCTCTTCGCCGCGGAAAGAATCGGGGACTGCGACGACGGCGGCCTGGCGCACCTCGGGCATGGCCAGGAGCGCCGCTTCGACCTCCTGAGCCGAGATGTTCTCGCCGCTGCGCCGGACCATGTCCTTAATGCGCCCGACCGCGTAGTAATATCCATCCGTGTCCTGGCGAAAGAGATCGCCGGTACGGAACCACTCACCGGAAAAGGCGGCGGCGGTGGCTTCGGGCTGGTTGTAGTAGCCTTTGAGGATGCCGGCGCCCCGCACCCACAATTCACCCGTCCCGCCCGACGCCACTGCCGCGCCTTCGGCATCAACGATCTTGCAATGGCGGAAAGGCGACGGTATGCCGCACGATCCGGACCCCGCCATGGCCGTTTCCTCGAACGGCATGTAAAGGGTGGCGCCAACCTCGGTCATGCCATAGCCCTCGCGCGCCGGCGCGCCAAAACGGGTCTCAAGGGTTGCGTGAAGGTCCGGGCTCAGGCCGGCGATGGAGATGCGCTTGAGTTTATTGTCGCCGTCCGCCGCGCCTTCGGGCAGCTTCGCCACCTGATCGAACATAGAGGTGAAGTCGATGTCGTGGGTGCGGATGCGCTCAATCAATCCGTTCAGGGTGTAGCGAAGCGCGACGCAAATCGCACCACCGGCATAAAGCGCCATCCAGAACCGCCACTGGGCGCCCAAGTAGTGAAGCGGCAAGTCGAGCAAAAGGCGCTCCACGGTCGGTCCCCGGCGCGCCAGCACCTTGCCGATGATCAGCCAATAGCGATGGGTCAGCATGCATCCCTTGGGCAGGCCCGTGGTGCCCGACGTGTATTGGATGGTCGCCAGATCGTCGGGGCCGACGTCGGCGGATGCCTCAAAGACAGCCGACGCACCGTCGGTCAGGGCGAACCAGTCGTGGACGAAGGGCGCCGGCGGCGAACCCAAGACGATCACCCGGTCATCGGCGATCAGGGCGGCGCGGCCCTCAATGCCGGTCAGGGCCGCCATGCGCTCGTCATCGATGACCAGCACTTCCACATCGCCATTCTCAAGGGTGTAGCAAAGTTCGCTTGGCGTATAGCCGATGTTGATCGGCACCATGACGGCACCGAGTCGGGCGAGCGCCACCCAGGTGACCAGAAAGGGCGCGACGTTGGGCAGCATGACGCCGACGTGGGTCCCCTTGCCGACACCGAGGGCGCCAAACGCGTTGGCGCACTGGTTGGCCTGGGCCTCGAAGGCGCCATAGGTTATGTCCGGACCCTGGCCGTCGATGGAGACCCAGAGCGGGCGCTCGGGATAGCGTGCCGCCGCCTCGGCGACCAGAGCGCCCAGGTTGGGATGCAGCCCCTCGCTTTCGATCTCGGCGCGAAACTGCGCTGCCGGCGTGTCGGGGCCGGTTTTGGTCATGGTACGCGCCGGTGTAGGGTTGCGGCCCGCTCCTTCCTCACCAGCCGGCGATGCCGCTTGGCCGGCGGGGGTCGGCGGCGCCTTCCATCATGCCGGACTTGGCGTCGAGCTTGATGGCGCAGACCTCGCCCGCTTTCCACTCCCAATGGTCCCAGGGGTGAACTTCGTGGCCGAGGGCCGTTAGCGCCTCGCGGGTGCGCTCGGGAATGCGGCTTTCCGCATGCAGGCGTCCTGGGTAGTAGGCGTGGGATTCCGATGACCGGGGGAAGCTGACGGTGGCGAAGCGCGGTTTTTCGACCGCCTCTTGCGGCACCATGTCGAAGACGGCGATGTTGATGAGGACCTGAACCATGGCCTGCACCTGCACGTCGTTGCCCGGCGTGCCGAAGGGCATCTCCCAGTGTCCCGGGCGGATGGCGATGGCCGGGTTGGGGGTGAGGCGCGGACGCTTGCCGGGCGCCATGCAGGCCGGCATCGCGGGATCGGCCCATGACTGGGTGCCCCGCGACGAGGGGACGAAGCCGAGACCGGGGATGACCGGTGACGTCGATGAGGCGTCGCTCGGCGTTGACGAGAACAGGTTGCCCTGGCTATCGACGGCGCAAACGTATGAGGTATCGAGGCCATCGACGATCTCTTCGCGCGCCGCCTCGGCCGCCGGACCCGCCGCCAGCACGCCTAGGTCGGCGGGCGATCCCGGCTCTGGCATGCCGGGCGCCGCCTTTTCGGCATCGATCATCTTGCGCCTTCGCTCGGCGTGCTCGTCGCTCAAAAGAGCCTCCATCGGCACGTCGACGAAGTTGGGATCGCCGTAATAGTGGTGGCGGTCGGCGTAGGCCAGTTTGAGCGCCTCGACGATGGTATGGATATAGGCCGCTTCGTTGTGGCCCATCGCCTTAAGGTCGAAACCGTTAAGGATGTTGAGGGTCTGCGCCACCATCGGCCCCTGGCACCAGGGTCCACAGGCGTAATAGTCGACGTCGCCGAAGCGGGTCTTTGAAGCCGGGAGGACCTCGACGCTGAAATCGGCCAGGTCCTCGGCCGTCATCCAGCCGCCGTTCTCAGCGTGGTATTCCACCATGGCGGCGGCGATGTCGCCCTTGTAGAAGGCGTCGCGTGCCGCCTTAAGACCGGCTTCGCGGCCCCCCTTGGCCGCTGCTGCTGTGTCTTCGTCCGCCATGTGCTGGATGGTACGGCCCAGGTCCGTTTGGAGGAACAACTCTCCGAGCTGGGGCGGTTTGCCGCCGGGAAGGTAGATATCGGCGCTCGCCGGCCAGCGAGAGTAGCCTTCGGCGCGGTCCGCAATCATCTGGTTCAAAAGCGCATTTACCGGAAAGCCGTCACGGGCGAAGCGGATGGCGGCGGCGACGACTTCGGCAAAGCCCATAGTGCCGTAGCGCTCCAGCGCCGTGATCCACGCGTCGGGGGCGGCGGGCATGACGGTGCATAGGATGCCGTCCGGGATGTGGCCGTCGTGCTCGTTAAGGAAAACGTCGAGCGACGCCGCCTTGGGCCAATGACCAAGCCCGGTGATGGTCACCACCTCGCTACTGTCGGCGGGTCGGATCATGATCGGTGCCACGCCGCCGAAGCTGACGAACTCGCTTTGCAAAACGCCCAGCGCGATGCCGCCGGCGCACCCGGCGTCAATGGCGTTGCCCCCGGCCTCAAGAATTTGCAGGGCCGCCTGAGCGGCAAGGTAGTGGCCGGCTACGGCCATGTGCTGGGTGCCGACGACACGGGCGCGATAGGGGGAGGGCATGTTTCGTTTCCTCTCGGGGTTGGTTCATTGGTTAAGGCGGTGTGCCGTTGTCGGCGTTGCGCATTTTATCGCGCTTGGCGAGAATTCGCGAACCAAAGAGCGATGCCGCGATGCCAATCCACAGCACCAGGCAGATGGGTCGGGTGAAGAAAACCGTGTAGTCCCAGTCGAACATCTCGCCGCTTTGGATGAAGTATTCCTCGGCGATTGGCCCCAGGACCATGCCCAGCACGACGCCCGCCAGGGGATAGTCGAACTTTTGCAGGACATAGCCCAGGACGCCCATCCCCAGCATGACGCCGACGTCGAAGAATTCGGTACGGCTGACGTAGGCGCCGAGCGACGCCGCGGCGATTGTGCACGGGATCAGGATATTCAGCGGAATCCGGGTGATGCGATAGAAGTAGGTCGCCACCAGCGCCCCGAAGACGCCGATCAGCACGCAGCCGAACAACAGATAGACGCCCAGCGTGCGAATCAGCGGCATCTGCTCTATGAACAGCCTGGGCCCGGGCCTGAGCCCCATGTACATCATGACGCCCATCAGGATCGCTGCCGCCACCGAACCCGGAATGCCTAGCGCGAAGGTCGGGATGAGGGCGCCGCCGACGTTGGAGCTGTTGGCGGCCTCGGACGCGATGATGCCTTCGGGGATGCCGGTGCCGTACTTCTCGGGATGGCGCGAGGTGTTGCGTGCCAGGGTATAGGAGACAAAGGCGGAAACCGCCGCACCGGCCCCCGGCAGGGCGCCGACCACCACCGGCATACCGTACGATTCACCGCGCGACCCCACCACCTGCT
>JASLZL010000082.1 GCA_030754885.1 Rhodospirillales bacterium | reverse complement strand
CTTGCTCCCGCACTCATGGAAGAAGCCAGAGCGGCAAGGGCGACGGGTGATGCCGCTGCCCGGATCGATGCGCTGGCCGGTGCCGTGCCACAACAAAAAGCAGACGAGACGCCGGTTCTGGAGACGGGCAGTTGGGAGTTTACCAGTTCACGCGACCCGTCGGCGTCGTACTTGGTCAAGTTTGGTCGGGCTGGACACTTAGAGTGTTCCTGCCCCGGCTTCACCTACCGTGGCAACTGCAAACACACTCGTGAAGTGCGTGAGAAAATCTTCGAATGATGAATGGGCTGATCCACCTACTGATTGGGGTGATTTGACATCCAGCTTGCGCCCCCGGCATCCCGCCGAAGTCGCTAAAAGGAGACAATACGATGACTGACAAAGACAAAACGACGAACGCACCAAGTGAGATGGTAATCGAGCATCCACAATTGAAAAGAGACCGGGCGCTCGCATCGTTTCTTTCGCGATCCCGCGCTCGTCAGCATGGAAAACCTCTACCGGACCCAAGTGCCGTCGGCCCTGCCACCTTCACAAGGCTAACGCGTGATATGAGCCATGAGGAGATGCTTGAAAACTTGATAGCTGCTTTCGAAAGAATGGGCATCAAGGTTAAACGCGACGTGAAGACCAAGGGGGGAGACAAGCCATGACTGACAAAAATGGTGGCTCCATCTTTCTCATCGACGACGGGCGGCTCTACATCGATAGCGATACGGATGGCCGCCGTGAAATTACCCATGTCTGCCGCATGGACGGCGGTGGCGCAGAGTATCTGGAACTTTGGGTGTCCGACGGAAACGTCCTTGCCGGGCGCACCGTTGGTGAGCCGATGTTCACGCTGGCGGTCACCCCGGATGGGCGACTGAAAGGCAAGGTGCCGGGCGGTTTTCAGTACGATTTTGTGAGTGACATGAAATGACGCCACGCGAAGTAGGCACCGACGACAACGACTAGCGATCTAACCACGAGCATCTTGAGTGAGGGCTGACGCCCTTCGCCAACCTGCCGACCCGGCAAGGTGGCTTCCCGAGAGGGAGATGCGGCCAACGACCTGGCAACCAAGGGGTCCACAGCCGTCAAGCGTCAGCCCTCCTCGGTAACCAACCGAAGGAGGGTTTTCTAATGCCTACTACCAACCCCAAGAACGCCAGTTTCGTCACTGTCATAAAATCCCACAGTAACGTCGCAACTACTGGCACCGAATCAGTAGCTGAGGGGATCTCAGATATTGAGATTAATCGTCGTGACTTCCTTAAGATCGTCTTTGGAACTATCTCCAGTGCGGCTCTAATATCTCCTGTGTGGCCGGTGGAGGCCCAGGATCGACCTGTAGCGGAGCCATTACGTCTCGCACTTGATGTAGGCGGCTACATCTACGACCCAGAATTGGATTGGGGACCAATCCCTACATGGCGGGAGTGGTTAAATGACCAACACGATCTCAATCAGATGGACAAAGTCGACCAGTATGATTTCGTGCGAGATGAAATGCAGGACGAGATTTACATTGCCTCAAAGGGCGAAGACGTGGACGACCCTGAAAGCGCCTGCAAGTTGTCTGACTTCGAGATTGAACTATGGCTAGACGAACATATGGATGTCGAAGACCTGTCAGACTGGCAAGTCGCCAGTTTGAGCCCATATGCGCCCGGCGTCGACATATTTGGAATCATGGAGAAGGAGACCTTAGCGCGTCTAGGCGTGGGTATTGTCGAAGGCGACCACCCTGGCAGCTCGTTCGTAGGTGCACAGTTCACGGGGGACTTAGAAGAGCTGAACGAGGAATTGATGCGATCGGGTCTTAACCTCGTTGTAACCCCGGAAGTCGCTTGAATGCCAGAGTGAAAGCACCTCTCGTTGAATCGCTCAAACCCCCAAAGCAAGGAGAACTATGATGCGTACCTTGGAACAGGAACTGGAGTACGCGGTCCAGAAGTACGGCATGGACAGTCCGTCAGCGAAAATGTTGCGCGAGCAATTGAGGGTATCGAAAGAGGCGCCCGCTAGTTTGGAAGAGACGTACCTCACGGGTGCGATCCATCGCGCGGAGCGAACTGACGAGTAGGATGCGCCACAGGGAAACGGGGGCATCAACTCAACGTGACATGCCCGCCTGGCCAAAGTTTATAAATGCGGGAGATTTGTCACCCTGAGTGTCACCCTCAAAGGATTTCAGATGAAAAAAGAATCTATTATTCCTCATAACCCTTTGAAGGAGTTGGTGCGCCCGGCAGGACTCGAACCTGCGACATTCTGCTTAGAAGGCAGATGCTCTATCCGGCTGAGCTACGGGCGCCCCAGCGCCTCAAGACGGGCGCTGATAGCGGAAGTTGTCAGCGTAAGCCTTAGGCCGGATGCGTCTTCGCGTGGGTTCATGCACCTTAAAATCTAGGCCCTTTTTCGTGGCGAACGCGATGGCTTCGTCCTTGCTCTCGAACTTGACGCGGACTTGGCCCAATGTGTCGGCCGAGCCGACCCATCCCATCAAGAGGTCGTGGTCCTTGCGGCCGGACGGCTCAAATTCCAGGACCCAGCGCCGGGTATTGGCGTGTCCCGACTGCATGGCGGTCTTAGTCGGTTGGTAGATGCGTGCCTCGGTCATCTCTCCTCCTTGGCGCCATCAGCTCATCCGATTGGTCGGGGAGACTGGATTCGAACCAGCGACCCCCTGCTCCCAAAGCAGGTGCGCTACCAGGCTGCGCCACTCCCCGAATGCCGTGAAACCTTATGGTATTTATGGTCTTTCGCCCCTTCGCGCAAGGTTCCAGTTTAGCCGTCCCCGCCAACCGGTGTATGACGCGTCATACTTATGGGTGCTATCTTAATCCCGCCCTGGCTCAGCAACGGACCATCGCGCCATGCCCGACGAAAAGAGTTCTCCGCCCCTCGCCGTGCGTGAATACCGGGATTCGGACCACGCCGCCGTCTGGGCGTTGTGGGAGGCCAGCGGCGTCATGGCCGCTCCTGACCGCGCCCAGCGCGACCTCGAATTCTGCCAAGCCTCGGTGGACAATGCCTTGTTCGTCGGGCTTCGCGGCCCGCGAATCGCCGCGACCATCATGGCAGGCCTGGACGGTCATCGCGGCTGGTTCCATTACGTCGCCGTCGATCCCGACCACCACGGAACCGGACTGGGGCGTCACATGGTCGCCCACGCCGAGAAGTGGCTTGCCGGGCGGGGCGCGGTGAAGGTTGAGCTGATGATCAGCGAAACCAACCTGGCCGTACTCCAATTTTATAAATCGCTGGGTTATGGGCCGGAACCCCGCGTCGTCATGAGCCGCGAATTTGGGTCCTAACGCGCGTTGCCGAAGATGGCGTGCAGCACCCGGTCGCCGGGTTGAATACCAAGGCGCCGGGCGGTGCCCGCGTTAACCTCGAGGACGGCGAGCACCGGTGCAGCCGAGGGAATGGTAGCCAAGGACATAGGTTCTGTGTCCCGGGCCACGTTGACGATCCGCCCGGCACCGTCGATGAACAGCATATCAAGCGGAATGAGGGTGTTCTTCATCCACATGGCGACCGGTTGGACGCGCTTGTAATCAAACAGCATCCCGGCGCTGGCGGCGAGGTTTTTGCGATGTTGCAGTCCCTGTTGACGCTGGGCCGCCGTCTCGGCCACTTCGACGGAAAAGATAAACCGGCCCTTGTCGGTAACCACCTTCAATTCGACTTCGTCAGCCACGGCGGGCGAGACAGCGCCGGCCAGTAAGGCGGCGAATACGACCCTTTTGATCCCTCGTGCGATCATGGCTAGCCTTTTACACCGCCGGCCGCATCTTGCCAATCGGCTCCGGGCGCGCCATAACCATAGGTGACCCGTCACCAGGGGGAGCCGGACGTCCCGGCTGAGAGGTCTCCACCGCGCGAGACGACCCCTTGAACCTGATCCGGACAATGCCGGCGTAGGGATGAGTGAAAGCATGGCACCAAGCGCCGCTCCGCCACCGTTATCCGTCACCGTCCGCGCCGCCCGCGTGGCGCACGGCAGCGAGGTTCTGTTTGACGGTCTGGACGTCACCCTGGCCGCCGGCCGCTGGACCTGTCTTCTCGGCCCCAGCGGCGTTGGCAAAAGTACGCTGCTGCGCCTCATTCTCGGCCTCGAGACTCCCGAACGGCGCGACGGTGACGGCGAAACCGTAACGTGTTCGGACGGATCGCCGCTTTCCGGGCGCGCCGCCTTCATGGCCCAGACCGACCTTCTTCTGCCCTGGCTCACGGCGCTGGACAATGTCGACTTGGGGCGCCGCCTGCGCGGCGCCGAAGACGAAGGCAACGGTGATGCGCAGGCGCTCCTTGACCGGGTCGGTCTGGCGGCGAACGCCGGCGATCGGCCGGCAACGCTGTCTGGCGGCATGCGCCAACGCGTCGCCCTGGCCCGCACTTTGATGGAGGACCGGCCTGTTGTCCTTATGGACGAGCCGTTTTCGGCCCTCGACGCCATCACCCGGATCAGGTTGCAGAATCTGGCCGCAGAGCTGCTGCGCGACCGGACGGTCCTTTTAGTCACCCACGATCCCCTGGAGGCCCTGCGCCTGGGACACCGCATCCACGTCATGGCGGGCCGACCGGCGCTTCTCGATGAAGCCCTGGAACCGGCCGGAATGCCGCCGCGCAACGTCGATGACAGGAAGCTCCTGGAGATGCAGGGAGATCTGCTGCGCCGCCTGGCGGAGGCTTCGTCATGAGGGTCTGGCGTCCTCTCATCATTCTTACCGGGCTGATCGCCTTGTGGCAGGCGGTGGTCAGCCTTAGCGGCGCACCACCCTATATCCTGCCGGCGCCCTTTGAGGTGGCGCTGGCGTGGTGGCGGCGCGCCGACGTGATCATGGAACACGCCGCCTTGACCGCCGCCGAGATCCTACTGGGACTGGCGCTGGGTGCCGTTTTTGGCGCATGCAGCGCGTTGAGCATGGCCTATTTTCGCCCGGCGCGACGCTGGCTGCTGCCGGTCCTGGTGATCAGCCAGGCGGTTCCCGTATTTGCTCTGGCGCCGCTTCTGGTGCTGTGGTTCGGTTACGGCATCGCGTCCAAGGTGGCGATGGCGACGTTGATTATCTATTTCCCTGTGACAGCCGCGTTCCACGACGGCCTCAGGCGTACCGAGCCCGGCTGGCTCGATCTGGCCCGCACGATGAACGCCTCGCGCGCCTCAACCCTACGCCACGTGCGCATCCCAGCCGCCCTGCCCGCACTGTCCTCAGGCCTTCGCGTCGCCACCGCGGTTGCGCCGATCGGTGCCGTGGTCGGCGAATGGGTGGGGTCCAGCGCCGGGCTTGGTTACCTGATGTTGCACGCCAACGCGCGCATGCAGATCGACGTCATGTTCGCCGCCCTCTTTACCCTGGCGGTGCTGGCGGTGGCTCTTTACTTCACCATGGACACGGTTTTGCGCCGGGCGATGCCGTGGCTTCCCGATAGCGTTCCCGACACCGACGAAAGCCCATAACGAGGACACCATGCACACCACGTTTTGCCGATATTCAAGCCTGCTGATTATTTGTTCGATCCTGATTCCCCTGCCCTCTCTGGCGGCGGAAAAGATGACGGTCCTCTTGGACTGGTTCGTCAACCCGGACCACGCGCCCTTGATCGTCGCCAAGGAAAAAGGATTTTTTGCCGAAGCCGGCCTTGATGTGACGTTGATCGCGCCGGCCGACCCCAACGATCCGCCCAAGCTGGTGGCGGCGGGCAAGGCGGACCTTGCCGTCTCCTATCAGCCGCAATTGCACATTCACGTCGCCCAAGGCTTGCCCCTGGTGCGCGTCGGTACCTTGGTAGCGACGCCCTTGAACGCCCTTGTGGTGCTGGCCGACGGACCGGTGAAGACAATTGCCGATCTAAAGGGGCGCAAAATCGGCTTTTCCATCGGCGGTTTCGAAGACGCCCTCCTCTCCGCCATGTTATCCCGGCACGGCTTGACGCTCGCCGACGTTACCTTGGTCAACGTCAACTTCTCGCTTTCGCCCGCCATCATCGCCGGTCAGGTGGCCGGTGTCATCGGTGCCTTCCGCAACTTTGAGCTTAACCAGATGGACTTGGTCGGACGACCGGGCCGCGCCTTCTATCCCGAGGAAGAAGGCGTGCCGCCCTATGACGAGCTGATCGTGGTGGCGAACAATCAATCACTGGACAAGGAACGCCTGCGCGGCTTCCTCGACGCCCTCGAACGCGGCGTTCAATATCTGGTCAATCACCCCGACGCCGCCTGGTCTCTCTTCATCAAGGCGCATAAAGACCTGGACGACGAGCTTAACCGCCGTGCCTGGCGCGATACGTTGCCACGCTTCGCCTTGCGCCCGGCGGCCCTCGATCGGGCCCGCTACGAGCGCTTCGCCGCCTTTCTCAAGAACCAAGGATTGATAAGCACCATCCCGCCACTCGAAACCTACGCCGTGGAGATTCGTTGAGGCGAATAACACAAGGTGCGCTTTCACAATCGCCGAATCTCGGGTAAACATCCCTCGCAGCCGAACCGAAGCAGTTGGAATTGACGAGGTGAGGTCGACCATGATGAGGGCCGTGAATACTGGCATCAGGTGCCTGATCGTATTCGCCCTGGCGGCATTTTTGCTTGGCGAATCGGCGGCGGCAGCCACCGGCGCCGCGGCAAGCAGCGATTTTACCGACCACTGGGTTGGTTTTGTGTGTCTCGCCGTCTTTTTCTTTGCCTATACGCTGGTCATATGTGAGGAGACCATCCACCTAAAAAAATCGAAACCGGTGATGGTCGCCGCCGGCATCATCTGGGCACTGGTGGCCTGGGCCTTCACCCAGGCCGGCGACACGGAGACGGCGCACCAGGCGATCAAGCACAATCTGTTGGAGTTCGCCGAACTATTCCTCTTCCTCCTCGCCGCCATGACCTACATCAACAGCATGGATGAACGCGGCGTCTTTGGCTCGCTCAGGGCCTGGCTGGTATCCAGGGGATTTTCGTTTCGCGCTATATTCTGGATTACCGGTGGCCTGGCCTTCGTCATCTCGCCAATCGCCGACAACCTGACGACGGCGCTTCTCATTGCCACCGTGGTTATTGCCGTCGGCGGCACCGATCATCGCTTCATCGCCATCTCGTGCATCAATATCGTGGTTGCCGCCAACGCCGGCGGGGCATTCAGTCCGTTCGGCGACATCACGACGCTGATGGTGTGGCAGAAGGGATTGGTGGCGTTCCAAGAATTCTTCGTGCTGTTCCTTCCGTCGCTGGTCAACTGGATCGTGCCGGCGGCCATCATGACCCTGGTGTTGCCGGGCGGCAAACCGCCACCCCTTGACGAGAAGGCGGAACTGTTGGAAGGGGCTTGGGTGATGGTGGGGCTGTTCATCGTTACCATCGGCCTCGCGGTCTCGGCCCACAATTTCCTGCACCTGCCTCCGGTCATCGGCATGATGAGCGGATTAGGCCTTTTGAAGATTTATGGCTATTACCTGGAAAGGCGCGATCATTTCTTTCCGGCACCGTCGGAGGACGACATAGGCCAAAGCGGATTGATGGAAGGGACGCTCCCCGACAAACGCCGCACCGCCGACCGGCCGCCCGCCTTCAACGTCTTCAAGGCCCTGCAGCGGGCGGAATGGGACACGCTGATGTTTTTCTACGGCATTATTCTGTCCGTCGGCGGCCTGGGCACGCTGGGCTACTTGGCGCTCGGTTCCAACTTGATGTACGGCGACTTGGGCCCGACCACGGCCAACGTGCTGGTCGGATTTCTTTCGGCCATCGTCGACAACATCCCGATCATGTTCGCGGTGCTTTCGGTGCTACCGGATATGGACCACGGTCAGTGGCTTTTGGTAACGCTCACCGCCGGCGTCGGCGGCTCGATGCTGTCCATCGGTTCGGCCGCCGGGGTGGCGGTGATGGGACAGGCGCGCGGGATTTATACCTTTTTTACCCATCTCAAGTGGTCATGGGCGATCATGCTTGGTTACGGAGCCAGCATCTGGGTTCATTTCCTGGTTAACGGAGACCAATTTCACTAACGCCTTGTTGGGCTAACGAGGAGACAGGGGGTGTTGCGCGCTTTCAGTCTTGGGCTGGTTCTTATAATTCTCTGGTTGTTGTTGTCGGGCCACACGGCACTGCTGCTGCTCGGTTTGGGGCTAGTGTCGGTCCTCGCCGTGGTCCTCATCGCCTGGCGCATGGATCTTGTCGACCCCGAAGGCCACCCCATCCACCTGATTTGGAGGGCCATCCCCTATTGGGCGTGGCTCCTGATCGAGATTTTCAAGGCAAACATCGACGTTGCCCGAGCCATCGTTCGACCTCGGATGCCTATCCGCCCCACCGTGCTGCGCCTCAAGGCCGGCCAGAAGAGCGACCTGGGCCGCGTCATCTACGCGAATTCCATCACTCTTACGCCGGGCACTGTGACCCTGGCCGTAGAAGGCGAGACAATTGAGGTCCACGCATTGACCCCGGGCGCCGCCGAGGGTCTGTTGAATGGCGACATGAACCGCCGAGCTATGATCATGGAAGGTCTCTCAGACGGAGCGGGGGAAACGTCATGATGCTCGCTGCTACCACTGCCGCCGTCCTGGTCACCATGGCGCTTGCCCTGGTCAGGGCGCTTATGGGGCCGACTGTTTACGACCGCATCGTCTCGGTCAATGCCTTCGGCACCCTGACCGTGGTTCTCATCGCCGTTCACGGCTTCCTCACCGGTCGACCCGAATTCCTGGATATCGCCCTAGCCTATGCCCTGATCACCTTCATCGGCGTCATCGCGGTAACCAAATACGTCACCATGACACCCGGCATGCGGCCGGGGCGTGGAGATGACAAAGGAGACCTGTGATGGATCTGTTGGTCGATATCCTTAGCGGAATGCTGCTCGCCGGTGGGTCAATTCTGGCGCTCATCGGTGCCGTCGGCATCATTCGCCTGCCCGACGTTTTCGCGCGTATGCATGCCGGCGGCATTATCGACACCATGGGGGCAGGAATGATCCTGGCCGGCCTCATGGTTCAGTCCGGCTTTACCTTGGTAACGGTCAAGCTGTTCCTGATTTTCGCCTTCTTGTTCTACACAACGCCGACGGCCACCCATGCCCTCGCCCAAGCGGCTCTGAAAAGTGGCCTCACCCCCAAAATCCAGGGCGACAGCGACGAGGAAGACGTCCCATCGAAGATCTGATCCATATAGCGCTTCTACTTTTCATGGCAGTGATCGGCGTGGCGCTGGTCCGATTGCGCGACCTGTTCGGTGTTGTCATGCTGTCGGGCCTGTTCACCCTTACCGCGGCGTCGCTCTACGTGGTCATGGACGCCGTCGACGTCGCCTTCACCGAGGCCGCCGTCGGCGCCGGCATCGCCACCGTGCTCATGTTGGAAACCCTGGCCCTGACCACCGGCCGCGAGAAGGTAACCCGGCGACGCTCCTTGGCGCCATTCCTTATGGTCGTGGTGACCGGCGCGGTGCTCATCTACGGTACGCTCGATATGCCAAGGTACGGGGACCCCGGGGCGCCCATCCACCAGCACGTGGCGCCGCGCTACATCGAGGAGTCCGGGCGCGAGGTCGGCGTCCCCAATATCGTTACCTCGGTACTGGCCAGCTATCGCGGCTACGACACCCTGGGCGAGGTCACCGTCATCTTCACCGCCACGGCCGGCGTCCTTGCCCTCATCGGGCGCAGCCGCCGAACCCGCCGCCGCAAAGGATCGCAGACCACGGGTGGAGACCAAGATGCGCGGTAACATTATTCTCAGGGTCGCCTCCAAGTTGCTCATTCCGTGCATCCTTTTGTTTGCCCTTTACGTACAGTTCCACGGCGACTTCGGGCCCGGCGGCGGTTTCCAGGCCGGCGTCATCTTCGGCAGCGCATTCATCCTCTATGCACTCATCGTCAATATTGAATCGGCACGCCGGGCGGTTCCGGCGGTCGTCAGCCGGGTGGCGCTGGCGCTCGGCCTATTGCTTTACGCCGGGGTCGGCGTGGCGGGGATGTTCCTTGGCGGACGCTACCTCAATTATTCGGTCCTGGCCGAGGTTCCAACCACCGGCCAACACCTTGGCATCACGCTTATCGAGCTTGGCGTCGGCATTACAGTCGCCGCCGCCATGATCACCGTCTTCTACGTCTTCGCCGGCGAGGAACGCTGAGCCATGAATGTGCTCGGCCTCTACAACTATTGGATCGTGGTCGTTCTGATGATGACTGGATTCTACGTCGTCATCGCCCAAAACAACCTGATCAAGAAGGTAGTGGGGCTCAACATCTTCCAGGTCTCGGTCTTCGTCTTTTATATATCCATGAGCAAGGTCAAGGGTGGCACGGCGCCCATACTTGACCCTGGCATCCAGGTTTACGGCAATCCCCTGCCCCACGTCCTCATCCTCACTGCGATCGTCGTCGGCGTTGCTACGATGGCGCTTGCCTTGGCGTTGGTGGTGCGCATTCGCCATGCCTACGGCACCATTGAAGAGGACGACATCGACGCCCAGGAGGAGGAACCTTGATCGCCGAACACCTGCCGGCCTTGCAGGTTGTGATACCGCTCATGGCGGCGCCTCTGTGCATTCTTCTACACCGTGCGTCCGGGGCGTGGTTTGTGTCGCTGGTGGCCAGTTGGTGCAGCTTCGCGGTCGCTGTGGCGCTCTTGGGACAGGTTCAGGCCGGCGGCCCCATTTCATATCCGCTCGGCGACTGGGCGCCACCTTGGGGCATCGAATACCGGGTCGATATGGTGAGCGCCTTCGTCCTCGTCATCGTCTCGACCATCGGCGCCGTGGTCATACCCTATGCCCGCGCCAGCGTCGAGCGCGAGGTGCCCTCGGACCGTGCCTACCTTTTCTATTGCATGTATTGTCTGTGCCTGACCGGGATGCTCGGTATCGCCATCACCGGCGACGCCTTCAACCTGTTCGTTTTCCTCGAGATTGCCTCGCTGTCGTCCTACGTTTTGGTCAGCATGGGCGCCGACCGCAGGGCGTTGATGGCGGCCTATCGATATCTCATCATGGGCACTATCGGCGCCACCTTCTATATCATCGGTGTCGGCCTTCTCTACATGATGACCGGCACCCTCAATATGGCCGACCTGGCCGAGCGCCTTCCGGCCGTTGCCGAGACGCGGACCATCCTGACGGCGCTGGCCTTCCTCACCGTCGGCATTAGCTTAAAACTAGCCCTTTTTCCGCTTCACCTTTGGCTTCCCAACGCCTACGCCTTCGCGCCGTCGGTGGTGACGGCGTTCCTGGCCGCGACGGCGACCAAAGTGGCGGTCTATGCCTTGATCCGCATTTATTTCACCATTTTCGGCGGTATCGACGTTTTTGAGACCATGGCGGTCCGCGAGGTTCTCATGGGCCTCGCCATCGTCGCCATGTTCGCCGGTTCGTTGGTGGCCGTTTACCAGAACAACGTGAAGCGCATGTTGGCCTATTCGTCGATCGCGCAAATCGGCTACATGGTGCTCGGCATCTCCATCGCCAGCGTGACGGGCCTGAGTGGCGGCATTATTCACTTGTTCAACCACGCCCTCATGAAAGGCGCGCTCTTTCTCGCGCTCGGGTGTGTCGTCCTACGCTTAGGCTCCGCCCACGTCCGCGACCTCGACGGTATCGGCCGGCGCATGCCGCTGACCATGGCGGCCTTCGTTCTCGGCGGCTTGAGCCTGATCGGCGTGCCGCTGACGGTCGGCTTCGTCAGCAAGTGGACCTTAATCCAAGCGGCCCTGGAACGGGGCTGGTGGCCGCTGGCGGTCATTATCTTGCTGACCTCTCTCCTCGCCGTGATCTACGTCTGGCGCATCGTCGAAGTGAGCTACTTTCGGCCGGTGCCCGAGGGCGCCGCCGACATTGCCGAGGCCCCGGCTTCCATGCTGGTCCCGCTTTGGGTGCTGGCCGGCGCCTGCGTCTATTTCGGTGCACGGGCCGAACAGACCGTCACCATCGCCCGTGCCGCCGCGGCCACCCTGCTGGGTGTAAGCCCATGAGTGCCGAGACCACCATCTTGCTCTCGATGGCGGTACCGCTTGGTGGCGCCGGGCTCATCGCGGTATGTGGATCGCGGCCCAACCTGCGCGAGACCGTGACCCTGGTCAGCGCCGCCACCCTGTTCGCGCTGGTCGCCTCGCTGCTGCCCGAGGTCGCGGCGGGCGGGCGCCCCGCCGTCACCGTGGTCGAGATGATGCCGGGCCTCGCCATCGCCCTGGAGGTCGAACCCCTCGGCGCCCTGTTCGCCGCCGTCGCCAGTTTCCTGTGGATCGTCACCTCGGTCTATTCCATCGGCTACATGCGCGGCCACGGCGAACACAACCAGACCCGCTTCTACGTCTGCTTCGCTGTCGCCCTGGCCAGCACCATGGGCATCGCGTTTTCCGCCAATATGCTGACCTTGTTCATTTTCTACGAGTCGCTGACGCTTTCTACCTATCCCCTGGTCACCCACGCCGGCACGCCTGAGGCCATGCGCGCCGGGCGGGTTTACTTAGGCCTCTTGCTCGGCACCTCGATCGCGTTCCAGTTGTTGGCGATTCTTTGGACCTGGAACGCCGCCGGGACCCTGGACTTCACGCCGGGCGGCATCCTCGCCGGACGGGTCGAGGGACCGGTAGTCGGCATCCTTCTCTTCCTCTACGTGTTCGGCATCGGCAAGGTGGCGCTGATGCCGTTCCACCGCTGGCTGCCCGCCGCCATGGTGGCGCCGACGCCGGTCAGCGCATTGCTGCATGCGGTCGCCGTGGTCAAGGCGGGGGTGTTCACGGTGCTCAAGGTGACCATCTACATCTTCGGCCTCGACCTTCTGGACGGCCTGGATTTCAACCAGTGGCTGGCCTATGTGGCGGCGACGACGGTCATCATCGCCTCGCTGGTGGCGCTTAGGATGGACAACCTCAAGCTCCGGCTGGCCTATTCGACGGTCAGCCAACTATCCTATATCGTCCTCGGAGCAATGCTGGCCAATTCCTGGAGCGTCCTCGGCGGCGGCATGCACATCGCCATGCACGCCTTCGGCAAGATCACGTTGTTCTTTTGTGCCGGCGCCATCATGGTCGCCACCCACAAGACCGAGGTCAGCCAGATGCGTGGCATCGGGCGGACCATGCCGGTCACCACTTTCGCCTTCTTCATCGGCTCACTTAGCCTCATCGGCCTGCCGCCGATGGGCGGCATGTGGAGCAAGTGGTACCTGGCGCTCGGCGCCGCAAGCACCGAGCAAGTGGTCTTCGTTGCCGTCTTTATGATCTCGTCTCTGCTCAACATCGCCTATCTGATGCCGGTGGTCGTCAGGGGCTTCTTCTTCGCCCCCGAGAGCACCGACGGATCGGTGACGGGGGGCGACGCCCCCATCCGCGAAGCGCCGCTTCCCTGCGTTGGCGCGCTGTCGCTGACCGCGCTCGGATGTGTCGTGCTGTTCTTCTACGCCGACCGGATCCTGGCCTTCCTCCAGCCCATGCTCGGCAAGTGAGTCCCATGCGAGACGAACGAAAGTACTGGCTCGACGATCGGCGCAACGTTACCAAAGTGGTGTGGGGCCTGGTTGCGCTGTGCGCCTTGCTGTTCGTCGCCGACGCCTTCTACGACAAGCACCCCCACTTCATCGCCGAAACCTATTTCGGCTTCTTCGGCCTGTTCGGATTCGTCGTCTGCGTCGGGCTGGTGCTGGCCGCTAAGGCGATGCGCATCGTGATCAAGCGCGGGGAAGACTATTATGACGACTAACCCGGCGCTCATCCTCATTTTTGGCGCCCTGCCAATCCCACTCCTGCAGGGGCGCCTGCGCACCGCCTACCTGTTGGCCCTGCCGCTGGTCGGCCTGGGGTACGCGTTCGCGCTCGAGCCGGGCCTCCACTGGCAGGTCGACTTCATGGGCTACGGTCTTGAGCTGCTCCGGGTCGACCGCCTGAGCCGGGTGTTCTCGTACATCTTCTTCTTCGCCGCCTTCCTGGGCAACCTCTACGCGCTGAACGACAACGATCCGGTGCAGCAGGTCGCCGCCCAGGTTTACGCCGGCAGCGCCATCGGCGCCGTCTTCGCGGGCGATCTGATCACGCTGTTTGTCTTTTGGGAGCTGACGGCGGTCTCGTCGGTGTTTCTCATCTGGGCGCGCGGTACCGAGAGGGCCTATCGCGCCGGCATGCGGTTCCTGATCATCCAGGTTGGCTCTGGGGTCCTGCTGCTGGCCGGGCTAATCCTCAACGTCCGCGACACCGGGTCGATCGCCTTTGATCTCCTCGGCGTGACGAGCCCCGGCACGGCCCTCATCTTCATCGCCTTCGGTATCAAGTGCGCCTTTCCTTTTTTGCACAACTGGCTGCAGGACACCTACCCGGAAGCGACGGTGAGCGGTACGGTCATCCTCAGCGTATTCACCACCAAGCTTGCGGTCTATGCCCTGGCGCGCGGCTACGCCGGCACCGAGATGCTGATCTGGATCGGCGCCACCATGACCGCCTTTCCCATCTTCTACGCCGTCATCGAGAACGACCTTAGGCGCGTGTTGTCCTACAGCCTCAACAACCAGCTCGGCTTCATGGTGGTGGGCATCGGCATCGGCACCGAGATGTCCGTCAACGGCACCGTGGCCCACGCCTTCACCCATATCCTCTACAAGGCGCTTTTGTTCATGTCGATGGGCGCCGTGCTTTTCCGTACCGGCACCATCAAGGGCAGCGAGCTTGGCGGGCTTTACAAGTCCATGCCGTTGACGGCGACGTTCTGCATCGTCGGCGCGGCGTCAATCTCGGCCTTTCCGCTGTTCAGCGGATTCATCAGCAAGGCGCTGATTATCACCGCCGCGGCGAACGAGGGTTATTGGCTGATCTGGGCCGTGCTGCTGTTCGCCTCGGCCGGCGTCTTCCACCACTCGGGCATCAAGATTCCGTTCTTCGCCTTTTTCGCCCACGACAGCGGCAAGCGGGTCCAGGAGGCGCCGTGGAATATGCTGCTGGCGATGGGCATCGCGGCGGCGCTATGCATCGGCATCGGTGTCTGGCCGGGGCCGCTCTACGCCATCCTGCCCTTCCCGGTCGACTTCCAGCCCTATACCTCGGCCCACGTGATCAACCAGCTTCAGCTTCTCTTCTTCTCGGCACTGGCCTTCACCTGGCTCATGCGGACCGGTCTCTACCCGCCCGAGATGCGCTCGACGAACCTCGACAGCGACGTCGTCTACCGAAAGCTGTTGCCGTGGCTGGTGCGGCGTTTCCTCGCCGTCTTCGGGCCCGTCGACCGCGCGGCGCGGCGCCTGGCGACAGAAAGCGTCGAGCGCCTGATCGCCGTCGTCTTCCGGCGCACCGGGCCCAAAAGCGTGCTGGCCCGCACCGTAGCGGTTGGCGGCATGGTGCTGTGGGTGATTGTCCTGCTCGGCGTTTACCTGCTGCTGAACTTTACCTGACTTCAGACGAGGAAAGCGCGGCGCAAAAGGTTCAGGCCGACCACGAAGAGCAACGCCAGAAGAACCTTGCGAAAGGTGTCCTGATCAACCCGTCCGCGCACCCACTGGCCCACAGCCAGACCGAGAAAAACCGGCAGGCAGGCAAGGGCCGACCAACCGACGTTGTCGGGCCGCAAGACCCCGTGGAACCAATAGAAAACCATCATCGGCGCCGAGCCTGCGAAGAAGAGGATGCCGACAGCCTGGACGAACTCCTCCTTCTTTAGATCGAGGGCCAGGAGATACATGGAAATGGGCGGCCCAAAGACGGTCGTGAAGCCTCCCATGATACCTCCGATAGTGCCGATCAGCACTCCTGACCAACGCTCGGCCCGGCGCGGTACGCGCAGCCGGGGCGAGATAGCAAAGACAACCGAGAAGACGACGACTGTCGTGCCCAAGATCAGGTTTAGGGTGCGCCCGCCCGATGTCGCCACCATGCCCGTGCTCCACCAAAGTCCAGCAATCAGGGGGACAAGGAGCGGCCAAAAACGGCGTAGCGGGACGCCGGGCCAACCCGCGTGAACCGCCTGCCACAAATTGGTTGCAACGATGGGAATGACGATCACCGTCACGCCGGTCTGCACGTCGGTGACGCTGGCAACGCCGGAGACCGCGATCAGGGGCAAGCCGATTCCGGTGACGCCCTTGACGGCGCCGCCCAGCGCCAGGAGGGCGAATACCAACGACAGGGTTTCCAGGCCTAGGCCTTCCACGCCGTATATCCTTGTCAAATCGTTGCGGGAAACAGGTGGACGCAGATTGTTTCTACCATGCAGCGCGGTTCCGGCGCCAGCCGGCCACCATCGGGCGATGGGCGGCGGGGCCGCGGTCCTGTCAGTCCGCCACCGAAGCTCCGAACAGGCGCTCGTAATGTTCGGCAAACTTCGGCCAGGCCTCGGGGTTGACCAGGCGCGGCGGCCGTTGGCCTTGGAAGATGGCAATCCACTGCCGGGCCGCGCCGACGGCCATGTTGGTACACGCCTCTTCGGTTATGCCGGCGATGTGCGGGGTGACCAACACGTTGTCGAAGGCCAGCAGCGGATGATCCAAGGGCGGCGGTTCGGTGAGCCAGACGTCGACCCCGGCGCCGGCGATGCCGCCCTCGGCGAGCGCCGCGGCCAATCCCGCCTCATCGTGGATGCCGCCGCGGGCGGTGTTGATAAAATATGCCGTGGGCTTCATGCGCGCGAAGGTATCGGCGTCGATCATGCCGCGAGTCTCGCCGCTCAGAGGACAGTTCACCGAGACAAAGTCGGCGCGCTGCAAGAGCACGTCGAAGTCCACGGGTTCGGCGCCCCTTTCGGCGAATTGCGCGGCCGTGAGGTAGGGGTCGTAGCCCATGACCGACATTCCGAAAAGTCCGCCGCACAGGCGCGCGACCTGAGTTCCGATGTTACCGACGCCAATGATGCCGACCGTCTTGCCGATGAGCTCTTGGCCCATGAAGTCCATGCGGTCCCAGTGCCGGTCGCGGCGCAACGCCCGGTCCGACTGGATGATCCGCTTGGTAAGCCCGAGCATCATGGCGACCACGTGCTGCGCCACGGCGTCTTTGTTGGCGCCGGTCTGGTTGGCGACCAAAATTCCGGCCTCGGTGCAGGCGTCGACGTCGATCATGTCATAGCCGGCGCCGGTCGCGGTGATGGCGAGGAGGTTCGAACAGCGCGCGATGAGCCCCGGGTCGCCGAAGAACGGCTCGTGCAGTTCGGCGTTGGGGAGGATTTGGTACCCGTGGGCCCGTTCCAATTCAGGCCAATTTTCTTCCGGCGGACGGGCGAAACGCAAACGCACGAGATCGATGTCGGAGCGCTCCCCAAGCAACCGCTCGGCCGCGGGGTCCATCCACGATTCGAAAAACACTAGGCGCTTGCGAACCTCGGTCATCTCTTTCCTGGCGCCGTGCCGTCCCCGCCCGTTCTAGCCCTTGAACCTGCTTACCGCTACGCCTTCGATGCCGACGTCGACGGAAAAGACGCCTCCCGATTGGGGATAGGCCGCCAACACCTCGTCTGATAATCCGACGCGCTTGGTGGTGACGTAGAGCGTCTTGAGATCGGGCCCCCCAAAACAGCACATGGTGGGCGCCGGCACCGGCATCTCGATCCACCCGTCGAGCTCACCGTCGGGCCGGAAACGATTGATCCGCCCGGCACTAATGCCGCAACTCCAATAACAGCCCTCCACATCCACCGCCGCCCCGTCGGGTCGCCCAACGTCGTCGGTCAATTGCGCGATCAGCCGTCGTGCACCCAGGGAGCCGCTGACCTTGTCGTAGTCATAGGCATGAATGAAACACAGGCGTGTATCGGAGTGATAAAGCGTCGTGCCATCCTGGCTCCAAGCCAAGCCGTTGGAAACGATGAGCCCGTCGGCCATTTTGTGGCAGGTTCCGTCCACATCGAGGCGGTAAAGCGCCGCCACCGGTTCCTTGTCGGCGCGATCGTCCATGGAGCCGGCCCAGAACCGGCCGTCGGGCCCGACCTTGCCGTCGTTGAGGCGGTTGTCTGGCCTGTCGGGTTCTGGATCGACGATGAAGGTCAGCGAGCCGCTTTCGAAGTCGAACAGATGAAAGCCGTTCTTCAAGGCAACGACCGCGCCACCACCTTCACGTAGGCCCAGCGATCCGATTGCCGACGGCATGGACCACGACCGAACAGCACCTGTCGCCGTTTCCAATCGATGGATCGCAGGGGCCAGAATATCGACCCGATAGAGCGCACCCTCCTCGGCGCACCAGACGATACTTTCGCCCAGTTCGTCCCCGACGTCGAGGACGCACCGGACCGTCATGCCAGCGAGTGGGTTTTTCATGTTTACGGTTGGACTCCTTCCCCAGCACCTTGGGCGACGAAGATTCCGGGCCCCTTATTCGCGAGCTCCCAGTGGACGGAGAAGCGGTGGTCTTCGGTGTTGTAGCCCACAAACCCGGGGTCGAGTTGGCGATCGACCCGCCAGACCATACTGAAGTCGCCCCTGAAGTCCTCTCCCGACGTTTCGGTGGAAATCATTGTGGCGCCGGAATCATCGGGCTGTCGGGTCCATTGCGTGTCGGAATCCCCAGGCGCCTCTAACGACGGCGGGGCGAGGCAGCCATAGCAACGCATGCCCAACTCTGCGGATCGTCCGTTCTCGTAAGTGTAGCGGCCCTCCTTGTTAATCTCATGTTCAATAACCCGCGTTGAAATCTTCTCGGGAGGGGGGCCTCTGTCAAACACCAGAGCTGTTCGGGTAGGAATAGGTTGGTATCGACGTCGGGCCGGCCCTTGGCGAAGACCTTGAAGATGTTTGGCTCAACGGGCCCCATCTCCTCGGCAACGAAAAACGCCGGCATGAGCGTATGCCCTTTGAATGCGACGGCATAATAGCCATGGGCCAAATACAAGAGGCGCTGGAGCTTCTGCGGTTGCAGATACTCGTTATGGTTCAGCGCCTGATCGGCAAACCATATTGCCACGTCAACGGCAGTTTCTATGTCGGCCGGCATGAAGCCTCCCAATAGTCGCCAGCATACTTGCCTGGGTCGGTGACTAAATATAGGCTCTGCCCCAGCATCGCTACAAGATTTACGTCATGAAAATTCGTACGGACACCTAGGACCGGGACCATGGAGATCGATGGCGAACAGCGCATTGCCGCGTCCCCAGAAGACGTGTGGAAGGCCCTAAACGACCCTCTAGCGCTGCGCCAATGCATTCCCGGCTGCGACAGTCTGGAACGGATTTCGGAAAACGAATTCGACGGCTCAGTTACTGCAAAGGTAGGGCCGGTGAAGGCAACCTTCGGCGGTCGGGTGACGCTTTCCGACATCGACCCGCCCAACGGTTACACCCTCAGCGGCAAAGGCCAGGGTACCGCCGGCTTCGCCAAGGGCGAGGCGAATGTGCGGCTGCGCGAGGACGGTGGCGGGACGGTGCTCTCATACACAGCCAAGGCCCAAGTCGGTGGAAAACTGGCTCAGATGGGTTCGCGCCTTATCGACGGCACGGTACGCAAGCTGGCCGGGCAGTTCTTCGCCAACCTGAGCGGACACTTGGCGACTGGGGAGAAAACGCCCGCCGCGGCGCCACCGGAGGTGCCCGCCACGACATCCAGCGGCTTGAGCCCGAAAGCCTGGATCGCTGGATTGATCGTCCTCGCGGTTCTTCTGGCATGGGTTTACGCGGCAATGGGTAATTAACCATGACTGACAACGACGCGGTCTTGGCCCAAGCTCGGGATTGGCTTGCGGAGGGCAAGGGCGTCGCCCTGGCCACGGTAATCGGCACTTGGGGCTCTTCGCCCAGGCCGCCGGGCAGCTTACTGGCGGTCAACGCCGAACAGGAATTTGTCGGATCTGTCTCGGGCGGCTGCATAGAGGGTGCCGTCATCACCGAAGCCGTAGGCACCATCGCCGATGGTGAACCGCGCCTCCTCGACTTTGGCATCAGCGATGAACAGGCGTGGGAGGTGGGACTGTCGTGCGGCGGCGAAATGAAGATTTTCGTCGAGAAAGTGCCGGCGGAGCAGATCTTGGAAGGCCTTATCGGCGAACGCCCCATAGCCCTGGCGACGCGCCTGGAAAGCGCCACCCATGCACTGGTCCGGCCGCGCTCCCAAAGCGGCGACTTCACCCTGGGCGACGATGCGCTGGCAGCGGCGCGCCAAGCGCTAGCGGAAAACCGCGCCACCACGGTCGATGATCCTGGGGGTTCCCTGTTCGTGACTGTCTTCAACCGGCCGTTGCGCATGATTGTCGTCGGCGCCGTGCACATCGCCCAAGCCCTGGCCCCCATGGCGGCCAGCGCCGGCTTTGAGGTCACCGTGGTTGACCCGCGTCGCACCTTTGCCACCGATGCCCGCTTTCCCGCCATATCGCTGCGCCACGATTGGCCCGACGATGCTCTGGCAGAGTTGCGCCCGGACGCCCGCACCGCGGTGGTGACCCTGACCCACGACCCAAAGCTTGACGATCCGGCCCTGATAGCGGCCCTGGCATCCGATGCCTACTATGTCGGCGCGCTCGGCAGCCGGAAAACCCACGCCAAGCGCCTGGAACGGCTGCGCGCCGCTGATTGCGGGGAAGAGACGCTTAAGCGCATCCACAGCCCGGTGGGACTGGCCCTCGGCGGTCGCAAGGCGACCGAGATCGCGGTCTCCATCCTGGCCCAGGCGGTCGCCGCCTGCCACGGTCGGGACAAGGATTTTTAACCACCCACCGGATCGGCCTTAGGCGTTGACCTCCGTCAGGGCCTCAAGCATGTCGCTCGCCGTCTTCAGCGTCGCGATACCGGCGCCATAAGCGGTGCGTGCTTGGATCAGGCGCGAGAACTGGTCCGCCAGGTCGACGTTGGAGGCTTCCAGAACCTGCGTCGGTACGGCGGCGGGCCGGCGCACGAGGGCCTCGACACCACCCGGCTCCCCACCGGCGTTCACGCTTGTGAAATGCACCTCGGCGGCACGAAAGCCTGGCGTACTGACATTGGCCACGTTGTCGGCCGTCACGCCGACGTCCCTGGCATGGGCAACCAGCGAGGAGACGGCGGAAGATAAGGCGCCCGTGATTGTCATGGGTCGGAAGTCTAGAGAACAGCCCGGCCCCAAGCTATGACCGCCGTCACACCGAAAGTGGTTGGAGTCGCCCGTGCTCAGAGGTTGACGCTGATGGTGCTGCCGCGAACCGCTTCGTTGCCGGCGATGGCCTTGGTGTTGCTCTCGTAAATGTCGATCGCCCTGGACAGGAGCCCGGCGCCGATAGTCGTCCCCGAAACGCCACTGGTGCCACCGGCATTGGTGACTTGGTTGATCTCGAAGATGGCGGCGAACATCTGGCTGGGAGTGTTTACACCCCGGGTCTGGGGGTTCCGTACGGGGCCCTGATTACGGTCGTGGGAGCGCCGGCCTTGGCTGTAATCTTGAAACAGGAAGGCGGAGTCTTCGTAAGATATTCCGCCTGGCGGGTTCACCCCCTCGATCGGTGCAGACTCTACGGTAGCGACACTGCGCGTGCCGGCGGGCTGACGCCCCCCGGGCAGGGGTGTCAGCGCCCCAGTAGAAGCCGGTTTAACGACTTGAGCCATACCCGTCCCACATTCAGGCAGCGACGCGGCCACCAAACCCCTTTAATGGCCGATCCGCCTTACGCCTATAATTATATCAATATGTGGTCGAAAATACCAGAAAATCAACTCTTCTCGGCGCCACGCCCCCCCTGTCTCATCGCTGCCGGCCAGCCCATACCCGTTCAATAAAGGCGGTCACTGCCATCGCGGCGCCGTAACTATATAGATCGTTATGGCCGGCCTCGTCGAACCACCGGTTTTCCTTGGGTTGCGCGGCCGCCGCGAATAATCGGCGACCGAAACGCATCGGAACCACCCGGTCGCGACCGCCGTGGAGTATTAACAAAGGTGCCCCGATGGCGGCGATCTTGGCCATCGAATCGAAGGTGTCCTTGACCAACCAGCGGGCGGGAACGAAGGGATAGTGGGTCTGGGCCACGTCGGCGATAGTAGAAAACGGCGCTTCCAGGACCACCGCAGCGACGGGTTCGCTTGCCGCCCGCCGGTGGGCCACATCGACCGCAACGCCGGAGCCTAAGGATTCGCCGTAGAGAACCACGCTATCTGGTCCAACGTCGTGTTTCACCAGAAAGTCGAGGGCGGCCCGGCCGTCGGCGTAGAGGCCGTCTTCTGACGGCGAGCCAGGATTACCCGCATAACCCCGATAACTGACCAAAAGGACACCCAAACCAGCATCCAGATAGGGCTGCACCTTGTCGCCACGGTTTCCGATGTTTCCGGCGTTGCCGTGAAAATACACCACCGTCGCCTTCCCGGCCGTCGCCGGGCGGTACCAAGCCAGCAGGCGTAGTCCGTCGTCGGTGGTCAGGCTCACCGTCTCCATCTCCGGAACGCCGCTGGCGGCCGGTGAAGGAACCATGGAATAGGGATGATACATGAGGTTGCGCTGAAAGACGAAAAGCGCCGCCACGAAAACTATGTAGACACCAACTACCGTCGCAATCAGGTTCGTCATGGAAATGTCCTTTGTGCACCCTTGCGCCGGCGGCCCGGCATTCCCATTATGGGGCAAGGCACCGTTCCGGAAAATATAGAATGCAGAACGCCGTTCTCAATCAATCGCTTTCCGCTGCCGTACGCCTCCATCAGGCGGGTCGGCTGCGCGAGGCCGAACAAGAATACCGCCGCGCCCTGGGCCAGAACCCGCGCCATGGCGAGGCCTTGAGACTGCTCGGCCTCTTGTTGTGCCAGGCGGGCAAAACTGACGAGGGGATGCGCCTGTTGCACAAGGCGGTCAAGGCCGCAAAACAGAACCCGAACATTCACCTGAGCCTCGCCGAGGTCCTCACCGGCCAGAGAAAATTCCGCGACGCCATCGCCAGTTACCGCAAAGCGATCGGTCTGGTTCCCGACAACTCGCTGGCCTGGGGTGGACTCGCCTTCGCGCTCCTCCATTCGGGGCGCGTCATCGAGGCGATCAAGGCGTTTCGTAAGGCGCTATCCCTTGATTCCAGCCACGCCGACCTGCACGTCGGGTTGGGCAACGCGCTCAGGCAATACGGTGACTTGGCGGGCGCCATGGAGGCTTACGGCCAAGCCGTGGTCCTGAGGCCCGACTATGCGGAGGTTTACACCAACCTAGGCAACGTCGCCATCGAACTGGGCGATCTGGACCAGGCCGTTGGCCATCACCGCCGCGCCGCCGAGCTCAAGCCCGATCTGGCCCAGGCCTATCACAATCTTGGCGGCACCTATCATACGGCGCGCGATTACGTGAAAGCGGAGGCAGCCTTCAGCGAGGCCCTCAAGCGCGACCCGGACAACTTCGACACCCTGATCGCGCTCGGCGCCGTGCTCAAGGAACTGGGACGACTGGAGGAAAGTCTCGAGTGCTTGCGCCGGGCCTATGCCCTACGGCCGGGCGATCCGGGCTGCACCACGCAAATGGTGCTGATCATGCGCCAGACCGAGGGTTCGGATGCGGACGTGAAGCCTATCGCCGACGCCGTCGTGGAGCCCCCCCAGCGCGCCGACGCCTTCGCCGCCCTGGCCAGCAGCCTGGAAACCATGAATAGCCTGGAGGACGCCGGCGAAGCGGCGCAAGAGGCATTAGCCATCAACGGCGACCATTTGCTGGCCAACGTGGTCGCCGCCCGACTGGAGCGCCGCTCCGGAGAGGCCGCCGCCGCCCGCGACCGCCTCCGCGATCTGGGAAAGCGGATCGAAGCCCTGGACGCCGCGGGCTACACGGTCCTCGGCCAGGCCCATGACCGTCTGGGCGAATACGATGAGGCCTTCGACGCCTTTGCCCAGGCCAAGCAATGCACACGCCACGATTTGGGGAACGAGGCTTCGCTGAGGCAGGATACTTTCCTCGACCACGTGCGCACTTTCCGCACCTGGTACAACGCCGAAAAGGCGGCCGACTGGCAGGAGCCAACCACCTCTCCGGACCAGCCCAAGCCAATTTTCTTCGTCGGCTTCCCCCGTTCTGGCACGACCCTCTTCGAGCAGATGCTCGACAGCCACTCCAACCTTGTCACCACCGGCGAGACGCAGATTCTGGGACGCCTTCAGCTCATCACGCCGTCGCTCCTCAAACGCACCGGCCAATCGCCCCAAATCCTCGACGATCTGGACGCCACCGAGGTTGCGGCCCTGGGCCGCTGGTACTTGGACGAGGTGGCGCGCCACTCCGGCGTCGAAACAACCAAAATGCGCGTCGTCGACAAGATGCCGCTTAACATCGTGGAGTTGGGTTTCGTGCGGCGGATATTCCCTTCGACGCCGGTGATCGTGGCGCTGCGCGATCCGCGCGACGTCATCCTCAGTTGCTTCATGCAGAACTTCCGCGTCAACCAGGCGATGGCCCATTTCCTCAGCATCGAGGGGACGGCGCGTCTCTACGCGGCGGTCATGGAGCTGTGGCTCCACTACCGCTCGGACGCCGGCCTCAACGCCATCGAATACCGCTACGAGGACCTGGTGGCGGACACCGAGGGCACAGCGAGGCGGGTCTTCGAATTCCTTGGCGAGCCCTGGGACGAAAGCGTGCTGCAATATCAGAGCCGTGCCAGCGAGCACTTCGTCAGCACGCCCAGCTACGCCGACGTGTCGGCACCCATTTACGACCGCAGCATCGGGCGCTGGCGTAACTACGCCCGGCAACTGGCTCCGGCACTGCCCATTGTGGCGCCCTTCGTACGCGAATTCGGCTACAGTGAGGAATGAAGTCGAATTAAGGCCCGACGCACTCGAAATGGGCACCGAGCGGCAGAGCCAAGGGACACGTCAGGATTCTCCCTTGGGTGTAGCGGGCCACCTTGCCGAACTTGGCGCATTCGGCCCGCGCCATCTCTTGCAGTTGTGCCGGGCTGGTGACGCGCCGGTTGTAACAAATGGCGACGGCCTTCACGTCAGTGGGATCGCGGCCGAAATCCGATGACCCGCGATCGAATTCTCCGCTCCGGTAAACATAGGGCTCGGGATCAGCGCATCCACCGAGTGCAAAGAGAAAAACCGCGAGCGCCGATGTGGCGAGTATTCGAGTTCCCATGCCTCCTCTATAACGCCATTCGGCGAATGGAGCAAAAGACCTGCCGGGCACAGCTTCACGCGCTGTCGTCACGGGCAGCCACCATGAGGTTGCAGATTTCACGCACGGCACCGTCACCGCCCCGTCTTTCCGTTACGTAAGCCGCGGCGGCCCGCGCTTCCGCCACCGCGTCGGCAACGCTGAGCGGCAGACCCACGACCTCCAGCACCGGCACATCGTTGAGGTCGTCGCCCATATGGGCGACGTCAGCCAGGTCGACTCCCAGTTTGCCGCAAATAATCACAAGTGCGGCCAACTTGTCGTCGCAGCCGACAACGACGTGGGCAAGCCCCAGCGATTCACCGCGGCGGAGGATAGCAGGCGCCTTGGCGGCACTGATCACGGCCACCTCGACTCCGGCCGCACGCACCCTCTGAATTCCCATGCCGTCCTTGACGTTGAACTTGCGCAGCTGCTGGCCATCGTCGGTATAATACAGACCGCCGTCGGTGAGGACGCCATCGACGTCGAGCGACAACAACTTGACCCCTTTCAACCGCTCCACAAGCGTGGCCTGGGAGAGTTGAGTCCGTGACGTTCCGTTTCCCAGCGAATCTGACGTCATGCGCCATTCCTCCTCCAAACTTGCCGCGCGGAGGATGGGCCGCACGACCGGGCCGGGTCAAGGGGTTGCGTGGCAGGGTGGGGACTGGAATGGAAAGGATGTTTCGATGAAAGACAGCTTATGCACTGGCGTCGGCGGAACGCGTCGGGTCGTCGTCGATAGGATGCGCGCCATCGACTTCATGGGCGAGGTGCTGCGCGTCTACGCCACTCCGTGGATGGTGAGCGACATGGAGTACACCTGCCGCGACATGATCTTTCATCACCTGGATGAGGGCGAGGATTCGGTCGGCGTGTACGTCGAGATCGAACACCTGGCGCCGACCCCGCTCGGCGATTGGGTGGATATTGCCACCACCATTACCGCCATCGATGAACGCCGTGTAACCCTAAGCTTTGAGATCCGTGACGCCGCCGAGATCGTTGGCAGAGGCAACCACACGCGCTTCGTGGTCGATACGGCGACGGCAGAACGGCGGCTACGCGAAAAGATCGCCCTTCTCCGCCAATCACCGTGAAATACATAAAGTTTTATGTAACTTTGTATATTTATTTATCAAACTATTATTAAATAAAATACATTCGTAATTAATATATTTTCTTGCTATATATATTGAGATGCTTGGTTAAAGCCAATTTAAACAAAAGGAATAAATCAAGAACTGCCATGCCCGCCCGAGATATTTATAAAAACAAACAGGCCACCGACCCTAATAGGCACAGCCATTGGTCGGGAATCGGCAGCTTGATCTTGCTTTGTCTGGTTAGTGTTTTCGCCCTCATTCTATTCCTGGCCTTCGTGAGCACGGAATCCCGCCCCATCGTATGGAACGGTATGTTCGCCGCTAAGTCCATCGGTAAGAACGGGGCTCTCTTCGCTAACGTCTCCATTGGCATGCGCCGATCGACCGTAGAGAAAGTTCGGCCAGACTTGACGCTGCGCCGCACCGCCAGCGGCAAAACGGTGGCCACCTTCCGCGCCGATGGGGCCAACCACACGCTTTGGTTCACGGGCCCGGGACAAAATCACAAAGTCCACCGTATACGCATTGAGCGCGTGTATGAGGAACTCGGCGAATATGAGATCCTGGCCCGCTTCGGCCGTATGTATGGCAACCCGGTATCCACCGACTGTAGCCGGCAGGTCTTCGCGCCGGGACAACAATGCCATTTCCGGTGGTTGACCAAGGGTGGAGCCCCCCTCGACGTCCATAGTCGGGTCATCAAGGATGCCGCCGGTGCCAGCCGAACAGTGCTTACCGTTATCGCCGTCGATGCCTATCTAGAACAAAAAGCGAAAGGAACGGGTCGGGCCCAACGACACGCTAAACACCTGTCCCCTCGCTGATCAAGACGCGCGAAAAGCGCCTTTCCCTATGGCAAGCAAGTCTCCCCTAAGGTAAAACAATCGAGAAAATTCAACCCTGGCGGCCCGCTGGAAGGCTCTCGTCAGCCGCACTTTAAAGGAAGGACGTTCGCCGACCGGCTTTGCCGAGCCCGCCACGGGCATCACGTGTTCTGGTTCGGACTAATGATACCCTCACGGCCCAGATCACAAGATAGAAAAGTCCGGGAATATAGATAGCCATGAGAAAAGGTGTGGACAGGTGTCGTCCCGGTTGTATCGCACCCGGCTCCGGCTGCATATTGCGTGACGACAGAAGCGATCCATCATTCGAAAAGAGAAATGCCAAACAGACAGAACCATGATTGCGTAGGAGCCTGAGATGCACTTCGGATTAACGGAAGAACAACGGATGATGCAGGACATGGCGAAAAACTTCGCCGAGAATGAAATCCTACCCACTCTTGAGGAAGACGAAGCGAACCACAGGTTCCGGCCTGAACTGGTTAAAAAGATGGCCGAGCAAGGTTTTTTCGGCTGCGCCGTGGCCGAAGAATACGGCGGCAATGGCTTCGGCTTTCTTGAATCCGTTATCCTTGCCGAGCAAATCGCAAAAATCAGCGGATCGTGGCGCCTGCCCTTTAACATGCAAAACCTCGGCCCGGCCGTAACGGTCAACAAGTTTGGCACCGAAGAACAAAAACAGAGCTTCATTCCACAATGGGTCAGCGGTGAGTCCACGGGGTTCTTCGCCATGACCGAGCCCAACACCGGTTCCGACGTTGTCGGCATGGGAACCACGGCCACTGATCGCGGTGACCACTGGGAACTCAACGGCCAGAAGATTTGGATTTCAAACGCCCATGTAGGCGATTGGGGCTTGGTTTACGCCATGACCGACAAAAGCAAGAAACACAAAGGGATGTCGTGCTTTATCGTCAACTTGAAAGAAAATGAGGGGATCATCACCGCCGCTATCGAGACCAAGCTCGGCTTACACTGCGCCCCGACCGGTGAAATCGCCTTCGATGAGGCCAAGATTCCGAAGGGTTCCGTGCTCGGTGAGATCAATAAGGGTTTCCAAATCTGCATGTGGCAACTCAACAACACCCGGATCGGCTGCGCCGCGGGCGCCATCGGTATTGCCGGCGGTGCTATCGACGCCGCCATCGGCTACGCCAACGAGCGGACACAGTTCGGCCAGAAAATCGGCGCGTACCAGATGATCCAGGCCCAGATCGCCGATATGGTGGCCGAGCATGAAGCCGCCCGGCTCCTCGTCTATCGGGCCGCTTGGCTCAAGGATCAAGGATTGCCCAATCAGCACGAAACCTCCATGGCCAAGCTCTTCGCCTCCGAAGCCGCCGTTCATGCCGCCAGCGAGACGATGAAGATATTCGGCAGCTTCGGTTTCTCCACCGAATACCCGGCGGAACGTTTTCTCCGCGATTCACAGTCCCTTCGGGTGGTCGAAGGAACCAGTAATATCCAAAAGATGATTATTGCCGGCATTTCACTTGGCGATAAGGACAATCGTTAGATTTATTCCGCAAGACGAAGCCCTCGGGCTTTGCGCCACGTTTTATCAAGAGGTGGAGCCAGACCATGCCGAAAAAGCAAACGCCGCTACGTCCATACTTCGAGAAGATGCCCGATATTGGCAAGCCGCTCAGCGAGGGAGAGGTCCGACGCTCCAAGGAAAACATCGACCTTATTGGCGAACACGAAGAGATCATCGCCGCCGAGATCGACAAGGTCATAAAGGCCGGACTGCCGGCCGAGAAAATTCACGATCGGGGTGGAATGACCATCTACGACCGCCTTGAGTATCTGATCGACGAGGGAACCTGGAGCCCACTGCACACGCTTTACAATCCCGCCGACAACGATGAGGGATGCACCGGGGTGATTAACGGCCTCGGCAAGATCAAAGGAAGGTGGGCGGTCATTATCGGCTTTGACAACAAGGTCATGGCCGGTGCCTGGATCGCCGGACAGGGTGAAAATGTCCTAATGGTCACTGACCTGGCCAAGCGTCTGAATATCCCCCTGGTCTGGCTGACCAACTGCAGTGGCGTCAAGCTCATGGAGCAGGAAAGCGTCTACGCCGGCCGGCGTTCCAGCGGGGCGCCGTTTTTTCGCCACGCCGAACTCAACCAATTGGGCATTCCCATCCTCAACGCCATCTACGGAACCAATCCGGCCGGAGGCGGCTATCAGGGGATCAGCCCGACCATCCTGATGGCCCACGAAAAAGCGAACATCGCTGTCGGCGGTGCCGGAATCGTCGGCGGCATGAACCCCAAGGGTCAGGTTGATGCCGAAGGGGCCCAGGCGCTGATAGAAGCCGCGAAGAGCTTCAAGTCAAAGGCGCCCGGCCGCGTCGAAACTCACTTCGACGAAACCGCCTACTTCCGCGAGGTTCACGAGACCGAGCAAGGCGTCCTCGACGGTATCAAAGACTACATGCGCATGATGCCGGCCTATGACCCAACCATGTTCCGCGTAGCGGCACCCGCCGAACCCAAGTTCCCGATCGATGAACTCAACCAGATTATCCCCATCAACCAGAAACGCATCTACGACGCCACCCAGGTTCTGGCGCGTCTGACCGATAACAGCGAGTTCATGGAATACCGCCCCGACTACGGTCGCGAGGTGTTCACCGGCATCGCCAAGATCGATGGCTTGCCCGTCGCCTTCATCGGCAACCGCCAGGGGGTCTTCCCCGACTATCCCGACTACGCCGAGGGAGCCTACCCCGCCGTCGGCGGTAAACACTATCGCGAGGGATTGATCAAGCAAGGTGAGTTCGTCACCCTGTGCGGCCGCGACAACCTGCCGATTGTCTGGCTTCAGGATACCACCGGCATCGACGTCGGCGATCTTGCCGAAGAAGCCGAATTGCTCGCCCTCGGCCAATCGCTGGTGTACTCAATCGAACAGACCGATCTTGCCATGATGTGCATCGTGCTGCGCAAGGGAACGGCTGCCGCCCACTACATCATGTGCGGCCCCCAGGCCAACAACAACAATGCCTTCACCGTCGGCACCCCGCTCACCGAAATCTACGTCATGCATGGTGAGACCGCCGCAGCCGCCTCCTATGCCCGACGGCTGGTCAAGGAAGACGAAGCCGGTCGCGATATCTCCCCAATTGTGGATAAGATGAACCAGATGATTCAGGATTACCAAGACAAGTCGCGCCCGGTATACTGCGCCCAGAAGGGTTTCGTCGACGAAATCGTCTCATTGACCGAACTGCGCAAATACATCCAGGCCTTCGTCGGCGCCAACTATCAAAATCCTCATTCAATCACCCCGATCCATCAAATGATTCTCCCGCGCACCATCAAGGGGTAGGGAGACCCTGGAGCCACCCATGAAAAGGAGTTTTCTTGATGAGCACGGATGTCACCGCCCCCATGTCGGGGACGATTTATAAGATCCACGTGACGGTTGGGGAACAGGTGAGCTATGAGGATGAACTCATCATCCTCGAAGCCTTGAAGATGGAAAATCCGATCTACGCCCCGGCCGACGGCAAAGTCACCGAGATCAAGGTCTCCGAAGGGACCGAAGTCGAAACCAACCAAGTGTTGATCGTACTCGAATAGCCGGGCCACGGCTCATTGGTGCCCGTAAATCAGGCAAGTTGCATTTTCTTAGGGGTCGGATTTCGATCGTATAGGATTGGAAGATATGGAAAGTTTTGGGGATTCAGTCAAATTGATGCTTTTCGTTTATGCATTGGCAGCCGTGGTTTCGTTCACCGTCGCTTGGGTCATCAAGTTGATCTTTGCCGGGATACAGAGGCAAAAAGCCCGCGCCGAGGCTGGTGCAAACGTCCCGGCCGAGGCCGCCGACGAGCCAGCGAAAGCCGCATCGGAAACGGCGGCCTGATATGCCTGAGATCGAACTCCTTCAAATCTTTCAGGGGATCGCCACCATGGTGGCGTCCGAACCGACCATTGTTGCCGCGAGGATCGCGCTGATCGTGCTCGGCATCACCTTTGTTTATCTGGGTGTCAAGGGAACGCTTGAGCCTCTTATCATGATTCCCATGGGCTTCGGGATGTCGTCGGTCAATGCCGGAGTTCTCTTCCTCTCGGCCAATACCATGGGAACGCTTTTTATTGACCCGACGGTGAGCGACCCGCTCAAGCTCATGGAAGTGCTGCAGATCGATTTTCTGCAGCCCATCTATACCTTTACATTCTCCAACGGCCTGATCGCCTGCCTCATTTTCATGGGCATCGGGGTAATTTCAGATATCGGATATATGCTGATTTCCCCGTTTCGCTGCATGACGATCGCCATTATGGCGGAACTAGGGACCTTGTTGACCTTTCCGATCGCCGTCGCCTTGGGACTGCCCTACAACGAAGCCGCGGCGATCGCCATGGTGGGAAGCGCCGACGCCCCCATGGTCCTCTACACCTCGCTTCTGCTGGCCAAGGACTTGTTCGTACCGATCACGATCGTGGCCTATCTCTATCTGAGCCTGGCTTACGCCGGTTACCCCTATCTTGTCCGGGTCATGGTCCCCAAGGCACTGCGGGGGATCAAGATGGAACAGAAAACAGTCCCCAACATCTCGCGGGCGGAAAAGATCACCTTCGCCGTCATCACCTCAACCCTCCTTTGTCTCCTTTTTCCGGTGGCGGCACCGCTGTTCATGTCGTTCTTTCTGGGAATCATCATCCGAGAATCGGGCGTGAAACAGTTCGTTGAGTTTATCGGCGGTCCGGTTCTCTATGGAGCTACGTTCTTCTTAGGCCTTCTGCTCGGCGTTCTCTTCGAGGCCGCGACAATCCTCAACCCCAAGGTCATCTTGCTATTGATCCTCGGAATCACGGCCCTTCTTTTGTCGGGCGTCGGTGGGATCATCGGGGGATATATTGTCTATTGGACCAGCGGGCGCACCTTTAACCCGGTCATCGGCATTGCCGGTGTGTCGTGCTTGCCGACAACGGCCAAGGTGGCTCAAAAGGAGGTCCACAAGGCCAACAAGTTCGCCATCATCCTCCCTTGGGCCATGGGCGCCAGCATATCGGGCGTAATCTCATCGGCCATCATCGCCGGCATCTATGTGACGTTGCTGCGATGAACCAGCCCATGAAGGAAAAGAAGGCTTACTGGATCGGCGGTACTTTAACCGCCTTTCTGGGAGTTGCCCTCATTAGGCTTCTTTCTCCCGAGCTTGCGGGCACCCTGGGCTCGATCACTGTCGCGTCCGGTTACGCCTTGGTCGTCTTGGGCATTACGATTATCGCCTGTGCAACCAGACGCAAAAGATCGGAAGCTTTCGTCACCATAGAGAAGAACGCGGCGGACAGGGAACGCCGGTGACAAATTAGAGCGCTTTCCGACCCGATCGATAGACCAAGGCGTTTTGATAGCCCCTTACCTCCTTGTATCGTGGATTGCTTTGATGGAGTAAGAACGCTTTATGCAAGGTCGTCTATTTAAAATGGCCGGCTTGTGCCTTGTCGTTTTAGCGCTGAGCGCCTGCGGCGCGGCACCGCACGTGCCGGGCAAGCCCTATCATCACACCAGCGACGGCTTCCGCAATCCCGACGGCAGCCCGGAACGCAATAGCTGGATTGTTCGCTTCCCCTGGGTATTAGGGCGCTTGTTCGGCATTTCCGGCACCGCCGAACCCACACCGCCCCATGATCACGTGCTTCCCCATGATCAGGTGCTGGGCCAGTTCAAGGCAACGGAAGGGCAGAATTCGGTGACCTGGATCGGTCACATGACGACCTTGCTGCGCCTCGACGGCAAGACCGTTCTGACCGATCCGTGGTTCACCGATTACCCCTCGCCGATCCCTCCCATTGGCGTCAAGCGATACGTGCCGCCCGCCCTCGGCCTCGACGAATTGCCGCCAATTGATTTTGTTGTCGTTTCCCATGCTCACTTCGATCATCTTGATCTGCCCAGCATCGAGCGATTGGCGGGGCGCGAGCGGATAACCGCCATCGTGCCGCTCGGGCTTGGCCATTACTTTCGCCAACGCGGCTTTGGACGGGTCATCGAACTGGATTGGGAAGAGCGGGCGGTTGTCGACGGCATGACGTTCACCGCACTTCCCGTCGTCCATTGGTCGAAGCGCTCGATCTTTTCCACCAACGATACGCTGTGGGCCGGAATTGCCGTAGAATCGCCGACGGGCGCGCGCCTGTATTTCGGCGGTGACGCGGAATATGGACCGATTTACGCCACCCTAGCCGAGCGCCACGGCGGCTTCGACCTGGCCCTTCTGTCGATCGGCGCCTTTCTGCCCCGGACCGTCATGGACGGCGCCCATTGCGTGCCCGAAGACTGCCTCAGGATCGGTATCGATCTAAAGGCCCATACTCAACTCGGACTGCATTGGGGCACGGCTCAGATGGGCGACGACCGGCCGGCCGAGGCGGTGGGACGGTTCACCGCCGCCGGCCGGGCCGCCGGCCTTGCCGAAGACCGGGTCTGGATCATGAAGATCGGTGAGACCCGGGTCCTGCCGCGACGCCCAAACAACCACAGGTGATAATCATGGCGACACTCCCACCCGATCCATTCGAGCCCGGCGGCATGGCGCGTTTCGGCGCGCGGCTGCGTAGCGGCGAGATTACGGCCGAGGCCGCCACGGCGGCTTATCTGGCGCGCATCGAAATCCTCGATTGCCGTCTCGGGGCCTATGAACACGTTGCCGCCGAGGCGGCACTTGCGGCGGCGCGCGGCATCGACCGGCAATTGGCCGGCGGCGAAGATCATGGTCCCTTGATGGGGGTGCCGGTGGCCCTCAAGGACCTCATTGCCACGGAAGGCATGCCGACGACGGCCGGATCCAACGTCGACGTCGCCGACGTCATCGGGACCGAGGGCAGCTTCGTCAAGGCGCTGCGCCAGGCCGGCTGCGTGATTTTGGGCAAGCTCAAGACGGTCGAGTTCGCGCGCGGCGCGGCGGGCGTCAACCGCGTTAGGGGAACGCCCTGGAACCCCTGGGACTCAGGCGTCCATCGTATTCCGGGCGGGTCGTCCAGCGGCTCGGCCGTCGCCATGGCGGCGGGTCTTTCGGCCTTCACCGTCGGCACCGATACCGGCGGCTCGGTACGCGGCCCGGCGGCGTTTTGCGGCGTCTTCGGATTGAAGTCGACGATCGGAACCTGGTCCATCGACGGCATATTTCCCAATTCGCCGACCTTCGACACCATCGGTCCGCTGACCCGCTCGGCGGCCGACGCCGCGTGCGTTTTTTCGGCCTTGACCGGACGGCCGGTGCCGCCGTCTCCGTCCCTTGACGGTCTGCGTTTAGGCAAACCCCGCAACCATTTTTTCGACAACCTAGACGGCGACGTGGAAAGGTGCATGGCAACCGCCATCGCGGCCCTGCAAGGCGCCGGCACCGAGATCGTTCCCATCGAGGTACCCGAGGTCGCCGAGCGCGAGGAAATCCTACAGGTCATCTGTGCCACCGAATGCGTCGCCGCCTTCGGCCGCGACAGCTTCCTCGCCAACCAGGACATCATGGACCCGGTCACGGTGGCACGGACGGCGCCGGGACTGGACGTCCCCGCCGAACGCTACATCCGGGTTCTTGGCCATCACCATGAATTGTGCCGCATCTTTGACGAAAGACTGCGCGATCTCGACGGCTGGATCACGCCGACGACATCCATGGTGGCACCGACGGTTGCCGAAGTGACCGACGTCGAAGCCGGCCTGGTGCTCGAAGCCAGGCTGGGCCTGAACACCCACCCGGCCAGTTTTTTCGGTCTCTGCGCGACGACGACGCCGATCAACGCCCTGGAATCGTCCCTGCCGGTCGGCCTGCAGATCGTGTGCCGGGGAGGAGAGGACGCCAAGGCGCTATCGATCGCCCTGGCCCTCGAAGATCTCTTCGGACTACCGCCCAGGCCGCCCCTGGACGGCTTTCTTTAAGAGGCCCTACTCGCCGACAACAGCGCGATATTGCCGTGCAGATGCAGGATCGCCGGCGATAGCTTGGCGTCGCGGAACCAGGTCAGGTAATCTTCCAGCGCGGCGGGGCGGTTTGTTTGTCCGAGGTCGGCGACATAGGCGTCGAAATCGTCGGCGTCGCGCATGGCGGCACCGTGAACTTGGGCAATGCGCCGCCACAGGCTTTGCTGCAAGGGAAAGGCCGCCGCCTCGGTCAATCGCAGACGGTCATACAGCACGAAGCGGCCACCCGGCACGAGACACTGGGCAACCCACTCAATAACCGCCTGCTTGGCCGTGTCGGCCAGATCATGGAAAGTCAGGGCGCAGACCACCGCGTCATAGGAAGCATGGGGCAAGACGATCTCGGGCAGGCGGTTCAAGTCACCTTGCACGAAGTCCCGGCGGGCGCCGTTGGGGCCGTTCGGCAGGTTGGTCTTCGCCGCGTCGAGGGAGTCTTGCTTAAGGTCTATCCCGACCAAGTCGAGGTCCGGGCGCCGTGACAAAACAAGGTGGGCCACGTAACCGGTTCCAACGCCGAGATCGAGCAGCCGGCCGCCTTCGGGCACCGTGTCGGCAAGGACCGTCGCCAGGATATCAAGCTGTTCGGCCCGGGTCGGGTGACGTTGGATCGGGTCTTCCATCGAACTGGTTGCTCCCTGTCAATCGGCTTGCAGAACCCGTTCCACCAGACGCGCCCAATAACTGGCGCCGACGGGCAAGATGGCGTCGTTGAAGTCATAGTTTGGGTTGTGCAAGGTGCGCTCGCCGTCGGTCGAGCCGTTGCCGAGCCAGACGTAACAGCCGGGCTTCTCAAGCAGCATGAAAGCGAAGTCCTCGGCCCCCATGCTGGGTGTCGGATCACGCTCCACATTGCCGTCCCCAACGACGTCGGCGGCGACGATAGCGGCGGTTTCGGTCTCCCGTTCATGATTGACAGTGGCCGGATAGCGGCGCTCATAACGCATGGTCACGGTGGCGCCGTGGGCCGCCGCCACCCCTTCGGCGATGCGCCGGATGGCGGGCTCTATGGTGTCCTGGACCGGGCCCCTGAAACTGCGCGCCGTGCCCCTGAGGACAACGTCGGGCGGGATGACGTTCCAGGTGTCGCCGCCATGGACCTGGGTAATACTCACCACCACCGCGTCCAGGGGATCGTTCTCGCGACTGCTGATGGATTGTAGGGCGGTGACGATGTGGGCGGCGGTCAACACGGCATCGATGCCCAGATGGGGCATGCCGGCGTGGGAGCCCCTACCCGCCACCGTGATCTCGAAGATGTCGAAGGCCGCCATCAGGGGTCCGGACTTGACGGCGAAGGTACCCGCCGCCAGGCCCGGCCAGTTGTGCATGCCGTAGACCTCACGCACGGGAAAGGTCTTGAAAAGCCCATCTTCGATCATCACCCGTCCGCCACCTTCGTTTTCCTCCGCCGGTTGGAAGATGAAGTGGACGACGCCTTTGAAACGGCGGGTTTCGGCCAAGTAGCGCGCCGCGCCCAACAACATGGTCGTGTGGCCGTCGTGGCCGCAGGCGTGCATCTTGCCTTCGTGGGTGGAGCGGTGGTCGAAGTCGTTTGCCTCGGTAATATGCAGTGCGTCCATGTCGGCCCTGAGACCGATGGCTGGGCCGTCGCCTTCGCTCAGGGTTCCGACGACCCCTGTTCCCGCCAGGCCCCGATGCACCTCAATCCCGAATTCGGTTAGTTTGGCGGCGACGAAGTCCGCCGTGTCGTGCTCTTCGAACGCCGTCTCGGGACGGGCGTGGAGACCCCGCCGCCAGACGGTCATGTCGTCGTGGAAATCGGCAATCCGGTTAATGATGGGCATGTCGGTCCTAAAAGTGCTCGGATTTCCTGCGGCGAGGAGCGTAGTATTCCCGCCGCTCCTGTCAATGGGCGCCGGAATCTGCTAGCGTAATGGCGCCGTAGCGGAACGTCCGGATATTTTCGTCCCAAGCAAGGGATCCATTCCCTGGTTGCAATTCTGCAAAGACTATTCCCATTGGTGGCGGGGCTCGCCATTCTTTTGTTGGGCCCACCGTCCTCGACAGCCGCCAGCGATGAACCCCTGCTCGGCGCCGTCCGACAACTTACCTTTGAAGGACGGGCCTCGGGCAAGGCACGCTTTAGCGCTGACGGCCGCACCATCATATTCGAGAGCGCCCGCGAGGCGGGAAACCCGGCATCGCAGGTCTATCTCCTCAACCTGGGTAACGGAGAGTTGCGCCGCGTCCTGTCTGACGTCAGCGCATAAGTTCGGAAGAAGCGATGACCAAATTCGTCCCACCCGGGGGTGCCAGCATCGACGAAGAAGGTGTCTGGTGCCAGGTCCTTGAGCCTGGTTCCAAGGCACGACGCTCGGCGCTCTTTCTTGATCGCGACGGGGTGGTGGTCGACGAAGTGCATTATCTGCGCCGCGCCCAAGACGTTCGCCTGGTGGCCGGTGCGGCCAACGTGATTGCCCAGGCCAATCGATGCGACCTTGCTGTTGTGCTTGTCACCAACCAAGCCGGCATTGGGCGCGGCATCCTGGGCTGGCCCGAGTTCGCCCGTGTGCAAGAACGCATCATTGCCGAATTGGCGGCGGCCGGCGCCACGTTTGATGCCGTCTATGCCTGTCCCCATCATGCCGAGGGACAGCCGCCTTATAATCACCCTGATCACCCGGCACGCAAGCCCAATCCGGGCATGCTGTTGCGCGCTGTCGAGGCACTGGTGCTTGACGCGGAGACGTCGTGGATTGTCGGTGATCGGGCCAGCGATTTGGAAGCGGGTCGGGCCGCGGGCCTGGCGGGCGGGCTGCACGTGTTGACCGGTTATGGGGAGCGCTCCGCCGAGCGCAAGGCAGCCCTGGCCCTCGCCGATGGGCGTTTCCGAGCGGTGGGTGGCGCATCCATCGCCGATGTCCCAGCGCAGGTTTCCCTGGTTGCTTGAAATATCTATCCGTATTGCATGCAATCGGTCCACGTGCGCTCGACACGCACGAGGGCGCCGTTAACCTGCCCCAAGGCGTCCGCATCCATCCCCTGCTCGGCCAGGGCGGCCGCGTGACGTTCCTCAAGTTCGAGAACGCGGGCCACAACGTCGAGTGCCATCTCGGTTAGCCGGATGCTCACCGAGCGGCGATCGTGGGGCGCGGGTTTCTGCTCCAGATATCCCAATTCGGTAAGCTTCTTGATGTTGTAGGAAACGTTGGAGCCTTGATAATAACCGCGCTCGACGAGATCGCGGATGGTGATCTCTTCATCGCCGATGTTAGCCAGCAAAAGGGCCTGGACGGAATTGATGTTCTTGATTCCGAGCCGATTCAGCTCAGCCCGCAAGACGTCGAGGAAGCGTCGGTGCAGGCGCTCAATCAAACGCGTCAAATCCAGGTATTCCCTTTTCACCCCAAGCTCCTTTTGTCTCATCCAAAATTATAGACAATATGTCCGGACTGGGTCTGTGACACCAATCACTTCGGCGGCGCGCGTCTCGCTTGAGACACTTAGGTGACAATATTGAGAAAGGTGCCGGGCGGTAATGATGTGGCGTCAACACTGAGGTTGGTTGGGTTAATCTGGGTCAGAAAGTCGCTGGCGCCGGCGAAGACGCTCTGAAATCCAACCAGATTGTCGAGGCGCGAGCCCGCAATCAAGATGGCGCGGTCCACTTTCTCCAGAGCTTCGGCCACATCCTTGTCCGAGATGATGCCGAGGTCCGAAAGACCTAGACCCAACAGGTCCATGGGCGTGATCGCCAATTCCGATAACCGAAGACCCACCACGTCCAAGGGCTGCGGTTGAACGTCGAGCGCGCCACCGGTCGAATTTGTCTGCAGACGTACCGCATTGCCGTTGCTGGAAATAATATTGATGCCTTCATGGGCCGCCAGGCTTACCGCCTGATCGATCTGGCCGAGCATGACCGCCACCTCGCCCTGGCGTGAAAATCGGGCGCTTTGTGAGTCGGCTACAACCCCTTCCATTGAGGCCTGAATGATTGTCGAGCGCAATTCCGTGAGGAATTCCTGGACGATCTTTCCGGCCGAGACGGCTTGATTGAGGGCGGTTCGCGACGTCGTCAATCCGATGGAGCCGACACGCTTGCGTTCGATTGTATTGCGGCTTTGGTCGGCCAGGGAGGCTCTGAATGATTTCAGGGAAAGCGTGGGGCCTGATAGCCCGGAAACCGCATCTACCATGGTCATATACTAACCGTCGGTCGAAGCCGCAAAACCTCGCCGCCAACCGACGGTCCAAAGAGCCCTATTCCCGCGCCAACTTTATTCGTTGGACACAGTATACCCTATTTTACCTAGTGATCGGGGTTCAATTTTTTTTTCGCTAACCCCTGTCCGCTTCGATCGGAGGGCGGCGCTTCACTTGTTGTGCGTCCATATAGGTATAACGCGTCTTGGCATAGTCGCCGTAGATGTGGCGCAAATAGGCATCCGCATCCCTTGGTGCCGATACTTCCTTGCCGAGAAATGTGACGGTCGATGGCGGTAACACAACGTCCCGAGGCAAGCCGTAGCCGCCGCTCTCGGTGCGTTCCAAGGCGCCCTTGGGGCTCATGCGCTCGACCACGCTTTGACCGTTGCTCGACGCTACGCGGTAAAGCACCAGATCGACGCGGACCTCACCACGCAGTCGGTTGCGTTCGTAACTCAGCGGCCACGGCCGCGGCGCCTCGTTAAAGACGCAGATAAGGCCGTGGCTCCGAGTGGTCGTCATCAAGAGACCCTCGCCCGCAAGCCGTCTTCCCAGACCGGCGACAAGACCATCCCAGAGCTGCTCCTCTTCGAGGACGAAGGCAATGTCCACGTCGTCCTCCCAGGCCAGAATGTCACCACCCTCGCGCACGGCACCAAGCAGAGTGCCGCCGTCCATCCAGTGGACGATCCCCTCTTCGGACAGGTACTCAGCAACGAGAAGACACAGTGCGCCCAGGTGTTCGCGGCAGCAGGGCGGCGTGTTGATACCGAGGCCCGTGACATAGAAATAGCCTGGACAGGCCGCCGATTCCTTGGTGCAGCCATGCCAACTTACGGTCTTCTCGGCGAAGACCAACTCCCCGATGCGGTGCTTGCGCGCAAAGGCCTTGATGTTGCCTTCCGCCTGGCCCTCTAAGGCCGCGAAATCGCGCCCACCCAGTGGCCGCAAGCGGCGCCGGTGAAAAACGTGGCGACGACGCAGGTACCACGCCAACTCGACCACCATGGCGGTCAGCAGCACGGCCCGCAACCCAGGATTGGCAACGGCGAACCATGCCACCACGGCCACCGGCAGCACCCACAACCCGATGTGGTCGGCATGTTTCGCAAGGGTGCTTATAAACCCCGGCGGAGAGGCCAGCAGGGTTATTGATGGGGTGGCGATTAAGAATAAAAGTCCGGCGACAAAGATCGCGCAGACAGCAATGGCGGCAAGTTCGACGCCGTCGGGAGAGATGGAAACGACAGCGAGAAGAGGGATACCCAACAGGGCCACACCCATTGCCTCAATCGGCGGAACGGCAACCCAATTCCTTACGTGGCGCAACAGGTTGAGGAAGGCACAATAGAGCCATAGATAGAGGACGGCGGCCGCTAGCCCCTGGACTACGGCCGGTCCCTCTTCGATTCCGAATATCGACGACGGCGACAGTTTCCTCTCCCTTTGTTGCCCTTAAGGCGCCGGATTGTGCTGGATCGGCGAGCGGTGTTCAACCGCGCGAAGAGATCAGGTCATTGCGGCCCAGGGGCGAACCTTCGATAATCGCTGTGAACGCGAATCGGGAATGGGGGAAGATACCATGGTTTCGCCGCAGGACGACATCTTCGTCGAAGGCAACCGGTTCCATTGGGCGCTGGAATACACGCGGTTAGCGGCAAGCGAACCACGTGCCATCGCCGATGCGGTGCGTCGCGCACTGAGCGAAGCGGCGGAAGACAAGAACGTCGTCGTCGCCTTCGGCCATGCCCTGTGGAACGATTTGGCGGCCGATAGGGTCCCCGCCGGCCTGCGCTCTTTCGAAAGCCTGGGCGGGCCCGGCAAGGCCGAGGCACCGGCCACCCAACGCGACCTTCTGTTTTAGATCCACGGCCCCGCCATGGATACCGTTTTCGACACCGCCTTGAGCGTTCACCGGGTCATGGCCCCGGTTGCCGGTCTCGACCTCGATGTGCCGGGTTTCGTTTACCATGACTCCCGCGACCTGACCGGTTTCATCGACGGCACGGCCAACCCAAAGGACGAAGCGGCGCGCAACGCAGCCTTGGTGCCGTCGGGTACGGTCGGCGCCGGCGGCGCCTTCGTCCTGACCCAGCAATGGGTCCACGACTTGGGCGGCTTCAACGCACTTTCCCTCGGCGATCAAGAAGGAGTGATCGGACGCACCAAGTCAGAAAGTGTCGAATTACAAGGGGACGCCATGCCGCCCGACTCCCACGTGAGCCGCACCGACGCCAAGGTGGACGGCATCGCCATGAAGATTTTCCGGCGCAGCTTTCCCTATGGCACCGTCGCCCGGCACGGCCTTTATTTCCTGGCCTTCGCCTGTGATGTCGAACGCTTCGACGTCCAGCTTCGGCGCATGTACGGCGTCTCGGGCGACGGCGTTCACGACCGCATCACCGAATTTTCGCAAGCCGTCACCGGCTCCTACTGGTTCGCGCCGGGCGAGGACGACCTCAAGGCGGCGCTAGGCCCGGGATGACGGCGGGCGGCTTTCTTATTCACCATCGACGTATTGAGAGAGATCCACGGTCTCGACACCCGGAATTGTCTTGCGGACAAAATCATCGCGCCTGTCGAAGGGCGCTGTCGCGTCGATGCCTAAGCGACCCCAATGGTCCTTGTGGGGATCGCGATAGAAGGACGGCGTGTCCTCGATGGTTATAGTATCCCGGTCCGGGCGCGACCGCGTCAGCACCGCCCACATGACGTCGTTCATGTCGTAGATATCGACGTCTTCGTCGACCACCGTGCACATCTTGGCCCAGGTCGGCTCAGAGCCCAGGACCGCGAGAATGACCTGGCGGGCGTGACCCTCGTATTGCTGCTTGATCTTGACCACGGTGTGCAGCACGAAGGGCTGACAGGTGACATCGATGATACCGGGCAACACGTCGCTGATGCGCTTATAGACGTTGGCGGCGACGGAAAGCTCTAAGGTGAGAACCTCCTCGGGCGCCCCACAAAGGATTGAGTGGAAGATCGCGTCCTTGCGGCACGTCACCCCCAGGACCTCGAAGACGGCGTTCGGTTCCTCGGGCGTGTAATAGCCCATGAACTCGCCGAACGGCCCTTCCGGGCGGCGTTCATTGGGAAGAAAGCGTCCCTCAATGACGACCTCGGTCGATGCCGGCACCGTCAGATCGACCCACTTGCAGGGCCGCATCTCAAGGGGCTTTCCAGCCAGTTGTCCGGCGACCTCCAGCTCGTCGGCGTCATAGGGTATGGGCGCCGCGGCGCTGAGGAAAGAGGTCGGCGGCGGGCCAATGAGCATGGCGGCCTCGAGCGGCTTTCCCATGCTTTCGGCCTTCTCGTGATAGAGGGTCAGGTGGTGGCGCGGCGCCAGGCGGCAGCGCAATTCCCGATCGCTGACGTACATGGAGCGATGGAACGACAGGTTGGGCACCCCGGTCTCGGGCTCCTTGGCGACGAACATGGCGGAGGTAAAATAGGGTGCCGCGTCGCGCGCCGAATAGGTAATCAAGGGCAGTTCGCCAAGCTTACAGTCGTAGTATTCATAACCCCGTTCGGCCGCATCGACGTCGACCGGCTTGTTACCCTCACCGCCCAGACTCGCCAGCCGGCTCCACTGACGGCAAAAATCCTCGGGTTCGATGTTGATGATCTCGGCCAGACGCTGGCGCGTACCATAGGTGTGGGTGAGAACGGGAAACTTCGTGCCCTTAACATTATTGAACAGGATCGGCTTGTCCCATCGCTTGATCGCCACTGCCGTGACGGCGGCAAGCTCGTGCTTCGGATCGACTTGCCGATTGATCTCGACTAACTCGCCACGTTCCCGCAACTGCGCCAGATATTCTCTCATCTCCCTCCCCTCTTCGCTGGTTCGAGGCGTTCGGCGATTGCCGCCCTCCTCCGAGCTGCCCATGGTATAGACTCCTTAAATCCAATTCATTACCGTCGTGACATTCAAGGCAACCCGTAAAACCAAGAAGCGGGAACGGCGAGTTCGTCCAAGGAAACGGCCAGGAAGGACACCCCCCCATGGGATCGCGTCAACGCAGCGGCTCGCTCGACAAGCTCTCCATGTTCATCGACGGTGTCCCGTCGGCGCCGGCGGCGGGCGAATACTTCGAGACCTTCGATCCATTCACAGCGCAACCCTGGGCCCTGGTGCCCCGCGGCACGGCGGAAGATGCCGAGCGCGCCGTCCAGGCCGCCCATCGGGCCTTCACCGAGGGCGAGTGGCCCCAGCTTCACCCGTCCAAGCGGGGCCAGTTGATGCACCGGCTGGGCAAGCTGATTGAGGAGAACGCGGAATCGCTCGCCCGGCTGGAAGTCCGTGACAACGGCCGGCTGCTGGCCGAGATGATCCATCAGATCGGTTACGTTCCCAACTGGTTCTATTATTACGCCGGCCTCGCCGACAAGATCGAGGGAGCCTTCATCCCCTGTGACAAACCGGCATTTAATTTTACCAAGCCCGAGCCATTGGGCGTTTGCGTCTGCATCGTGCCATGGAACGCGCCGCTTCTGCTCATGACCCTCAAGATCGCACCGGCTCTGGCGGCGGGCAACACGGTGGTGCTCAAACCCTCGGAGCACACCTCGGCGACGGCGCTCAAGGTGGTGGAGTTATTCGAAGCCGCCGGCTTTCCGCCCGGTGTGATGAATGTGGTTACCGGCTTTGGCCAGGAGATAGGCGAGCCCCTGGTCACCCATCCCCTGGTACGCCACATTGGGTTCACCGGCTCGACTGAGACGGGCGCGCGCATCTATTCCCAGGCGGCGAAGGATATCAAGCGCGTCAGCCTTGAGCTCGGCGGAAAATCACCGAACATCGTCTTCGCCGATTGTGATCTGGAAAACGCGGTAAAAGGAGTTGTCGGCGGCATTTTCGGTGCTACGGGACAGACCTGTATCGCCGGTTCCAGGCTTCTCGTTCAGAACTCTATCCACGACGAATTCGTCGACCGCCTGGCCCGTTTCACAAGCCAGGCCCGGATCGGCGATCCGCGCAAGCCGGAGACCCAGATCGGCCCGATCGCCAACCGCATGCAGTACGACAAGGTGCTCGACTATGTCGAGATCGCCAAAAAAGAAGGGGCCAGCGTCGCACTGGGCGGCAAGCGGCCGGATATCGATGAATGCCGAGACGGCTGGTTCTACGAGCCGACCATCTTTACCGGCGTCGACAACGCCATGCGGATTGCCCAAGAAGAGGTTTTCGGACCGGTGCTCTCGGTCATTCCCTTCGACGACGAGGACGAGGCCATCCGCATCGCCAACGACTCCCGCTTCGGCCTCGCCGCCGGTGTCTGGACGGCCGACATGCGCCGGGCGCTGGTGATGACCGAGAAGCTCGAGGCCGGCACGGTCTGGATCAACACCTACCGCGACGTCAGTTACACCACGCCCTTCGGCGGCTACAAGCAGAGCGGCATCGGACGCGAGAACGGCGTCGAGGGTATCAAGGAATATCTGCAGACCAAGGCCATCTGGATTTCCACCGCGACGGAAATCGAAAATCCCTTTGTTATCGGATGATCGCGGAGGATGTGGAGGTGAGCCAGACAAGAACGGGCAGCGAAATTCTGGCCGACGCTTTGAAGAACAACGGCGTCGATCTGATCTACCACGTCCCCGGTGAGAGCTTCATCAGCGTCCTCGATGCCCTCAAGCGGCACCACGGGGACATCCGCCAGGTCAGTTGCCGGCACGAGGGCGGCATGGCGGTCATGGCCGAGGCTTATGGAAAGCTCAGCGGGCGCCCCGGCATCGCTTTCGTCACGCGCAGCCCGGGCGCGACCAATGCCGCGTCGGGCATCCACACGGCGTTCCAGGATTCCTCGCCGATGATCCTTTTCATCGGCCAGGTCATCCGCTCGCAAATGGAGCGCGAGGCGTTCCAATCGTATGACTTTCGCCAGATGTTCGCGCCGATGGCAAAATGGGTCGCCCAGATCGACGACGCCGCTCGCATCCCGGAGTTTGTCCAGCGCGCCTTCCATATGGCGATGTCGCCTCGCCCCGGACCGGTGGTCCTGGTCCTGCCCGAGGATATGTTGGAGGACCAAGCTGCCGTCGATGATGCCGATCCCGTCAGAGCAGTGGCGGGCGCGGCCCCTTCGTCAGAGTCCCTCGAACAACTGCGCGGGATGCTGGACCGGGCGGATCGTCCCGTCATGATGGTGGGTGGACCCGGTTGGTCGAACCAGACCCGCGACCAGGTGCAACAATTCGTCGATGCGAACGATATCCCGGTCGTCACCACGTTTCGGCGGCGCGACATCATCGACAACCGGCACCGCTGCTATGCCGGCGAGATCGGCATCGGCGCCAATCCAAAGCTTTTGGAATGTATCCGAAACGCCGATCTGGTGATCGTCCTGAACGATTCGCTGAGCGAGGTAAATTCCATCGGCGAGAAATACATGCTCGGCTTCACCTTGTTCGGCGTGCCCCGCCCGCAACAGAAACTGGTCCACATCCAAGGCGCCATCGAGGAACTCAATCGGGTCTACCAGGCGGACCTCGCCATTCTTGCCGACGTCGACCGGATGGCCGAATCCCTAGCGGCTATGGAGCCCGTCGATGCGATCCGGCGCAGGGACTGGACCGAAACGCTGCACCAAGTTAACGAGACCGATTTTACGACCTCGTCCTGCCCCGGTCCGCTCGATCTGGCGGCGGTCTTCAAGGGCTTGCGCGAGCGGTTGCCCGACGATGCCATCCTGACCAACGGGGTTGGCGCCTACGCGGGGTGGAGCCAACGATACTTCCGCCACCACGCGCTGCAGACCCAGCTCGGACCAATCAGCGGCGTAATGGGCTATGGAGTCCCGGCGGCAATCTCCGCCAAGCTGCTTTACCCCGAACGCATCGTCGTCGCCGTGACGGGTGACGGCTGCTTTCTCATGACCGCCGAGGAGCTGGCAACGGCGGTCAAGTACAAGGTCGGAATCGTCATCGTGCTTATCAACAACAACATGTACGGGACCATCCGCATCCATCAGGAAAAGAGCTATGGCGGCCGCGTCGCTGGTACCGATCTGACCAACCCGGATTTCGTCGCCTATGCAAAAGCCTTCGGTCTCCATAGTGAACTGGTGGAGCGGACTGAAGAGTTCGCACCGGCTTTCGAACGCGCCCTTGGCCACGGCGGTCCCGCCCTGATTGAGATGGCCATCGACCCCGACGCCATTCACACGCGGTATAGCTTGAGTTCGCTGCAGCAACGAGGCTGACTGGCCACGACCCCATACCCAGGGTAGAATCCGCCGCCATATCTCAAAAAGCGAGGAAGCGCCATGCGAATTATCGTCAACGGACAGCAGGCATTCGGCAAGGCCTGTTTAGAAGCCATGCTGGAACGCGGCGACGATGTCGTCGCCGTCTTCTGCGCCCCGGACAAAGAAGGGCGGCCCGCCGATCCGATCAAGGAATTCGCGCTGGAGAAGAGTCTCCCCCTTTATCAGCCCAAGTCCTACAAGGACCCCGAGACCCTGGACCAGATGCGGGCGCTGAAGCCGGATCTTCTGGTCCTTGCCTTCGTCACCATCTTCGTCCCCGCCGAGGCGCGCGACATCCCGACACGCGGCTCCATTTGCTTCCATCCCTCGCTTCTGCCGCTCCACCGGGGACCCAGTTCCATCAACTGGCCGATCATGGGTGGGACAACCAGGACGGGGCTCACCATCTTTTATCCCGACGACGGGCTGGACGAGGGCGATATCCTTTTGCAAAAGGAAGTGGATGTCGGCCCGGACGACACGCTGGGCGTGGTCTATTTCCAGAAGATCTTCCCTCTTGGCGTGGAAGCCGTTCTGGAGGCCGTCGATCTACTGCGTGACGGTAAGGCGCCACGCATCAAGCAGGACGATTCGAAGGCCACCTACGAAAGCTTTTGCAAGCACCAGCACGCCGAGATCGACTGGCAAAAGCCCCTCGCCGAAATCTACAACCTGATCCGCGGCACCAACCCGCAGCCCGGTGCTTGGACCACTCACGAAGGCAAGGTGCTGAAAATCTATGACTGCGCCAAGGTCGAGGGTGAAGACGGCACACCGGGTCATGTCACGCGGATCACCGACGAGGGCTTCGCCGTCGCCACGGCGGGCGGCGAGATTTTTGTCAAGCGCGTGATGGCGGAAGGCGCCAAGAAGACACCGGCGGGCGAATTCGTCGCCGGCGGCGGCATCGCGGAGGGCACGGTACTCGGCGCCACATGATTGCACCGCGAAGATGGCAGATTTAGACCTTGGATGTGCCGCGTACGGTTGTCGCTTCGCCTTCCAGCTCGGCGGCGTGTTTTTCAATCATTTCGGCGATTACTCTTGAAATGGATTCGGCGGCCATTTTGCCTGTCACCTTCCCTCTACCCCGACCCGTCGCCCCTACGGCCACGCGATCCATGGCGTGGGCCAGCGCCACGTCACGCAACAGCTCCACGGTTTCGACGGGCAAGTGAAGCGTGATCTCGACCGTCGGTGAGCGGCGCCCACTTTTCGAGGACGTCTTAACCTTGCTCTTCGCCACCCTCTCTTCTCCCGAAATATTCTATTGCCATTATCTCATTAATTTAGCCCACAATGAAACCGCGATCAGACAACATCTCACACTTGGTAGATGCGGTAGCCTACCCTGGGAAAGTGCACCGCCACATCTCCGACCCGCCCGTCGGTGCGGCGGATGACGATCTCTTGGGGCGTCAGGGCGTGGATGCACCCGAAGACCGGCGGCGCACAGTCAACACCGTCCGGCACGACCGCGACTTCGTCGCCAGGCTTTAGGTTCTGGGGATCGTTAGTGTCCACTTTCTCAGCCGATTCCGGTTGGGCATTGCGGGCTGCATCAAGGGCCTCGCCGGCGTCCATCGCGCTCATATTTCCGTGGCCGACATCCTTTACGCGGCTTTCCCAGGTACAAAGCCTTTCGAACGGTTCCAGGAATTCAGGCCCCTTGGCGTAACGACCGCGGATGAACCAGACCAGATAGTAGCCAAGCGCATCGGCGAGCCCCGGCCGAGAACCGGCCAGGAATTCACGGCTATCGGTAAAGCAATCTTCCAGCCAGCCGAGTTGGGCGCGCAATTGTGCCAAGGTCCCGGGCAGGGCCTCGGTAAGCGCTGCCAAATCAAACCCGGTTCCAAAATAAAGCCGGCCGCGATCAGCGGCGAATTCCGGTGGCAGGTCGGCCGCGCCGGCGCCGAAGACGAGCGCAACCGCAGTGCGGAACAACGGTCCGTCCGTCCACCGGCTGAGACCCCAAGCCATACCAGAGGTACCCTCGGGGAAGAGGGTCGGCTCGGGGAAACGGCGCTCTAATTCGCGGATGATGCACTGGCTGTCGCAGTAGATGTCGGCGCCCACCTGCATAACCGGCGTCAGACGGTAACCGCCGGTGAGAGGCATCAGGTCTGGCTTGGGCGGCAGGCGCGGAATCTCCACCGAGCGCCAGTCCAAGCCCTTGAGCCCGAGCACGACGCGGACCTTCTCGGAGACCGGAGACTGGGGATAGTGATGCAAAATGACCATGGACTACGCCTTACCAAGGGGGAATGGCCCATCACACACCGGATCAGGTTACGAGTAAAGCCGCCCAATGGCGAGTATTTTGCACCGTTTCGCATAGCCAATTTCTGCTAGGCTCGGTCGCCATGAACGAAAAATCACCACCCACTGTTCCTGAGTCCAGCGATTCGGTATGGAAGCGCGATCGCACGACGCTGCGCGGCATCTTCCGCTTCGAGTATCGGAGCTGGTTCGGAGAAAAGTTCCTTAAGCGCGATCCACCGCCGCCGTCCGACGGGCCGAACTACCTACAGCTCGGCTGTGGGCCGAATTTTCACCGGGGCTTCGTCAATGCCGATTTTTACGTGACCCGACTTTTCAGCCGCAAACGGCGGCCGGACTGGATGGTTGACCTGCGCAGACCTTTGAAATGCCCGGATAATTGGTTTGACGGCTTGTTCACGGAACACGTCCTTGAGCATCTTCAACCGGCTGATGCGCTCCACATCCTCACCGAATGCCTGAGAATCCTGAAACCCGGTGCCGTGGCCCGCTTGTCGGTGCCCGACACGCGTAAGTTCGTTATGGCCTATTTGGGCCAGGAAGATCACGGCGGCCTGCCCTATCGCTATCCCGACCGGGCCGACTACCTGGCGGCCCTTACGCAAAAGCACGGCCACCAGTCCGTATGGGACGAAGACAATCTGAGCCGTGTCCTTGGCGAAATCGGGTTCACCAACATCCGACGCGTGGACTACCGGGCCGGGCGCAATCCGGACTTGCTTGTCGACCACGTGGACCGACGCGACGAATCGCTGTTCATGGAAGCGGAAAAACCCTTGGCTAGCTGAGCGGATAATCAAACTTGCGTATGAAGGGCTCCAAGATGGAAGCGACGGGAGCCAACTGGCTCTCGTAATTGCGCCACCGTTCCCGCGAGGATTGATAAACACTGGTGCTTACGTTTTGGTAGCTGGGCGTCATGATGCCCCTGTCCTTGACGTGGCGATGATATTCAAGAACGTCGTCGCTCCATGATTCGCCAAGGGCTTCGATTATCTGGCGGGCGGTGGCATCGGGTTCTTCCACCAAATCTTCGTATCTGTATTCGAAATAATCCAACCCCAGCGTTTCGCGGTAGTGCAGCCAAAGATCGATTGTTATGGCGTAAAACTTGGCTGCGTCTTCAAGGTTCAGGAAATGGACCATCGCCGCATTCATTTCAAAGTATTGCGTATAACAGC
>JASLZL010000081.1 GCA_030754885.1 Rhodospirillales bacterium | reverse complement strand
CACGAATAAAGGGTTCCGCTTGGGCGTATTGTCCCTGTGCCTCCAGCATCTCATACTCGAGATTGACCTTGTTGATCGCCAGCCACGGGCTTTTTCTACGGCTTTTGGCCATCATCTGAAGGGTTGATTGTTTCTGCGCCTCGGCGGCTTCCATGTCGCCGCTGCGGATTAGAATGCGGGTCAAACTGGCAGTGGCGCCGTAATTCTTGGGCTCAGCCCTGGTTCTGAGTTGCATAAGGCGGATCGCCGTCTTGTAATTGCCGATCGAACTTTCCGCCCAGGCTAGGTCGTTCCACAGCCGGGGAGCCACGCTGGTGGTCTTCTCCGCGTATTGAAGGGCGGTCCTGAGATCCTCCAAATACTGTTGCTGACGACCGACCACGTCGGCCACTTTGCCGCGGGCCCAATAGAAATTCGCCAGCGTCTCGGCATCACCAGCCGCGGGTGGCTGTTCGTCGGCCTTTGCCGCCCGTTGCGTTGACTCCTCGGGATTGGCGATGGTCTGCTGGTCGAGGATCGCCGTGATGTCCTTAATCGTGCGCGGCGGCGGAACAAAGCTCGTGCCTTCGAAGCTGGCGGTAACTTTTTTAGCTTCCTCCAGCGACAGGGTCGACTGGCAACCGGCCAGAAGCAGCACCGACACCACAAGCGCCGGAAATCGGGAACAACCTGGGCGCGCGAAGGGCCAAGCCCCGAACGACTTGCGATTGTCCATGTTACACTCCTCCTAATGCGGTCTAAAATGCCGACATTGCTTATGACTCTATCATTATGGTGGCTCCTGTTCCAATTAATCCAGATTGATGTTATCGGAAGAGGAGAGTACGCCGCCTCGTGGGGACTTTGCCTGGCATCCGGGAATGGGGTAAGATGGCAACCCTAGGTCGTTGCTTGGTGGGGAAGCAGCAGTATCATGAAACGATCGCAACGCGTCGCCAAAGCATGGCAAAGAGTGTTCATCGTCCTTGCCTTGGCATGGGTTCCGATAACCGGTCTGGCGGGTGCCGTGGGATTGGTGGACCTTTTCGGGCGCACCGGGTTTCAGTTTTTATTGTCGGGCGTCATCTTGTTCCTGGTTCTAATCCCGTTTGCGCCTTGGGTGACCCAGGCATTTGGCGTGCTTGAACCGCCGTCGGATGAGGACAGCCGGAACTAGCGGATCGTTAGACCGGAATTTCTCGGAGCACGATACGCAGGGCTTCGGCAATGCAACGGGCGTCACCGACGGCGTCGTGAGCACGGCCCGGTCGCTCGAAACCCAGCAGCTCCGGTAGCTGAGAACTCATAAAATCCCTTTCCTCTACTCCCAAGGCCGCCACGAACATGGGGGTGATGGAGAAAAAGCAACCAAGATCAAGTGTGAAAGGCACGCTACAGAGACGGCAGTTCTGTTCCAAGGCCCATCCGTCGTATCCCGCCGACAGCACGAGCGCCGGGCGCGGCCCCAGAAAGTCTGAAAACTGGGCGAAGGCATCGGCTAAATCCACCCCTTCGGCGTCCAGGCGCTCTTGGGCGATGCCGGTCAAGTCGATGAAGTAGTCGCTGAGGACCGGATTGCGGCGGGGGCGGACAAGAAGATCAAAACTGTCCCGCTCGCCTAGTGCGTCTCCTCCGTCCAGCTTGACGGCGCCGATCTGGACGACCTCTCGGTACTCATCGGGAGCGCCCCAGCGGCGCGCCCGCGATCCCTCCCAGGCGGTCCATTCCATGTCGAGTACGACGACGGCCTCGGCGCTACGAATCATCGACAGCGAGGCGGGCGGAGGGGAGTACGTCACTTGTTGAAAAGCGAGCTAGAGGTGATCTTGGCGAAAACGCGCTCCTGTTTGCGCAAACACTGGGTAAATATGTTGAGAAGACGCAGCATCACGGGATCGGTATCCGCCAGCCGAACCTGAATGTCCCTATAGGTGATGACAACGACCATGGCGCCCGCCTAACGTCTTTTCCGCCGGCGGCACACGACCCCACCCCTTATGCAGGGCACGTCCCCAGGAGGGCCCGGATAAGGTCTTCCAGGACAGCCTGGGCGGCGACGGCACGCGGAGCATCATAGGCGAACGGCCAGTCCTCTTCCATATAGGTGATCTGCGACTGTTCCATTTGAAGGGCGTGGATACCAGCCCGTGGGTCACCGTAATGACGCGTGATGAAACCACCGATAAAACGCTCGTTGGCGACCCAGGTGAAATCTTGGCAAGCCCCAAGGACACCGAGCGCCGCCTCCTCAAAGCCGGCGCCACAGCTTTTTCCCTTGGCGGTACCCAGATTGAAGTCCGCCAAACGTCCGTCGAACAGACGTGGCACACGCGACCGAATGGAATGGGCGTCGAATAGAATGGCGTAGCCGTGTTTCGATTTAATGCGCGCGAGCTGACGCCCAAGTTCGTCGTGATAGGGCCGCCAGTAGGCGCCAACGCGATCATCGATTTCCGCGTCATCGGGCTCGCTGCCGGTCCGATAGAGGGGCGCGCCGGTAAACAGCGTCACGGGGCACAGCCCGGTGGTCGTCTGGCCGGGATAGAGGCTCTCGCCGGTTGGCGGGCGGTTGAGGTCAACGACATAGCGCGACAGGCGGGCCACCATGGTGGTTGCCCCCAGACCGCTTGCGAAGTCGTAGAGTCGGGGAATATGCCAATCGGTGTCGGGAATCCTTTGCGCCGCCGCTGTCAGGCGCTCGCGGATGGCGTCCGGGACCTCGGTCCCGGCGTGCGGCACGTTGAGCAGCAAGGGGCCGTCACCCTCACTGATATCATAGATGGGATTTTCCATAGGCGCCGGCAATTCAACCTTGTGCGTTGGAACGCGCTATTATTAAATCGTGGTGCCCTGGATCGCCAGCCCTCTGGATTACCAACTCATGATCGCCCTTGCTTCTTGGCTCGACCAATTCGCACCTTCGCCGTTGATGGCCATCAACCGCAAAGCCCGCGAACTAAAGGCGGCCGGGGTGGACGTTATTAGCCTGAGCATCGGCGCCCCCGATTTTGAGACGCCGGATAACGCCAAACTTGGCGCGACCCAAGCCATCGGACGCGGCGACACGCGCTATACCAACGTCGACGGCACGGCGGAATTGAAAGCCGCCATACAAGAAAAATTCCACCGCGAGAACGGCCTCGACTACGCCCTTGATCAGATCACCGTCGGCACCGGCGCCAAGCAAGTGGTCTTCAACGCGCTCATGGCGACGCTGAATGCAGGCGACGAGGTCATCGTGCCGGCGCCCTACTATGCCTCTTATCCCGATATCACACGCGTCGCCGGGGCCGTGCCCAGGATCGTTGCATGCTCCACCGAAACCGGTTTCAAGCTGTCGCCTGCGGCCTTGGAAGGCGCCATCACGGAGCGCAGCCGTTGGCTCGCCCTCAATTCACCGGGCAACCCGTCGGGGGCTGTCTATGACCGGGACGATTTGGCGGCCCTGGCCGAGGTACTGCGCCGCCACCCCGGCATCGCCGTTCTCAGCGACGATATCTACGAACACTTTCTTTACGACGGGGCCACGTTTGCGACCATGGCCCAGGTAGCGCCCGACATGGCGGACAGGACCCTGACCGTCAATGGTGTCTCCAAGACCTATGGCATGACCGGTTGGCGGATCGGCTATGCGGGCGGCCCAAGCGAACTAATCCGCGCCATGGCCAGGATCCAATACCAGTGCACGACCAGCCCGTGTTCGGTGAGCCAGGCCGCGGCCGTCCCGGCACTCCTCGGCCCGCAAGACCAAGTGCCCGAACGCATGGCCCAATTCGAGAAGCGGCGCGATCTGGTGGTCGGCATGCTGAACGCGATCGACGGCCTAGACTGCCTGTCACCCCGGGGCAGCTTCTACGCCTATCCCAACTGCGCCCGATTGTTGGGCAAACGCGCAACGGACGGCAAGACGATCGATAATGATACCGACTTGGCGACCTACATCCTTGAAGCCGAGCGCGTCTCCGTCCTGCCCGGCGCGGCCTATGGGCTATCGCCCCACCTGCGCGTTTCCTTTGCCAACGACGACGACGCGCTCAAGGAAGGCTGCGCCCGCATCGCTCGGGCCTGTTCGCAACTCGAATAAGGGAAGTTACAGCCAGCGCCTGACGGACGCCTTGTAGCGGCGGTAGTCCTCGCCGAACTTTGCTTCCAGGTAGCGCTCCTCGCGAAAGATTACGCCAACATGCATGGCGACCAACACGGGGACGATCATCCCCAGGGTCCAGACACCGTCGGTGGCGATTCCGATGCCGACGTAAAGCAGACACAACGACAGATAGGCCGGGTTACGCGATAGGCGGAAGGGTCTCGTGGTGACAAGCGTGCTGGTCGGCCGGCGGGGATCGAGTTTGGTCCCCGCCTTGCGAAACTCGAAAACAACCCAGGCGATGAGCGCACCGGCGGCGGCGATTGCTATGAACGCCACCGGATAGTGGCCGCGATCCGGCATCAGGGCAAGTGGCCACAGAAAATCGAGCACCAGCCCGATCAACAGGCCCGCCGCGTAGAAGAGAGGCGGCGGAGCCACCACGCCCGCGTTGTCCTTTTCATCCTTTGTCATGATTTAACGCCCCGTGAACCGGGGTTTGCGTTTCTCCATGAAAGCACGCCGGCCCTCGACATAATCCGCGCTGTCGAAGCATTTTTTAACCACACGGTCGCAGGCCTCCAGGTCGCGCTCCGCTGGATCCTTCAGAACCTCGCCAACGACGATCTTAGCCGCGGCCAGGGTCAGCGGCGCGTTGTCGCCGATGCTCTCGGTAACCTCCGCCACGGCGGCCTCCAACTCGGCCGGGGGAACGACCCGGTTGACCAAGCCCATGGCCAGGGCTTCACCGGCATCGAAATGACGCGCCGTGAACAAGATTTCCTTGGCATAGGCCGGGCCGACCTGATCAACCAGACGGCGCAGGTGCGCATATCCGTATCCGATGCCAAGCCGCGCCGCCGGAATGGCGAAGCACGAGTTGTCCGAACAGATGCGCAAGTCGCACGACAGCGCCACCGCCATACCGCCGCCGATGCAATAGCCGTCGATCATGGCGATGGTCGGCTTGGCGATGGTGGTGAGCGCCGCGGCGGCGCCCTCCGTAGCCCTGGTATAGCGCGCCAGGGCCTCGGTCGAGGCGCGCTCGTCTTCGAACTTGGAGATGTCGGCGCCCGAAACAAAAGACTTGCCGCCGGCACCGGTAACGACGACGACCCGGATCTCGGCGGTGGTGGCGAAATCGGCCAGGATATCGGCCACCGCCTCCCACATCTCAAGCGACATGGCGTTGTGGCGTTCGGGGTTGTTGAAGGTCAGCCGGCCGACGCCGCCCAATTTTTCGGCCAGCACTTTCTCCGTCGCCATGAAATGACTCCTCCTCACACCACGTCGCGCCGCCTGAGATCGGCGATTTCGTCGGCACTATAACCGGCCTCGCCCAGAACATCGTCGGTGTCTTGGCCGCGCGGCGGGGCCTTGACCCTGAGGCAGCTCTGCGTCCGGGTCAGGTCAAGCACCCTGAAACGCGACAACGCGGCGGAGGCGGGCTGATGAACCATGTTCACTCCCAGGCAGGATAGCCGGCCCTACCGTAGCCGCTCGCAAAAAGGCCGCGCAAGCCGTGATTGGGGGGCCAAGGTTGAATAATTCGTCATGCGCGGCATACTTCGAAATCGCCCCTTCAGCGCCGTATGACGGTTCGACTTACTCGGCGTAACCGAAAGAAGAGACATAGGGCTCAAGAACGGGAAGTACCGGCTTGAGGTAGTCCTCGTAATTACGCCAACGACCGACGGCGCGATCGTAAATTGGTGTTGTCACGCCCTCGTAGCTGGGGGTGGAAATCTGTCTTTTCCTGGAGTTCTCGTGAAACTTGCGCAGGCTATCCCGCCAGGGAACCCCGATGAAGTTCATGACGCCGCGAACCGTGCCATCGAAGTCGTCCACCATGTCTTCGTATCGGACCTCCAGAAACGGTAGTGGCAATTTGGCGCGATAGCGCAACCACAATTCCATCACCGACGCATAAGCCTCAGCGGTCGTCTTCAGTTCGAGGAACGGAGCCATGCCGTAATTAGGATCAAAATTCTGCATGAAACTGCTGAGACATGCATCCCTCGGATCCCGCAAGACAACAATTACACATGCGCTCGGAAATATTTTCCAGACAAACCCTAAGTCGCAGATATTCAGCGGATTCTTGTCCAGCAAACCCCTGCCCAAATTGATGCCACCAAGGGAATCACGGACAAAACTCCAATAAGCGCCACGAAGATATTCCGCATTTTCGGGCGTGATCCTTTCCAGGTCTTGCGGATACCGAAACCCCTTGCCGACAATGGTGGGAAGCAAGCGGCGCACCTTCGAAACAAACGGCAATTCGTCCGATACTGTGAATCCAGCGGCGGCGATGACTTGTTCCAGTAGGGTGGTTCCAGAGCGGGGAAACCCGACCATGAAAACGGGAACGTCGGCACCATCGTCTTCGAAATCGGACTGGCGGCCATCGATCCGGACGGCGTCAATCCATTCCGTCATTTTTCTGACGCCCCTAAGAAAGGAATCCTTGTCGATCCTCCGCCATTTCGGTGACACCGCCAACCGCTGGTTCCCCTCCAGCCAACACGCAAACGCCTTGTCCCACTGTCTTAGGCGGTCATGGACTTGACCCAGTTCCATGAACACGGCGGGGATCGATGGGTCCTCGGGTGCGGTCTGGAGCAGACCCTCCAAGCGGTTTTTAGAATTCTCAAGTTCGCCCGATCGCAACTCAATTCGCGCCATTACCCGTCCGGCCATGACATTGGATGGTTCATATACAATCGCCTTCTCGGCTAGAGCCCTAGCCTCATCCAGGGAATGAAGTTCCTCCAGCCAACTGGCCAAATTGGCGAGTTGAGGAACGTTGCATGTTTCCCTTTCCAATGCCTCCCGAAATCGAGCGACCGCTTCATCGGTGCGATGCAAACGCCTAAGAGCACTGCCCATATTGTTGAGAACGACCGACGGTTTGATTGCCGCCAAAGACTTCTCTAGGGAAATGGCCTTGCGAAAATTCTCCAACGCCTTGGTGTGCTGTCCAAGTTGATAATGGGCTTCACCAACCTTGGCGTAACCGTCGGCAAATCCAGGGTCTATCGAAAGAGCCTTCGCCAGATACCCAAGCGCGTCTTCGGGACTCCCAAGCTCCATACACGCCACGCCTAGGTTGAATAAGACTCTTGTGGCGTCCGGTTGAATTTCCAGGCTTTTCTTAAAGCTTCCAATGGCTTCGGCGTAATTCGTTCTCGCCAAGAAAATACTGCCCATGTTGTTGTGGGCAAAGGCGTCGTTTGGAGCTATTTCCAAGCATTTGCGCAAGTGCTTCTCGGCCTGATCCAGTTCGCCGAGGTTGCGAAAAACTTCGCCAATATTGTTGTGGAAAGTGCCGTTGTCGGGTTCGAGTTCCAGCGCCCTTTCAAGCCGCCTGATGGCGAGCTTGCCTTCACCGGCCTGATGAGCCAGCACACCCGATAGGTTTAGGACCATGGCATGATCGGGAACGACGGCGAGAATTTGCTCGTAAACCTGTTTTGCGGCCTCTAAATCGCCCCTTTGGTGACGCTGGATGGCTTCATCAAGTTGCCGCGCAACGTCAGCATCCGGTTTGGTGAATTCTTCTAATTTCCGATTTCGCTTTTTTTGTTTCACTCACGTTTCCCGGCAATTCCACACCATTGTTTAGCGCGCACCGCCCCCACTTTCCTACCCGCACAAAGAAGGCTCAGTCAAGGGCGGCCAGGATGCGCGGCGGCGACATGGGAAGGTCCGCCATGCGCACGCCGATGGCGTTCTCGACCGCGTTGGCCACCGCCGCCATGGGCGGCACGATGGGGACCTCGCCGACGCCCTTGACGCCGAACGGATGGTTCGGGTTGGGCACCTCTATGATCACGGTGTCGATCATCGGTAGGTCCGAGGTCACCGGCATGCGATAATCCAGGAATCCGGGATTTTCCAAACGGCCGTCTTCGTCGTAGACGTACTCCTCGTTCAGCGCCCAGCCGATGCCCTGGGCGGCGCCGCCCTGCATCTGCCCTTCGACGAAAGCCGGGTGGATGGCGCGCCCGGCGTCCTGGACGACGGTATAGCGCAGGACCGTGACTTGGCCCGTCTCGCGGTCCACCTCGACGTCGCAAATGTGAGTGCCGAAGCCCGGCGCCTGGCCCGAGGCGGTGAGCGAGGCGCGGCCGCTGATCGGGCCGCCGGTCTTGGCCGCCATGGCCGCGATCTGGGCCAGGGAAAGGGGCTCGAACTCGCCGACGTTGGTGCTCGCCGGGCGGGCGTGTCCGTCCTCCCACACGATGCCGTCGGCATCGACCTCCCAGATCATCGCGGCGCGTTCGCGCAGTTGCCCGACAACGTCCTCCGCCGCCCGAACCACCGCCGTGCCGGTGGCGTAGGTGACACGGCTGCCGCCCGTCGGGTTGGTGAAGCCGATGGCGTCGGTGTCGCCGACGATGGGCCGTACCTTCTCGACATCGATGCCCAGGACCTCGGCCGCCATCATGGCCATGGAGGCGCGCGATCCACCGATGTCCGGACTTCCGGAAATAACGATGGCGGTACCGTCTTCGTTGATGTTCAACGCGGCGCTCGACTGGCCGGAACCATTGAACCAAAAGCCGGACGCGATGCCGCGCCCTTGGTTGGGTCCAAGCGGTGCCGAGTAATGCGGGTGGGCCTTCGTCGCCTCCAAGATCTCGACGTAACCGATGGCGCCGAATTTCGGTCCATAGGCGGCCTTCGTCCCTTCGCGGGCCGCGTTCTTGCGGCGCAGGTCAAGAGGTGCGATGTCGAGGCGTTTGGCCAGCTCATCCAGCGTGCTCTCTATGGCAAAGGCCGCGATTGGCGCCCCCGGGGCGCGATAGGCGGCGCTTTTGGGCCGGTTGACCACCACGTCGTAGCCCACTGTCTTGACATTTTCGATGTCATAGGGCGCGAAGCCGGTCATGCAGCCGTTCATCACCGGCGAGCCCGGATAGGCACCCGCCTGGAAGGCCAGCGATGCCTCGGCGGCAACGATCGTGCCGTCCTTGGTCGCCCCGATCTTGACCGTCATGGCACTGCCCGACGCCGGGCCGGTGGCGCGGAAGCACTCGTCCCGGGTCATCACCATTTTCACCGGACGGCCGGTCTTGCGCGATATGAGCACGGCCAAGGGCTCCAGATAGGCGCTGATCTTGCCGCCGAAGCCGCCGCCGATCTCGGCCGGCGTGACCTTGATTTGAGAGATATCCATGCCCAAGAGCTTGGCGCAGACGCCACGCACCCCGAACTGGCCCTGGGTCGAGGACCAGATTTGGGTTTGTCCGTCTTCCGACGTGCTGGCGACTGTCGCATGGGGTTCGATGTAGCCCTGGTGCACGGGCTTGGTGGTGAAGCGGCGCTCGACCACGACGTCGGCCTTCTTGAACCCGGCTTCGGTGTCGCCAACCACGACATCGAACTGCTTGCCGATGTTCGACGGCTTGTCGGGCGGAGGCGTGAGGCCGCGCGTGATCAGGTCGTCGTGCAGAAGCGGTGCGTCGGGCCGCATCGCCTCCTCGACGTCAAGAACATGGGGCAAAACCTCGTAATCGACCGCGATCAGGGCCAGCGCCTCATCGGCGATGGCATTGCTGGTCGCCGCGACGGCGGCCACCGCGTGGCCGTCGTACAGCACCTTGCCGTTGGCCAAGATGTTGTGGGACATGTTGCGGAAGTTGGTCTCGACCCGGTAGTCGCCGACCCATTCCGAGGCAAGGTCGGGCAAATCGGCCGACGTGACGACGGCCTTGACGCCGGGAAGCGCGAGAGCCTTGCCGGTATCGATCGAAAGGATGCGCGCATGAGCGTGGGGACTGCGCAGGATCTTGCCGACGAGCATGCCGGGCAAACGCAGATCGGCACCGAAGTTGGCGCGCCCCGTGACCTTGTCGAACCCGTCAGGACGGATCGGGCGCTTGCCCACCGACTTGAACTGCTGATCCTTGCTTACCATCCGTATTCCCTCTCTTGGCCTGACGACGCTGGTTGGTTGGGCGGCTATGTTACCTGTAATACCGCGTGGGGGAAGCCCCAATGCGCCACCGCCTTAAATTGGTAAAGCCACCACCCGCGGACAAGAGCCGGGGAGTTGACGGGCGTGTGGGTGCGGGCCAGATTGCCTCCCCTGTTGGTTTGGAGGACTCGAGCCCCCACTCCACGGACACCTGACCTGGGTCTTGGCGTCGATCACTGTTTCGGTGCATTATCATGTTGGCACAGGAAGGCGGCAATTATGGGAGGCCGGCGCCTCACTCTATCTTTGATGATATTCCTGGTCTTGTTCGGGCTTGGGCTGTACCTGCTCATGTCGGGAATTGCCGTTCGCCCCTGGGGATTTGGCGAGGTCTTCGACCTTCAACGAACCGTCGGCGGCGGCCTTCTAATGCTCGGTGCCTTGACCATTACCCTGTTTCAGGCTTCCCAATCCAATATTCCCCGCGATCCCGCCATGGTCGCTCGCCGGTTCCTTAAGGCAGCGCAGACGGGCAACGCCACCGCTCAGTTCAACCTAGGCGTCCTCTACGATACGGGTCGCGGTGTGCCACGGGATTTAATCATCGCAATGAACTGGTACCGCAAGGCCGCCCACCAGGGTTTCGCAGAAGCCCAGTTCAACCTGGCGCAAATGTATCGCCAGGGCGAGGGCGCCGAGCACGATGCCGCCCAAGCCGTCAAGTGGTTCCTAAAGGCCGCCAAACAAAGCCACGTGCTGTCTCAGTTCAACCTCAGCCTCATGTACGAACAAGGCGTTGGTGTCGACAAAGACGATACCAAGGCCGCCGTTTGGTGCCGCAAGGCGGCCGAACAGGGTCATGCCGACGCCCAGTATAACTTGGCCCAGATGTACCGCCTCGGTCAGGGCGTGCCCTGCGATGCCGCGGAAGCTTCCAAGTGGTTCCGCCGCGCCGCGGCTTAGTGCTTGACGTCCGCCGCCACTCTAAGTGAATGCACCTTGTCCGGGTCGCCGGGCGGGCTGCCGCGGCTGAGGAGATCGGTGAGACCCAGGCCGTGGATCACCCCACCCCAAACGGTGTATTTGCCACCCAGATGCGGTGCCGCTCCAAGGATAATGAAAAACTGGCTGTCGGCGGTATCGGGCGCGTTCAGGGCATGTTTCATGCCAACCACTACGCGACGGAGGGGCACGTCGGAAAGTTCCGCCTTGAGCATCTTTTCCGAACCACTTTCGCTCGCAACGTTTTCGACACGGCTTGGCGGACCCTTTTGCTTAGGAAAGTGAGAACCATAGCTGCACCGATTGACAATTGGTGAATCGGAGGGGCTTAACACCATCGGTTTGTTAACCCATATGCGCTATATTGGCCGGCTGGAGGGAAGTGCCAAACATGAAGCAGGCGAAAGGGATCATGGTGGCAGCGGTAACGGTGTGGCTCGCCCAGCCGACGCCCGCAAACGCCGAATGCGGGGCCAACTTCGTCGAGCTGTTCAATTCCAATATCGGCCAATTCGAGTGCGTCCCGACAGTTCTTTCTTTACAAGAAAAAAATCGGCGTAAGCTGCAAGCCGAGCAGCTCAAATTGCTGCGCAGGCAAGAGCAAGACGCCCGCAACCGAACGATTACCCAGAGCCGGCAGATCCGCCTCCAGAAGTCGCGCCAGCGCCAACTTATCCTCAAGCAGCAACACAATCAGGCTCGTTGAGGAAGCCCTTCCTCAATAACCCCGTGCCGGATCGATCTGGTTGGGCATCGGACGGCCTTCCAGATAGCAGCTCATGTTTTCAAAAAAGATATCCAGAGCACGCGGGATGTAGGCGTCAGCATCGTCGCATGAAACATGTGGCGTGATGATCAAATTTGGCGTCGACCACAGGGGCGAGTCGGGCGGCAGCGGTTCAAGATCAAAAACGTCGAGAACAGCGCCCGCCAGTTCGCCCCGGGTCAGCTTATCGGCCAAGGCCCCCTGATCGACGACATCGGCGCGCGCCATATTCACCAATCCCGCCGTCGGCTTCATCCTATCCAACTCGCGACGGCCGATTAACCCACGGGTCGCCGGAACCGCCGGCACGTTGACGACGACGAAATCGGCGCGTGCCAGCACCTCGCCCAAGTCCGCCGGGGTGAACATTTCCTCAACCGCGTCGTGGGGCCGGCCGCTGGCATTGACGCCGATTACCTTCAGGCCGGCCTGGCGAACCCGTTCCGCCGTCGCGCCCCCCATGGCGCCGGTGCCGATGACCGCCACCGTCTTGCCCCGCGCCGAGGTCGAAAAGACGGGGTCCCAACGGGCGGCCCGCTGGCGGGTGACGAAAAACGGAATGCGTGCGTTGAGCATGAGAACGGCGGTGAGCGCGAATTCGCCTGCCTTTTCGGCGTGGGTGCCGCGGCAATTGACCAAAACGGCACCGGGCGGCAGCCAGTTCGTCGGCAACAGGGTCTCGACGCCGGCCGAGGTCACGAAAACCCATTTCAGGTTCGGTGCCGATGGTACCGGGAACTGTTCGCGCAGGACCTTGGTCTTTGAGAACACCACCTCGGCCTCCGCGGCGGCGGCGGGAAGCTCGGCAAGGTCGTTGCTGATCGTCGCATCAAGAACCGCCGCCACGTCGGGATGGCGATCCAAGGCCGCCCGGAAGCGCTCTTCCGTGACACGGAAGGCCAAATCGGCAGAGCGGTCGGGAACGTCGCCTTCCGCTCCCCTCTCGGGCGGCGGCATGTTCTGAATGTGCACTCGGACGCGGCGCGGCTTGACTGTCATGGCCGGCGTTTTCCCCCTCCTAAGATTCTGATGACGCCATGGTAGCCGTCAACGTCGCGGCAGGAAATGCTCGATTGTGCGGCCCGGGACGTTGCCTTAAAGGGCATGATGGGCCAACATCGCGAATAAACATATGGGAGAGACATTTCATGTACGCGGATCTGGACGGCAAAGTCGTCATCGTCACCGGCGGCGGCGCAGGCATCGGCGAGGCCATCGCCCGGGCCTTTGCCGACGACGGATGCAAGGTAGTGGTGGCGGGCCGCCGCAAGGAACCCATTGAGCGCGTGGCGGGCGCCATCTCTGGCCTGGCGGTCCCCGCCGACGTTTCCAAGGAAGCCGACGTGGCAGCCTTGATCGGCGCCTGCGAAGCGGCCTTTGGGCGTCTTGACATATTAATCAACAACGCCGCCGTTGTCGGCCCAACGGTCAGTGTCGCCGACGAAGACGCGGCAACGTGGGACGAGACCTTCGCCATCAACGTGCGCGGTGTGGCGCTGTGCATCAAGCACGCAGCGGCGCTTTTGAAAAAATCGCGGGGTGCCATCGTCAACATCTCATCAATCGCCGGCATCCAAGCCAACCCGCGGCGCGGCGCCTATGCCGCCAGCAAGCATGCCGTCCTTGGCCTGACACAAGCGGCGGCCTTCGAACTTGGCCCCGATGGCGTCCGCGTCAACGCGGTCTGTCCCGGCGGCGTCGATACCGAGATGTTTCGCGAACTCCTGCCGCTGCGCAAAGGCTCGGAAGGCATGGACATCGACCAATTGGTCGAACGCGCGGGTTCGGGCAATGCCCTCGGCCGCTTGGCCAAGCCCGACGAGGTCGCTCAGGCGACGCTGTTCCTGGCCAGCGACGCCGCCGGCGCCATTACCGGACAACACCTCGTCGTCGATGCCGGAAAGAGATAATCTGCGCGCCCGAATTACGAGACGAAAGGAAGAACCCATGGATTACCGCAACGTCGGCAAGAGCGGCCTCAAGGTCTCCCCTCTGTGCCTCGGCACCATGCTGTTCGGCGGCTTGACCAGCGACAAGGAGGCGGCGCGCATCGTCGACAATCTGCGCGAAACCGGGATTAACTTCATCGACACCGCCGATTCCTACATGGACGGCGAGTCGGAACGCGTCGTCGGCCCCCTCATAAAACGCGACCGCGAGGAATGGGTGCTCGCCACCAAGGCCGGCAACCGGCGCGGACCCGGCATCCACGAGGGAGGCCTGAGCCGCAAGTGGTTGATGTACGCCATCGATTGCAGCCTGGAGAGGCTGGACACCGACTACGTGGATATCTACTACCTGCACCACGATGACAAATCGACGCCCTTGGACGAAACGGTTGCCGCCATGGGCGACATCATCGCCGAGGGCAAAGCACGTTATTGGGGCTTCTCCAACTACCGCGGCTGGCAGATTGCCGAGATGGTACGCCTGTGCGATGAGCTCGGCGTGCCGCGTCCGATCATCGCCCAGCCCTACTACAACGCCTTCAAGCGCACGCCCGAGATGGAATATCTTCCCGCCTGCGCCCATTACGGCATTGGGGTGGCACCCTATTCGCCCCTCGCCCGCGGCGTGCTGACCGGCAAGTATGCACCCGGCAAGGCGCCGCCCAAGGAAAGCCGGGCCGGGCGCAAGGACGCCATTATCATGGCCACCGAATACGACGAAGAATCCCTGGTCAAGGCGCAAACCATCAAGGCCCATGCCGAGAAGCGCGGCATGACGGCGGGTGAATTCGCACTTCTGTGGGTGCTCAACAACGAACTCGTGACCAGCGTCATCTCCGGTGCCCGCACCTACGAGCAGTGGCAGGGCTACCTGAGTGCCCTGGACCACGAATTCACGGCCGAGGACGAGGCCCTGGTCGATTCCCTGGTGGCGCCGGGATTTCAGTCACCCGCCGGCTACGTTCCCGAACGCCATCCCTTCACCGGCCGCTGGCCCCGCACGGGTTAGACATAATCAAGTTTGAACGGCACCGTCCCGCACCCTCTCCCGGCCACCCGTGGGATGGTAACTGCGGGATCGATTCCACCAAATTATTTATGTCCGCTTTACCCCCGAAACCGGATATTCGGAAGGTAGTCGCTCAACGTCCGCTAATGATCCACTGCGGACGTCAAGGGCGCTTCACCTAAATATCCCGATCCGTTCTCTGCGGATAATTGCTCAAGTTTGTTTCTATCGCTCCAATCCGAGAACCAGGGATTCAATCAAAAGCGATCAGGTCAATAGCCCCTGGCGCATTTCCGCCATGATAAAGTCGGCGCGGCGGTTAGGGCCTGCCATATTGTCGAATGGAAATTTGTCGTTCCATACGGTCATTATTACTGACAGCGTGCAGAGCACGCTTCCCATTACCGTATGATTGTCTTTCACCATTTTTTTAAATTCACTGAACTGTTCGGCGCTCAAGTTTTCCCACATTTCCTCAGTGCTTCTGGCAAATACGGCGAAGTGACGAAGCACGACGCCCTGCAGCTTTCTGAGCTTGGCTTCCAGCCCTTGGCAGACCCTTACGAGTTCAAGGTTCTGCTTCATTTGTTTGTGTTGTGTAATCTCGCCCGTGGAGGCCAGGAAATCATCAATGATCGGCTGTATCCTATCAAGACAGTTCTGGTAATAGGCCACGGACAGATAGATGTCACCGTAGTCCTGCAGAAACTTCGGTACTTCATGCAACGGAATGGCAATGCTGTTGGCGAAATTCCCCAGATTTTTGCGCGCTGCATTCACATCCGGATTATAAAACAAAGTAGCGATACTGGTGGTATCTACATCGTCACTGTCGCTACCGTATATCTGCCTGATCAGACGCTCGGTGAAAGAACGAATGTAATCTTGCAGTTCCCGTTGCTTCTCGTCTGACAGGCAGAGGTATTGCTGAGAGTCCACTTCAATGCCAATGTTGCGGAGCGAAATGCGCAGACTGTACACATCGAAACTGTGCAGTTCAGCCACGGCCATCAGCATGCCGTAGTCTTCAATAGTAATACTGGGGAATGTTTCGCGCAGGCTTGACGGATAGATCAGGCCGTTGCCCACACTTTCGCCCGAAAACATTTCTATGGCGCTTTGCAGCTTGCTGTCCTTAACCATGCGAACGCGGCGGAGGGCTTGGGAGTCGAGCGGAAGTATGGCCAGAGGCAGGACAGACAGCGAGTCAATATCCTTGGCGGCAATTTCAATTGACTGAGCACCTACGGTGATAGCCATCTGTATGTTCCAAAAAATTTTGCAAATTCATGACGACCCAAGCAAATCTAATGCGGCTCGGCGCCGTCTAAAACATTAAGTAGGGATTATACTACACGTCATAGGGAAAATACCATATGCCACCAAAAGTGGCCACGGCAGGCTGGAGCCACACGACGGTAGCTAAAACGCGAAGCCAGATTAGTGGACGCTTTCAATAAACGCCACATATGTCCGTTTATGGCTATTAGAAGACATCCTGCCGCCTAGTGATTTACGTCTACTTTCCCCCATAAGCGGACATTGACGAGCATACGGAACAAAGAACGCTTGGAAGTCCGACCCTGGTACACTTGAGGTGGTCGGGAGGGGATGCGGGCTGGTGGCGCGCTCAATCCTCGACCATCCGCCAGTCCACGATCTCGCCGGCGAGGAAAGGCTTCACCGGCTGGCTGCCCGCCACCGGGACGGTGTCGGGCACGGTCCACGGCCGCCGTGCCAGCGTTACCGTTTGCTCGTTGACCGGGAGTCCGTAAAATCCGGGGCCGTTGAGCGACGCGAAGGCTTCGAGCTGATCGAGCGCCCCGTCCTCGGCAAAAACCCCGGCGTAGAGCTCAAGCGCCGAGGCGGCGGTGAAGATGCCGGCGCAACCGCAATCGGTCTCCTTGGCATCAAGGGCGTGGGGCGCCGAATCGGTACCCAGAAAAAAAGAAGCCTCGCCAGAGGTGGTGGCACCGCGCAAAGCCAGGCGGTGGCGCTCTCGCTTGGCCACCGGCAGGCAATAGAGGTGCGGGCGGATGCCGCCGACCAGCAGTGCGTTGCGATTGATCATCAGGTGATGAGCCGTCACCGTGGCGCCCAGCCGACCGTCCTGGGCCCGGACAAAGTCGACGGCGTCGGCCGTGGTAACGTGCTCCAGCACCACCTTGAGGGCCGGAAAATCGGCGAGCAGCGGTGCCAATGTGCGCTCGATAAAGACTGCCTCGCGGTCGAAGATGTCAACGTCCGGGTCAGTCACCTCGCCATGGATGAGGAGCGGCATACCGATCTCCTGCATGCGCTCAAAAACCTTGGTCACGCAGCCGACCGCCGTCACGCCCTGGGCCGAGTGGGTGGTGGCGTGGGCCGGGTAATACTTGACGGCGGCGTAGGCACCTTCGGCGAAGCCCCGCCCCACTTCGTCCGCATCAGCTTCATCGGTAAGATAGCACGTCATCAGCGGCGTGAAGTGGGCACCCAAAGGCAGTGCCGCCAAGATGCGCTCGCGGTAGGCGCTTGCCGCCGCCACGCTTGTCACCGGCGGCATCAGGTTGGGCATGACGATGGCGCGGGCGAACTGGCGCGCCGTCAGCCCCGCCACCGCCGCCAGCATGGCGCCGTCGCGAAAATGCACGTGCCAGTCATCGGGCTGGCGAATGGTGAGAGTCTCGGATATCTCGTTCATGCTTCGCCTCACCCCTTCTCCGCCAGGGTTTCGAAAACATCGCCGCCCGGGTCACGGCCCAGGATGTGACGACGATGCCAGAGCGCGTAGAACAAGAGCGTCCATTGGGCCTGGCCGGCGCGCTTACCCGTAGCCGAGAACAGACTTTCGATTGTGCCCGGCCGGCAGACCTCGGCGACGCCCGGCTGGTCGGCGACCAAGGATCCCAACCGGCGGCCCTGACGCGCGATCCAGTCGCCGACAGGTACCGTGAAGCCGCGCTTGCGGGTAAAAGGCTTGGCCTCGGGCAATCGTCGCTCCAACCAGCGGCGCAACAGCCATTTGCTCCGGCCGCTCCGTACCTTGAGGGCGTCGGGCAGCCGAAAGGCGACCTCGGCGACACGGGGGTCGAGAAACGGAGTGCGTCCCTCGACACCGAAGGCCATCAGACAGCGGTCGAGCTTGGCCAACAGATCGTTGGGCAACCAATCGGCACAGTCGGTGGCCTGGGCCACCTGCAGACGTGATCGCCCGGGCGTCCGCGCCGCCGCCTCGGCTTCGACCATGGCGCCGCGCCATGCCTTGGAATCGTCGCGCAGCACATCCAGGCCGTCGAAAGTGCCACGCGCACGCATTGGCCGACCGCCAAGCAAGCGGTGCCGGGCGGCACGGCGGTAACGTCCGTATCCGCCGAACAGCTCGTCGCCCCCCTCACCGGTGAGGATCACCTTGAGGCCGTTCCGCCGCGCCTCCTCGGCCAGCTTATAGCTCGGCAGCACGGCGTAGTCGGCGGCAGGATCGTCCATGACAGCGGCGATACGGGGCAGCAAGCGCCAAAAATCGTCGTCCGAGAATTCCACCGCCTGGAAGTGGGCGCCGGCGACACGCGCCACGGCTTCAGCGTGGTGGCGTTCGTCGTGGACGCCGGTACCCGCAAATCCCACGGTGAAGGCCTGCACCGGCTCATCGTTGAGATCACGCATCAGGGCCAAAACGGCCGAAGAATCGACGCCGCCCGAGAGGAACATACCGTAGGGCACGTCGGAGCGCTGGTGCACGCTCACGCTGTCGACCAGGGCCTCTTCCAGACGTTCCAGCGCCTCCGCCTCGCTCCACTCTTTCGGTCCGTCCGCCGGCAGGGCGGGCGAGCGCAGGCTCTCGCCAATGCGCCCGCCGTCCACCACCAAGGTTTCGCCAGGGAGGGCGCGCCGGATGTCCTTGAGAACTGTCGAACGACCGCAAGAAAACTGCATCTGCAGAACTTGGTCGCGCTGAGCCGGATCGAGCATCGGCGCCACCAAGCCGGCGGCAATGAGCGCCTGGGGCTCCGAGGCGAAAGCCAGGCCGCCTTCCAACTCGACGTAATAGAGGGGCTTGATGCCGAAGGGGTCGCGGGCCAGCACCACCCGCCCGCCGGGGACCTCAGGATCGTGGATGGCAATGGCGTACATGCCGCGCAGGTGGGCGGCGAAGCCGGTCCCGTGGCGCGCATAAAGATGGAGTGGCGGCTCGCAATCAGAGCGGGTGTGAAATTCACCATCCGTCATCGCGGCGCGCAGTTCCACGTAGTTGTAGATCTCGCCGTTTGCGACCAGGGCCGTGCGTCCGCCGCCCGACGCCGTGGCGTAAAGCGGCTGATCACCGGTCTCCAAATCGATGATGGCAAGGCGGGTCTGCACCATGCCGACGCCGCCGTCCAGGTGTCGGCCCTGGCCGTCGGGACCGCGGTGGGCAAGGGCTTGGACAAGCCGGTCCAAAATCGCGCTGTCCGGCGGTGATCCCGAGGCGTCGATCACGCCCGCGATTCCACACATCAGGCAGTGATCCGGTTGAAGAAGTCTAGATACTGGCGAACAACGACGGATTCGCTGAAGCGCGCCTTATAGACCCCATGACCGTCGCGGGTGATACGTTGGTGCAGGCCCGTGTCCCCAAGCACCAGTTTGAGCGCACGCCCAAGTGCAGCGCCGTCGTCCACCGGCGCCAAAACACCGGTTTCCATGTGTTCGATCAGGGTGCCCGGCCCCAGGCTGTCGGTGGCGACCACGGGGACCTCCTGGGCCCAGGCCTCAATGACCACGTTGCCCAGCGGCTCCAGGCGCGAGGAACACACGAAAACATCGCAAGCGGCGAAGAGCGCCGCGACATCGTCGCGCCATCCCAAGAAGCGCACGCGGGGTTTGACCGCCAGTTTCTGTGCCAAATCCTCCAACTCGCGGCGCAGCGGACCTTCGCCGGCCAGCCACAGATAGGCGTCGGGGACCCGGATCATGGCCTGGAGCAGCACATCGAAGGCTTTGTTTTGATGCAGCCGGCCGAGGGCCAGCACCAACGGTGCGCTGGGTGGCGTGAAGACCTCCGCCCGGGACGCCGGCTCGGCGCGCACCGAGCTGACAAAATTGGGTAGATAGTGGGCCTTATCACCCGGCCAGCCGTTGCCGACCAGATGACCGATGATATCTTCGGTATTGCCGATCAGGTGATCGCAGCCCTGATAGTATTTGAGGTCGTAATAGCCGCCTAGCCGGCCGACATGCACGAATTCTCCCGACGGACACTTGGTTGTCGCCCGGTTCATCCACGTCATCACGATGTCCGGCTTGAAAGCCTTGATCTCGCGTCTTAAGCGAAAGGAGGTGTAGAGATCGATGGGGCCGCCAAAGCGCAGTTCAATGGGTTTAATCCCGGCTTTGCTCAATATCTTCGCGCGCTTGGCGTCGCGCCGAATGGCCACGCGCTGTTCCACCCCAGCGCGTGTCAAGCCCGGCACCAGACGGGTGAAGAAGGCCTCGGCACCGCCATGTTCCGCCCCTGCCATAATTTGGAAAACGCGCATCAGGGAATAAGCTCCTCAAAGGCTCGGGCGGCTTGCTGCCACCCCATATCGGATCGCCGGTCAAGGGCCGCCCGGTGCTGGCGACTCCACAAATCGTCGTCGGTCAGCAAGCGAACGGCGGCCTGGGCAAATGTCGCAGCGTCGGGCGTGACGTAACCGGTCTCGTTATCACTCACGCGCTCACCGACGCTGCCCAGGTCCTGCACCACTGCCGGCACGCCCATGGCCTGCGCCTCTCCAACCGCCAGACAGAAGGTCTCGTTGACGTCGCCACGGTAAAGCATGGCCCGAGCGGCGCGCAACTCTTCGATCAGGCCGACCTTGGGCAACGGGTCGCGCAACACTACGCCCGAGTGCACCAAAGCACGAGCACGTTCCAGCACCGCTTCCATCTCGGCCGTCTTGACGGCACCTACGCCGCCGTAGGTGGCGGCGCCCGAAAACAGGTGCAACTCCGCGGCAGGCACTCGGGGTCGGATTTGCTCAGCCCAAAGATCGAGCAACCAATCCAGGGAACGCAGCGGATTAGACGTGAAAATAGCGCGCGGTGGCGGCGGCGTCGGGTCAATCTCGGCGGCAAGGAATTCGTCGCCGATGCCATAGGGAATGACCACGCGCCCGCCATCGGGCGCCCAGCCGGGATAGGTCCCTGCATGGTAGTCCCCAATGAAGACAATGATCGGCTTGAGACGCCACAATTTTGACAGATAGCGCCACTTGAGAAGATAACGCGCCGGGTTGTGAATCCAAAATACCGTGCGGCGTGCCTTTGGCATGAGAGGCAACAGCCTGTCGCCCCGATTTGCAATGTAGAGGTCGGCACGCTCGGGCAATCCATCACTGATAGGTGCCCACTCGACGCCGTCGTGAAACAACGCGCGTTCGCATTTGTTGCGCACCAGAACCTCGTGGCCGCGCCGCGCCAACTCCCGCACCAGCAGGATTACCGACGTCTCGACCCCGCCAAGTGGCTGGGCCGTCAGGGTCGTGCCGTCAAATCGGATGCCGTCGTCGGCGAGAACGATGCGCGCCATTCAGTCTTGTTCCAGCTTGGCCTTGAGGTGCGACAGAAGGGGATAAAGGCCAGCAAATATGGCGATAAGGAGGCCGTATCCGCCCTCGCGGTAGCCTTTGCGCGACACGTAGCACTTGAAAAAACGGCTGAACAGCCGCCGCAAATTTCGGGGCATGGTACCGATCTCGCCCGAATCGCGGAGATCGCGGGCGCGCGCCGTGGAGTACGAATCAAGGCGGCGGATCATGTCCGAGATGCCACGATCGACATGGTGGTCGATGCGCTCTTTGAGCATGGGTCCCTTGCGGCCCGACCACTGAAGCGCCGGGTGGACGCGCTGGCGGCCCCACACCTTGACCCCTTTGCGGAACAGGCCCGGATAGGCGGCCTTGCCATAGGATGCCCCCCACCCCCAACGCACCAACCGATCACCGATATAGTTGTCGACGAGAATTTCGTGCCAATCGAAGGAAGTGCTCTCGACGACGCGCCGGATTTCGCCGGCCAGGGCATCGGTAACCCATTCGTCGGCGTCCACTTCCAAGATCCATTCGCCGGCGCAGAATTCGATACCGGTGTTGCGCCGGTCGCCCTCGATCTCCCAAGCGCCATCCAAAATGCGGTCTGTGTAGCGTTCGGCAATTTCGCGTGATCCGTCGGTGCACTTGTCCAAGACGACGACAAGTTCGTCGGCAAAGGCAAGGCGCTCTAGACAGGCGTCAAGACGCACTTCTTCGTTGTGGACCACCACCAGGGCGGAGAGCAGGGGCTGGCTCATGACGCCATTCCCCGCGTCTTTTCCCACAAATCGTGGGCCGCCGCCTCGGCGGCATCAACGCTGAGGCTATCCATCAGGCTGTCGGTCGAGCGGTGGTCAAATTCGGGCGGGAATATCTCGCTAAAAGGCACGATGGTGCGTACCAGTCCACAGCGCGGCCCCCAGGGCGCGTAGTGCTCCTCGCGGCTGGGACCAAAAAGGCCGAGGGTCGGGATGTTGGAAGCCGCCGTAAGGTGCATCAATCCCGAATCGTTGCCGACGTAAAAGGCACACCGTTGCAGGCACGCAAAGACTTCCAAAAGATCAAGGTGTCCCGCCAGATCGATGCGCCTGACCTCGGGTATGGCTTCAATGAGGTTCAGCGCCAGTGGCCGTTCGTCATCGCGCCCAAAGATAGCGACCCTGGCGCCCGGCAAGATGCCGTCGGCGGCAGTTAGGCGCTCGATTAGCTGGGCGAAGCGCTCGGCAGGCCACATCTTGGCCCCCCAGTTGGCCGTCGGCCCCACGGCCAGCACGGGTGGGCCATTAGGAATAAGGCGGCGTGCCTCCTTACGATGCGCGTCGGTGATCCACAGACGCGGCGCCGGCGGATTGTCTTGTAAGTTCAGCGCCTCGGCCAACTGGCTAACTCGATGCAGACTGGCGCGGCCGCGACCGATACGCCATCGCTGACGCGCCGCCAAAATAAAAAACATCGGAGAGCTGCGGAGATCGACCAGAATATCCCAGACATGCCGGACACAAGCACTCCACAGCATCAGCCAATGAAGCGACCCGACCATTTTGTCGAGCACGATGATCCGGTCCAGATTAGGCACCGCGTCGAAAAGCGGCGCCGCCGCCGGCCCGCAGGCGATTGTGACGCGGGCATCAGGGTGGCGCTCGATCAGGTGCGCGAGCAAACCCGTCGATAGGATGGCGTCCCCCACGCGGGTTGATGTGATAAACAAGATTTTCAAGTTTTCTCCACGGCAGAAACACCCTGGCTTGACCTCTGGCGGGTCGCCCGACCTTTTTATACGTCCGCCGCCCGGCCTTGCAAAGGGGCAGACCCTCATCTCAATTTCCAAGCGCGCCCTTGAAGCGAAGACGGACGGCGGCTAAAGGTGGTGTTATGAACAAACCCTTCTATGCCCCTCTTGCAGACCGCGGCGTAATCTCGGTGTCGGGTGGCGATCGGCGCGCCTTTCTTCAGGGACTGGTTTCCAACGACATCGACCGGGTAAGTCCCGGGACTGCCATCCACGCCGCATTGCTGACGCCCCAGGGCAAGTACCTGCACGATTTCTTCATCGCCGAGGCCGAGGACTCCTTGCTCCTCGACTGCGAGGGCGGGCGCATCGATGACCTTTTGCGACGCCTCCGCATATACGTGCTCAGGGCCGACGTGACGCTGGAAGATGCCGGCACTACGCTTGGTGTGTCGGCACTTTTTGGCGACGGCGCGGCCGAGACCGCCGGATTGCCAACCACCGCCGGCACAGCGGCAGCGTTTCAGGACGGCGTCGCGTTCGTTGATCCCAGGCTGGCGGCGGCGGGTGTGCGTGCCATTCTTCCCCGGGACGGATTCGAGAGCGGGCTTGAAGAAGCCGGCTTCACCGCCGCCACGGCCGGAGACTACGATACCCTGCGCCTCGGGCTTGGCCTGCCCGACGCCAGCCGAGACATGGAGGTCGAGAAAGCGATCCTCCTGGAAAACGGCTTCGAGGAATTGAACGGCATCGACTTCCACAAGGGCTGCTTCTTGGGACAGGAACTGACCGCGCGCACCAAGCACCGCGGCCTGATCAAGAAGCGCCTGATACCGGTGACGATCGAGGGCCCCTGCCCCGAGGCCGACGCGCCGGTCATGCTCGACGGCTTGGAAATCGGGCGGATGCGCTCAAGCCGTGACGGCATCGGCCTTGCCCTGATGCGCCTGGAATACCTGAATAAGGCCGCTGAGACCGGGCAGCCGTTTACCGCTGGTCCGGCGCGGCTTATTCCCCGCAAGCCCGACTGGGCGATAATTTGAGCGTCGGCCAAGATGGTTCCCGACCAGATCAAGTCTCCCCATCTCTTGAGCGACACGCCTAGGCTTCTCGCCCCCATTGCCGTGCACTACACGGCCGCCCTACGTACATACGGGGCGCAGCCGCGCGGCGTGTTCTGGCGTGACACCAAGGGACAGCGCCTGCGCTTCGAACAGCTTATTGGCATTCTTAACGAGGACGACTGGGGACGCGGCCTCGCCATCAACGATTTAGGGTGCGGCTATGGCGCCATGTTCGACTTCCTCGCCGAATTGCCCTTCATGAAGGAAGGCCGCTATCAGGGCTATGACATCACAGAGGAAATGGTGGACTGTTGTTGCCAGCGCATCACCGATCCCAGAGCGTCGTTCCAGCAAAGCCTGCGGGCGACGAAGACCGCTGATTATTCCTTCGTCTCGGGGACCTATAACCTGAGACTCGACATCCCGGATGATAAGTGGCTGGACTATATCCAGCGCAGTCTGATCGACTTGGCGACCATGTCGCGCAAGGGCCTGGCTTTCAACATGCTTGCCGGCGATCGATCGAAGAGGCCCCAGAAGACCCTCTATTACGTTCAACCCGAGCCGCTCTACGATTTCTGCCTACGCGCCATCTCGCCCCATGTCACTTTGGTCACCGACTATCCTCTGGCCGAGTGGACGATCTGGATCAGATTTTAACGCATTATCCACTTGAATGGTCTTGCACCAACGCGCACCGACACCGGCGCGGGCCTCGCGGATACATCAACATCTGATCAATATTATTCAAATTTTTACCAAAATAAAAATACAATATAAATATATTATAATAAAATAGTTATTCTAGAATACTGTAATATATGTTGACAAACTTCTTTATATATATTACTATAGTTGTTTGTATGAATTGGTGATTTTTTATAATGGGACAAAGGTAATGGTTCTCAATTTACTCGACCAAGCCAGTCTCCATATCCACCGCGTGGCACGCGCCATCAATTTAGCATCTGAACTTTTGATCGAACATGGGGACGATGCCGACCTCCGGGACAAGGTCGTTGCCGTGCTGATGCTGGCTAGCGAAAGAGCCGACGCCGCATCCGAGAGCTTGGACGTATCTTTTGCGGAACGACGTCCGTCCACCCATCCTCTATAGATCAAGTCCGATGGGAGGGTGAGTCGGCGGGCGCTGCTTTACCGACATTGTAATAGCGCTTGCGGAAATACAGCGAGACGTTGACCAGACCGATCAGCACCGGCACCTCGACCAACGGCCCGATGACGGTGGCGAAGGCGACGGCGGACTGGATCCCGAACACGGCGACGGCGACGGCGATGGCCAATTCGAAATCATTGCTTGCGGCGGTCAAGGAAACGGTTGTGTTCTGGGCGTAGTCGGCGCCGATACCGCGTGACTTGGCGGCGAAAAAAGTGATCAGGAACATGACCACGAAATAGATCGTCAGCGGGATTGCGATGCGCAACACGTCAAGTGGCAGGTCGACGATCAGGCCGCCCTTGAACGAAAACATGACAATAATCGTGAACAACAGCGCCACCAGCGTCATCGGGCTGATGCGGGGCACGAAGACGCTCTCATACCAATCCCTGCCCTTGCGCCGGATCAAGACCAGCCGGCTGATTAGCCCGGCGGCTAGGGGGATTCCTAAGTAAATCAGGACGGTGACCGCTATATCGCCGATGCCAACATCGACGACGACGCCTTCGATACCGAACAGCGGCGGCAGAAAGGTGAGGAACAACCATGCGTAGACGCCATAGAATAGCACCTGGAATATGGCGTTGAGCGCAACCAGGCCGGCCACCAGGTCCTTATCGCCGTCGGCCAGGTGATTCCACACCAACACCATGGCGATACACCGCGCCAGCCCCACCATAATCAGTCCCGCCGCGTAGTCCGGCAGGTCGTACAGGAAGGTCACGGCGAGAACGAACATCACCAGCGGCCCGACCACCCAGTTTTGAAATAACGACAGCAAGAGGACCCGGGGATTGCGGAAGGCCGCCCCCATGGCCTCGTAGCGGACCTTGGCCAGCGGCGGGTACATCATCAAGATGAGCCCGATGGCGATCGGGATGTTGGTGGTGCCGACCTGAAAGCGTTCAATGAACTGATCGACGCCGGGCACCAGGGAGCCGAGCGCGATCCCCGTGGCCATGGCGAGGAATATCCAAAGCGTCAGGAAGCGGTCGAGGAACGAGAGCCCCTTCATCACACTCGGGGTGGTCATTGCGATCTCCTGCATTGTTTTGCGCTGCGAATTCACACCACGCTGGCGCGGATCCGTTCAGCGACGGCACCGATGGCATCCATGTCGCCGGGGGCTATTCCCCAGTCGAACGCCAATTTATCCCCTGCGGTGCGCGGAATGATGTGTACATGCAGATGGAAAACCGACTGGCCGGCAGCGGGGCCGTTGGATTGCAAAATATTGATCCCGTCGGGTTTCAGTGCCTTGTCCACCGCCTGGGCAACCGTCTGCGCCGTCGCCACGGTTGCCATCAACCAGTCCGTCGGAATTTGCATCAAATCGGGGGCATGGTACTTGGGAATAACCAGGACGTGGCCCGGATTGACCGGGCTGATGTCCATGAAGGTTAGGGTTTTTTCATCTTCGAAGACCTTGAAGCTGGGAATGTCGCCGTCGATGATCTTGCAGAAGATGCAGTCCGGATCATGGGCCATTCTACCGTTCCCTCATCATTAGGCGTTGATCTCCGCCTCCACACCGAGCGCCGCCTGGGCCGCCGCGAGCCGCGCGATCGGTACCCGATAAGGCGAGCACGACACATAGTCCAGGCCGACCTTCTGGCAAAAATGAATGGAAGCCGGATCGCCCCCGTGCTCACCGCAGATGCCGAGTTCCAAATTCGGTCGCCGCGCCCGTCCGCGCTCGACGGCGATGCGCACCAATTCCCCGACTCCTTCGACGTCGAGGGTGACGAAGGGGTCGTTTTCGATGACGCCCTTTTGGCGGTAAATCTCAATGAAACTACCGGCATCGTCACGCGACAGGCCATAGGTTGTCTGGGTCAGGTCGTTGGTGCCGAAACTGAAGAACTCGGCGGTCTCCGCGATGTCGCCGGCGATCAGTACGGCACGCGGCAGCTCGATCATGGTCCCGACCATGTATTCAAAGCGTATGCCTGTCTCGTCCATCACCTCTTCGGCGACCCGGCGGACCAGATCGGTCAGTACGTCCAGCTCGCGCTTGACCGCCACCAGGGGGATCATCACTTCCGGCATCACCCCCTTACCCGCCTTGGTGACCTCGGCGGCGGCCTCGAAAATTGCACGCGCCTGCATCTCCGATATCTCAGGGTACGTGATGCCGAGACGGCAGCCACGATGCCCAAGCATGGGGTTGACCTCGCGTAGTTGGTCGGCCCGCGCCTTAACCGTCTCCACGTCGGTGCCCGCCGCCGTCGCAATCTCGGCCAGTTCATCGTCGGTATGGGGCAGAAATTCGTGCAGCGGGGGATCCAACAGGCGGATGGTCACCGGCAGTCCGTCCATGATGGTGAACAGCTCGATAAAATCCTGGCGCTGATAGGGCAGCAGCTTAGCCAGCGGGATGCGCCGTTCTTCTTCGTCGTGGGCCAGGATCACTTGGCGCATGTGGAGGATGCGGTCGGCATCGAAGAACATGTGCTCGGTGCGCGAGAGGCCGATACCCTCGGCGCCGAAATCGCGCGCCGTCTGAGCATCGAGCGGCGTTTCGGCGTTGGCCCGCACTTCCATGGTGCGGATGGCATCCACCCACTCCATAAGGGTGGCGAAGTCGCCGGTCATCTCAGGCTTGATGGTCGGTACCCGGCCCAGCATTACCTCACCCTTGGCGCCGTCGATGGTGATCACGTCTCCTTCCTTAATCACCTCGTCATCGGCACTGAGTTCCTTGGCTTCGGCGTCGACCCTAAGCTCGCCGGCACCGGCGACGCAGGGTGTGCCCATGCCGCGCGCCACCACCGCGGCGTGGCTGGTCATGCCGCCGCGCACGGTGAGGATGCCCTCGGCGACGTGCATGCCGCCGATATCCTCAGGACTGGTTTCGCGGCGTACCAAGATGACTTTTTCGCCTTTGCCGGCCCAGGTCTCGGCGGCGGCGGCGGTGAACACCACCTTGCCCGAGGCGGCGCCCGGTGACGCCGGCAGGCCACGGCCCAGGATGTGGTGCTCAGCGTCTGGATCGAGAGTCGGATGAAGAAGCTGGTCAAGTCGTGCCGGATCGATGCGGCGGACGGCCTCGGCCTTGTCGATGAGACCTTCGCCAACCATGTCGACGGCCAACTTCAGCGCCGCCGGCGTGGTGCGTTTGCCGGCCCGGGTCTGAAGCATCCACAGCTTGCCTTGCTGGATGGTGAACTCCAGGTCCTGCATGTCCTTGTAGTGGGCTTCCAGACGGTCGCGCACCTTGACCAGCTCGGCGAAGACCTCGGGCATCACTTCTTCCAGCGCCAGCATGGTGGAATGGCTGGCCGCCTTGTCAGCGATGGTGAGCGGCTGTGGCGTGCGAATACCGGCGACCACGTCCTCGCCCTGGGCATTGATGAGATACTCGCCATAGAACTGATTTTCGCCGGTCGAGGGGTTGCGAGTGAAACACACGCCCGTAGCCGAATCCTCGCCCATGTTGCCAAACACCATGGCCTGGACGTTGACCGCCGTGCCCCAATCGTCGGGAAGGCCGTGGAGCTGGCGGTAGGTAATGGCGCGCTGGTTCATCCAACTGGCGAAGACGGCGCCAATGGCACCCCAAAGCTGCTCCACCGGGTCCTGGGGAAAGGGGCTGCCCAGTTCTTCGATCACCTTGGCCTCGAAGGCGCCGACCAGGGTCTTCCAGTCCTCGGCACCAAGTTCGGTATCAAGGGTCAGGCCGTTGTCTTCTTTGTATTCCTCCAACAGGTCCGAGAAATGATGATAATCGACGCCAAGAACGACGTCCGCGTACATCTGGATAAAGCGGCGATAGCTGTCGTAGGCAAAACGCGCGTCGCCGCTTTGGCGGGCCAGTCCCTCGACCGTGGCGTCATTGAGGCCCAGATTGAGGACCGTATCCATCATTCCCGGCATGGACGCCCGCGCCCCCGAACGGACCGACAGTAGAAGCGGCGTCTCGGCGTCGCCGAAGCGCGCGCCGAAGGTCTCCTCGATACCGGCCAGGGCGTGGCGGAGCTGTTTGTCCAGGTCCGAAGGGAAGGTGTTGGCGTTACTGGTGTAGTGGATACAGGTCTCGGCCGTGATGGTAAGGCCGGGCGGCACCGGCAAGCCGAGGCGGCTCATCTCAGCCAGGTTTGCCCCCTTGCCGCCGAGAAGGTCGCGCATGTCGGCGCCGCCTTCGGTACCGTTAACCCCGAAGGCATAAACCCACTTCTGTTTGTCCTCGGCCCCGCCCTTAGTCATCGTCATACCCCCATTTCATCCTTCGATCTTCGAGAAATCGGCGACACCGCCCAGCGCCCCGCGAATACGCGACAGAAGCCTCAGGCGGTTGGCCCTCAGCGTCTGGTCGTCACAGTTGACGGTTACCTTGTCGAAAAAGGCATCGACCGGCGCCCGCAATCCGGCCAGGGCCGACATGGCATCGGCGAACCGCTCCTCGGCCACAGCCTTGGCAATACGCGGCGCCGCTTCCTCTAGCCCCGCATGGAGAGAGGCTTCCTCCGCGTCGGCGAGATTTCCCGCGTCCACCGGCTGATCATAGATGACGCCGTCTTTCTTTTCTTCGATGGCAACGATATTCGCGGCGCGCTTGTAGGCAACCAAAAGATGCTCGCCGTCGTCGCTGGCGAGAAAGGTTTCCAGGGCCTCGACCCGGGCCAGCAGACGAACCAAATCGTCTTCGTCCCCGAGCGAGAAGACCGCCGTGATCAGGTCGTGACGCACACCCTTGTCACGCAAATGCACCTTGAGCCGGTCTGCGAAGAAGTCGAGGAGATCCCTTGCAAGAACGTCAGCGGGAATCACAGAGCGCTCTTTGTTATAAGAAGGCGGGAAGAAACCATAAACTGCCGTGAATAATTCTAATAGGGGAACGCTCAATTCGTTCTCGACAATGAGCCGAATGACGCCGAGTGCCGAACGGCGCAGGGCGAAGGGGTCCTTGGAACCGGTTGGCTTCTCGTCAATCATCCAAAAGCCAACCAGGGAATCGATCTTGTCGGCCATTGCCACGGCGACGTTGACCGATGCCGACGGGCAGCGGTCGGCGGGGCCCTGCGGCGCATAATGATCGGCAATGGCCTCCGCCACCTCGGCGGTTTCGCCGTCGGCGAGGGCGTAGTAACGGCCCATGACGCCTTGAAGTTCGGGGAACTCAACCACCATCTCGGTAGTCAGGTCGGCCTTAGCGAGCCGCGCCGCCCGTTCCGCGAGATCGGGATCGACGCCCGTGTATTCGGCTAGGGTGCGGGCCAGCTTAGCCATGCGCTCAGCCTTATCGAGAACGGAACCTAGCCTTTGTTGGAAGACCACGCCATCCAGGCCCGCCACCCGGCTTTCCAGGGTCCGCTTACGGTCCTGGTCCCAGAAGTAACGCGCGTCGGCGAGGCGGGCGCGCAGCACCCGTTCGTTGCCGGCGATGATGGCCTTGCCGTCGTCCGTAGCCTCGGTGTTGGCGACAGCAATGAAGCGCGGCGCCAGCTTGCCCTTGGCATCGACCACCGAGAAGTACTTTTGGTGATGACGCATGGCCGTGGTCAGCACCTCTTCGGGTAGGTCCATGAAGACCTCATCGATACGCCCCATCAGGGCCATCGGCCATTCGACCAAGCCTGTGACTTCGGCCAGGAGACTGTTGTCGATCTTGACCGTCAGTTTTTCCTTTTTCGTCAATTTCTCGGCCTGCCCGGCAATCGCCTTGCGGCGCTCGTCGGCATCCAAAATCACCTGGGCATTTTCAAGCTTATCGCGGTATTCGGCGAAGTCATTGACCCCGATCACCCCAGGTGCCAAGACGCGGTGGCCAATGGTGCTATTTGTGGATTTTGTCGAACCCACAGCCATCGGAACCACGGCTCCATCGAAGAGACAAAGGATGCCGTGCAGCGGCCTAACCCATCTTTGGCCGCCGGTCCCCCACCGCATGGATTTTGGCCAAGGAAACACCTGGAACATATCGTTGAACATTTCGGGCAAGAGATCGGCCGTCACCTGACCCTTTCTCTCAACCACGACGAAATAAAACTCGCCCTTTGGCGTCGTCCGCTTTTCGCATTGATCCAGCGTCAGGCCGTTCCCTTTGAGGAATCCCTGGATCGCCTGCTCGGGTGCATCAACACGGGGGCCGCGCCGTTCCTCGGTCACATCCGGCTGGTTAACCGGCAGGCCATCCACCACCAATGCCAGCCGCCGGGGCGTTACGAAGGATCGCGCGTCTTCGAATGTCAGCCCGGCCTTCTTCAGACCATCGGTCATCAAGCGTTTAAGGTCGTCCGCCGCGCGCGCCTGCATGCGCGCCGGGATCTCCTCGGACAGGATTTCAAGAAGCAGTTCGGCCACGGCTCAGACCCCCTCGCCCTGGCTTACCAGCCAAGCTTCGCAACAGCCCTTGGCCAGGGCTCGGACGCGGGCGATGTAGGCGGCGCGCTCGGCGACCCCAATGACGCCTCGGGCGTCGAGGAGATTAAAGAGGTGGCTCGCCTTGATGCACTGCTCATAGGCCGGCAGGGGCAGCGGCGGGGTGAGGGCGAGGAGAGCGCCGCACTGGGCCTCGGCGTCCTTGAAGTGGCGGGCGACGGTTTCGGTATTTGCGTGCTCGAAGTTATAGGTCGAGAACTCCTTCTCCGCCTGGTGGAAGACGTCGCCATAGGTAAGGCCTCCCTGGTCCTTAGGTAGGCCGTTCCAGTCCAAATCATAGGCGTTGTCGACACCCTGGATATACATCGCTAGGCGCTCAAGGCCGTAGGTAAATTCCACAGCAACGGGATCGCATTCCATCCCGCCCATCTGCTGGAAATAGGTGAACTGGGTTACCTCCATGCCATCACACCAGACCTCCCAACCGAGGCCCGAGGCGCCAAGGGTCGGGCTTTCCCAGTCGTCCTCGACGAATCGGATGTCATGCAGGCCCTCATCGATGCCGAGGTGGCGGAGGCTTTGCAGATAAAGGTCTTGGGAGTCGTCGGGCGACGGCTTGAGGATGACCTGAAACTGATAATAGTGCTGCAACCGGTTGGGATTGTCCCCATAGCGCCCGTCGGCCGGACGCCTCGAGGGTTGCACGTATGCCGCCCGCCACGGTTTAGTGCCCAGCACACGCAGCGTCGTCGCCGGGTGGAAGGTGCCGGCGCCGACCTCCATATCGTAGGGTTGCAAGACGACACACCCCTGATCGGCCCAAAAGGTCTGCAACGCCAGAATCAGCGATTGGAAGCTGGTTTTTTTATCCGGCGCGGCGGTCATCGGGGTGGCGCGTCTCGCTATGGTGCGGTGCGGCAAAACATACCGGCCGCCCGCAGGTGGGTCAACGGGGATAGGGGCATTCGGCGCGTTGGCAATCGACGGCGGCGCCGGCGGCAACGTAATCGCCACACACCGCGCACTGGACCATATCCTGGGCCTCAAGGGGTTGCGGTGCTTCCGACGGCGAGGCGTCCGCCGCCCTCACCCGCCCACGAGCGCCGGAGCGGTTTTGCAGCCGGCCAATCCACTTGAAACCGTACCACACGGCACCAATGACGAGGACGGTAAAAAGAAGCTTACTCAGGCTGAAACCGAACATGACACCTTTCTATAGACCGCCTCGGCCATGGGTCAAGGAAAGCGACCCGGCCGCGCCCATCACAAGATCAATCCGGCGCCATGACGCAGAACCGCCTCCGCGCCCGGCGTGAAGGCTCCATCTTCGGCGTGCAGGACCAATCCCGGTGCCAGGCGCAGCGGCGCAGCCACCCCTTTGCGGCCACGGATGATGACCCGCTTTGCCGGCTTCTCGCCCAGTCCCGCCGCCGTGGCCGGTCCCGGCCACAGGGGAAATATGACGATATCGCCCAGCCGTCCACCCAATGCCGCCAGAACCTGATCCAGACGGTCGGCTCGATGAATGAGGGTGACGCTGCACTTAGGCCGCACCATTAGGAGACAAAAGCGCAGCCAGTCCTCAAGCGTCGTCTCGTCCTCTACGGTTGCCGCCGCCTTGTCGGGATCGGGCGGGCGATTGCCGCGTCCAGAATCGAGAAACGGGGGATTGGCCAAGACGTGGTCGAAGGTACCGGCGGCGAGGCGCACCGGAGGCTGTTTCAAATCGCCGACCATCACGTCGATCCGGTCACCGAGGCCGTTGATTTCTGCATTGCGCCGGGCCAGGCCTACCAAGTCACGTTGGCGATCGACACCGACGACGTGCAGGCCGGCAATGCGCGCGGCCAGACAAAGCGCCGCCGTCCCCACTCCGGTGCCGACGTCGAGCACTCTTTGCCCAGGTGCAGCCTCCACGGCGGCGGCCAGGAAGACCGGGTCAATGGCTGCCCGATACCCCTTAGCCGGCTGAAGAAGGCTGATGCGTCCGCCGAGAAAATCATCCTGGCTGGTGGCTTCCCCCGCCACATTGCGAATGGCTTCGGGTTCGCTCAACGTCCCGAACTCCGACCGATTTCCTCGGCTTCGGCCAGGACGCGGCGCGCCCGCGCCAAGTCTGGATCGTCTACCATAAGGCGGCGCGGAATAGCCGAGATACTGCCTTCGAGGATGCTGGTATGGACGTCAAGGACGACCGCCTCTATTCGAATGTCGGCCAACGCGGCGACCATCCACGACAGCAAAACCGGATCGTTGGTCCGTGTCAGTTCCACCATGGCCGTCCTGTGTCCCCTTCGCGCCCCGCACCGATGGTCAAATTTCCAGCCACTACCTTTGAACTGTTCCATAGCCAAGATTAGGCCGTGGGACTTGACCAACGAACAGGGCCGTTCCTATGCTCGGGCCTCGGCGCCTTTGCGTCAAGCAATGTGGGAGACTTTCAACGTGGGTGTTGTCGTAACCTTGGATGGCGACCGCGGCACGCCATCGCCACTGGAGCGCCTGGCGACATTGGTTGACGACGACCTCAAGGCGGTCAACGAACTCATCGTCAGGCGCATGGAAAGCCCGGTGGCGCTGATCCCACAGCTTGCCGGACACATCATCGCCGCCGGCGGAAAACGCCTGCGCCCTCTATTGACCCTCGGCGCAGCGCGCATGTGCGGCTATCGCGGCGCCCGCCAGGTGAGGCTGGCTGCTTGTGTCGAATTCATTCACACGGCAACGCTCCTGCACGATGACGTGGTCGACGAAAGCAAGCTCAGGCGTGGCCTGACCTCGGCCAACGCGCTGTGGGGCAACGAGGCCAGCGTGCTGGTCGGTGATTTTCTGTTCAGCCGCGCTTTCGAACTGATGGTCGAGGACGGATCACTGGCTGTGCTGTCCATCCTGTCCAGAACCTCGGCGGTGATTGCCGAAGGCGAGGTCATGCAGTTGATGACGGCCAACGACACGTCGACCGCCGAGACCACGTATCTTGAGGTCATCGAGGCCAAGACGGCGCAGCTGTTCGCCGCCGCATGCCGCATCGGCGCCGTCGTCGCCGAACGCCCCAAGGTCGAAGAAGAAGCCTTGGAGGGCTACGGCGTGAACCTCGGCATCGCCTTTCAACTAATTGACGACGTCTTGGATTATTCAGCCCAGCAGGCGACGCTCGGCAAGACGGTCGGCGACGACTTCCGCGAGGGCAAGATCACGCTTCCGGTAATTCTCGCCTTCCGCCGCGGCGACGAGGACGAACGCGCTTTCTGGCGGCGTACGGTGGAGGACCTGGAGCAGAACGACGGTGACCTGGAGCGCGCCATCGAGCTGATGGGCCGCCACGACGCGCTGGGCGATTCGGTAAAGCGGGCGCGCCATTACGGCGCCATCGCCCGTGACGCGCTTGGCATCTTCCCCGAGAGCGATGAGAAATCGATCCTCATCGACCTCATAGACTTCTGCAACGACCGCCCCTATTAAGAGCCCGCCAGCTGCCTTGCCGTGACCCCGCGATGGCGCTATAAACGCGCCCTCAAGCACATCGGAGTGTAGCTCAGCCTGGTAGAGCACCGTCTTCGGGAGGCGGGGGCCGGAGGTTCAAATCCTCTCACTCCGACCAATTATTTCAACGAGTTAAGAGAATATTCTTTAGCTCTGTTTCCTGCCTAGCAACCAATTAGCAACCACTCGACTGCGTTTCGCACGCTCATATGAGCCGTGTGAAGTTGCTGGCAGTGCGCCCTGAACAATCCGGGGTCCTACCCCCGACCCATCGATCTCAGCCACGCCCCACCCCCA
>JASLZL010000080.1 GCA_030754885.1 Rhodospirillales bacterium | reverse complement strand
CATCCGAACCGATCTCGACATGCTTTGGCAACTGAGCGCCAATGCACAGAAACACGGCGTCGAATCGGCCCCCTTGTTTGGTTGTGAGAATATCGTCAATTTTTGTATTGAGTTTGATTTCGACAGCCATCGCCTCGATGCGTGCCACTTCAGCCCTTAGTTTCTCCCGCGGCATTCTGTACTTGGGAATCCCATAGCGAATCATACCGCCCGCCTGGGGATTGGCATCGAAGATGGTCACTTCATGACCAAAGCGGCGGAGATGAAAGGCAGCCGATAATCCCGCCGGACCAGCACCGACGATCATCACGCGTTTGCCGGTCGCCGTGCCGGGTTCAACCTGCCATCCGTGCATGAGCGCCTGATCGCCGAGAAATCGCTCGACCGAATTTATGCCCACGGCTTCGTCAAGATCTACGCGGTTGCACGCACCTTCGCAGGGATGATAACAAACGCGGCCCATGGTTGCGGGCAGAGGGTTGTCTTCCATGATCTGGCGCCAAGCCGCCTCGTAATTGCCCTCTTCCGCATGGCCGAGCCACGCCTGGATGTTTTCGCCTGCCGGGCAGGCGTGGTTGCATGGCGGCAAACGGTCCAGGTAGACAGGTCGTTCGGTACGCCAGGAGCCCGTCTTGTTGAGCAGGCTGGTGCCAACATCAAGGGTAATGGCAAACGGCTTGGATTGAACAACGGTTTTAGAGGTCATTTCAGGATGCCTCCCGATAATAAAAGTATGCTGCATTGCGCAATAGGTTAAATATGTACGTAACAATCATATTATCAACCATTATGTTGCAGTGCATAATATAAAACAAGCCACTTGTAATGAGCGGATGCCGGCATCTTCCCTTCGACACACAGGCTATTCGCTTGCATCAGATATCCTCCGCTAACATCTCGATGGCGCCGCAGGGGCATTCCGTCGCGCACATGGCGCAGCCCTTGCAGTAGTCGTACTTGACTTCGAACCGTTTACCCGGCCCGAGTTTGGTGATGGCGTTGTCCGGGCACACCGCGTAGCAGTTGTCGCACTCGAAGCAGTTGCCGCACGACATGCACCGCCTGGCCTCGAACAGAGCATTGTCTTCGTCGAGATCGCCTACTATCTCGGCAAACCCGCTCTGGCGGTGGATGAGCTCAAGGGTAGGCCGTACCGTGCGGTCGGCACCCGAATAATACCAGGTGTTCAGCATATCCTCAGAGGCGATCTCGTGCTTTTCGGCGGGCGTGTAAGTCTCGCCACCCAGATAGGCATCGATATTACGCGCCGCCTTCTTGCCGTGGCCGATGGCCGTGGTCACCGTCCGCTCCGACGGCACCATGTCGCCACCGGCGAAGATGCCGGGCTGGCCAGTCATCATGTCGGGACTGACCAAGACGTTGCCCTGTTTGATAGTAATGTCCGGGCAACCATCCAGAAGCCTGAGATCGACGTCCTGGCCGAGCGCCAGGACCAACACGTCGCCTTCAATGGTCTCATACTGTCCGGAGGCTTGCGGCCGGCCGGCGTCTCCGGCGACCATTTTCTCCAGGGTGACGTTTCGTCCATCCACTTGCTTAATGGTTCGGAGGTTGAGGATTTCAATATTTTCGACCAGCGCCTCGTCCACTTCGAACTCATGGGCTGCCATCCGGTCGCGGTTTCTGCGTACGATAACTTTCGGCTTGAAGCCGGTCAGGCGGGCCGCCGTACGGGCGGCATCCATGGCCGTATTGCCGCCGCCATAAACCACAACCTGGCCTTGCAGACCGGGGGGCTGGTCGAGTTCGAGGTCGCGCAGCACGGTGATCCCCTCGAGCACCGACATTTCACCGGTGATCGGAATGTCCAGGCCCTTGGGCGTGTGGGCGCCGACGGCGAGAAACGCGGCGTCGAACTTGCCCTCCTTCATGGAGGCCTGAACATTTTTCACCTTCGTCTCAAGCACGATATTGACGCCCATTTCCTCGATGCGGGTGATCTCAGCGTTGAGTTTTTCACGCGGCAGACGGTATTTCGGTATGCCCCAGCGCAGCATGCCGCCGGCCTTCGGCGAGGAATCGAAGATGGTGACATCGTGGCCAGCCCGCCTCAGGTGGTAGGCGGCGGACAAGCCACCAGGGCCGGAGCCGACGACCATGACATGCTTGCCCGTGGGCTCGCCTACAGGCACCGTCCAACCGTATTTGATGCCCTGATCGCCGAGGAATCTCTCGACGGAGTTGACGCCCACCGCTTCGTCGAGGCTCACGCGGTTGCACGCACCCTCGCAGGGGTGATAACAGACGCGGCCCATGATGGTGGGCAGCGGATTGTCTTCCATGATCTGCCGCCAGGCCGCCTCGTAATCGCCCTCTATGGCATGGCCGAGCCACGCCTGGATATTTTCGCCGGCCGGACAGGCATGATTGCACGGCGGCAAACGGTCCAGATAAACCGGGCGTTCGTTCCGCCAGTTGCCCGTCTTGTTGAGCAGGCTGGTTCCGACATCGAGGGTAAGGGCGAAAGACTTGGATTGCAAAACGGCCTCGGGCCTCACGCCTCACCACCTTCCTGGGATAAAAGATCGAACCGCTTGATGTGTCTATCGGCGATGGCCTGCAAAGCCTCCAGCTGGGCTTCGTTGCCTTTCTTGAAGACATGTGCGAAACGCCGCTGCAGCTTCAGGTACGCGCTGACCGGCTGCTGACGGCGAATTTTCGTCACGCCCGTCACTTCGCCGTGTTCCGCCTCGAAGAGCGGGAACATGCCGCTTTCCACGGCAAGACGCGCAATCTTGATGGTGTCGCCCGGCTTCGACCCCCAACCGAGCGGGCAGGGCACGTGGATTTCGATGTAACGCGCGCCGTGGAACGACATCGCCTTCGTCACCTTATGCTCGAGATCGTGAAGATCGTGCACCGATGCCGTCGCCACGTAGGGGATCTCATGCGCCATGGCGATTAGCGGCACGTTCTTGCCAGTGGCAAAATCGTTGCCCGGCATCTCGCCGACCGGCATGGTCGTCGCCGTGCGTGCGGCGCCCGGAGTGGCGCTCGAGCGTTGCACCCCGGTGTTCATGTAAGCCTCGTTGTTGTAACAGATGTAGAGAACATCGTCGTTGCGGTCGAACATGCCAGACAGGCAGCCGAAACCGATGTCCGTGGTACCGCCATCACCACCTTGGGCGATCACCCGCACGTCATCGCGTCCCTTGGCCTTCAGGGCAGCCGCGATGCCGGCAGCGACGGCCGAAGCGTTGCCGAACAGCGAATGGACCCAGGGAATGGACCAGGCGGTTTCAGGGTAAGGGGTGGTGAACACTTCCAGGCAGCCGGTCGCGTTGGCGGCGATCAACTGATTATTCGTGGCCCGCATAGCTGCGTCAATGGCGAACCGTGCGCCGAGTGCTTCGCCGCAGCCCTGACAGGCCCGGTGCCCTGAATCGAGCGAGTTGGAGCGGTCGGTGGTTGCCTGAACGGTTCGGTGTTCCTCATCGAGAAGACGGTTGCCCGCCGTCAAAGTGCCGGTCTGATAGAACTTGACCTTCTGCTTGGTTTCCGAAATCTGTGTCACCGTGCTCTCCAATCATATGGCTTTGGCGGCGGCGACGACGCCGACATCGGTGAGGATGTTCTCGGCGACGGCGCCGGACCTACGATCCGCCTGTTCGCGTTCGATTTCTCGTTCCACCACGTCCATGTTGATGTCGTGGAAATGCGGTTCCTCTAATTGGTCCTGAATCCCCTTATCAAACATACGGCGCAGGTTGGCTCGGGTAACCGGCCGGCCCCCGAGGCCGCCAATGACGGAGTGAACCCGGATCGGCAAATCCTGCAGTGCCGTGCGCAGGTTCATGGCGAGAATTCCGCCCATGCCGACGGCGACGCTCTTCTCGAAAACGATCACCCGCTTGGCGTCCTTCAAGGCGGCGCGCAGAGCCTCGCCCGGAAACGGACGGAAAGAGCGGATGGTGAGCGCGCCGATGGCGATGCCGTCCTCGCGCATTCCGGCAAGCACTTCTTTCATGGTCCCGATTACCGAGCCCATAGTGACCACCACGGTTTCGGCACCCTCGGCCTCGAAAGACTTGATCAGGCCGCCGGCAGCGCGGCCGAAGACCGCTTCAAACTCAGCCGCTTGCTTCGAAATGAGGTTAAGTGCCAGCTGCTGTTTGTGGTGTGCGAGATAGCGGACCTCGGTGAACGCCTCCGGCCCGACCATGGCGCCCATGGAAAGGGGTGCGATAGGGTCAAGCACCTGGCGCGGCTGGAACGGTGGCAGGAACTCATCAACCTGCACCTGATCGGGGATATCGACGCGTTCGTATGCATGGGTAAGAATAAATCCATCCATGCAGACCATCACCGGCATGCTCAGCTCCTCAGCCAGTTTGAAGGCCTGGATGTGAACGTCGACGGCTTCTTGGTTGGTCTCGGCGAACAGCTGCAGCCAGCCGGAATCCCGCGCCGACATGGAATCGCCCCAGTCGTTCCAGATGTTGATCGGCGCGCCGATGGCCCGGTTGCCGACGGTCATCACGATCGGCAAACCCATGCCCGAGGCGTTATAAACCGCCTCCATCATGAATAGCATGCCCTGGCTGGAGGTCGCCGTGTAACTGCGCGCGCCTGCGGCCGACGAGCCGATACAGGCGCTTAGCGCGCCGAACTCGGACTCGACCAGCATGAACTGGCAGTTCTCAATCCCGCCCGCCTTCACCATGGTGCCCAGGTC
>JASLZL010000079.1 GCA_030754885.1 Rhodospirillales bacterium | reverse complement strand
GAGACATCGAACAGCCCAGCATTTTCGCGCGTGTGCTGATGCTCGGCGATGATGCCCTGGAAGTTCACCGGCATGGCGTAGCCGGCGAATGGAACCATCTTGGCATCCAACTCGCGGTGCAGGCTGTCCAGGGGTGTCGATTTAATATTTTGGTCGGGAGGATGGGCCACGCGGTTCTCCAACAGTGTTAACGGCAATCCCGGCCACATGTTCGTTCAGCCGGTCCATGCCCCCTCTGTCTCGGAACCTGAAAGATTCCCCGGGTCGGCCTGAAGCGGCACATCGATCCGGGTTACATCTTCGGTGAGACGCGGCCTTACGTCGCGTCTGCTTTCCAGAGTCTCATCGCCCTGCGGTCCGTTTGCCTGAGAGTTTCCGGGGCGGTTGCTCCTTCGGCGTCAGCCCGGCCCACGTCGACCGGCCAATCTCTCCCGCAGGGGTCAATTGAGCGTTCCTTAAGCGATCGTCTCCGTTTTCCTGGTTGCTCCGGTGGCACCAGCACGCGGCGCCGAGCGATGGGTTATTTTAATACTTGAGCGCGAGAGGTCAACAATTGTGGCGCTTGGCCCCGGTCCTCATTGGGGCCGGGCGCGGCGGCGGCTGTTGAATTCCATCTCTTCGCGGCTCATTTGAAAACCGACGATGATCTCAAAATTCGACCCATTTTGGCCGGCCTTCAAGGGTATGTTCAACTTCACTCCCTTGTCGGTCCAGTCGACCTTGCTGCGATTTCCCGGGAACGTGACCGTCGCGTCAAATGCATTCTTGTTCAACACGGTCTTATTGCTATCGGTGACGGCAACGAAATACTGGAAGGCGGCCTTGCGCTCGCGGTCCGCGGCGCCCCGTTCAGCCCCAACGAGCACGAACAGTTCAACCGTCACCGTTCCCGCCTTGGTGTCGTCGTCGATATCGTATTCGCACGACCGCAAGATGTCGCGGATTTCAACCTGGTAGACGATGTCGATGATGTCACGTCCCGGACCGGGCAGGAACCTGGTGAGCGAGGTGCCCGCGGGCAGCAACGAAACCCGCGGACAGGCCAAGGGTATTTCCTTACCCATGAGGGATTCGCGCATGGAATCGTAAACCCCGCAGCCGGCGAGCACCAAGCCGACGGCGAGGACGAGGCCTGATCGCGCCAAACGTATGTCCATGGCGTTCGTGCTTCCCTTTTTCAGGGTTTCAGACTGTAGAGAAGAGCCCCTTTGCGTACAAGGTCACTTGGCGGGGACGGCTGCCTCCTGCCCCGGGCGATCCAAATCGGCCAGGGTCGAGGCAAGTTTGCTTAGAGCCCGCGCCCGCGCCCAGGCGTTGTCGACGCCTTCCGCAACCTCAAGGGCATTGAGAAATGCCGTCCAGGCGTGGTTGGGTTCGCCGGCGGCGACATAGCTAGACGAGATATCGCCGAACATCCACACCCGGCTCAAGGAGCTTTTTATTGCCGCTGAGGCTTCGCGCGCCAGGGCTTCGGTCCGCGTGGCACCGGCCTCGTCGCCCTCTCGATTGCGTTCGGCCCAGAGGGTCCACAAGACGTGGGCGCGCATTTGATCGTCCTTGATCCGCCGCGCCGTCTCAACGGCGTCCTTGAAAGCCCGGGGGTCGATCGCCTTGGCAATTTCGGAAAATGCGATGGCTATGCGGCTCAGGGTGAAGGACCGTGCATAGGGGAACTTGATCGTTTCCGCCGCCTCCGATGCCTGGGCCAGTGTCGCCCAAGCGTCGGCGCCTTTGCCCGCCTTGACCTGAGCAATGCCGATGTGGGAAAGCGTGACGGCGCGGTAACGGTCGGACGTGATGTCGGCGGTGACGTCAAGAGCCTCTTCCATCTGCCCGGCGTCGGCATGGGCGACGGCGACCGCCACCAACACAGGGGTACGATCGGCGGCCCCGTGGACGTTCTTCAGCACATTCAAGGCCTCTGCCGGTTGCCCCATCGCGGCACGGGCGGCGGCGAGAAGACGCAGCGCCGTCCCGCGCTGGGCGCGTTTGACTCCGACGCGCAAAAGATCCTCCGCCTTTCTCATGGCGGCGCGGGAACTGTCGGCGTCGCCGGCTCGGCTCAGCACTGTCGCCGACTTCGTGTAATAGGCGATCCGTCTGACCGGGTCCTCGACCTCTCCAATGATTTGAGTTAGCCGCAGCGCCGCCTTGCGCGCACTGGCGACGTCCTCTTGGGCGGCTCCGATGGTTGCGATGGCGATCAGGGCGTCGGCCCTCTTGACAACGTCGGGGATGATCTCGCTGGCCGCCAGGGCCTCCTCGCCGCGCCCCGAATGGGCCAGGCCCTCGGCGATTTTGCGCAGCGCCACCATGATGAGACGCGGGTCGTGAATGCGCCGCACCGTGGCCATGGCGTCCTTGGTGAACCCGGCCTTGGCCTGAGCAGCCAGGATTTCGCCCAGCGCCCAGTCCCGCCTGTCGGTCTTGTGGATCGCCTTGGCGCTTTCCGACGTCTCGGTGAGCAGGCAAAGGGCCGTTGGCCGGCGGAAGCATGGCTCCGGATTGCGCGTCGGGTTGGCGACTTCGCTGATAGCCACATTCACCAGGTGGCGGGTCTCGGGGTTGCTTAGCAAGGCCTGGCGCGCCGCCGCCATTCTTTCCTTCCTAACCACGTCGAGACGACCCAAGAGCACGTCCACCTTGGACGCCGTCTCCAAATGGATGGCCAATTCCTCGCTGGCGATTCCGGTCACTCCGAGACCGTTGCGTTTTTGATAAACCCGGATGGCGGAGCGCAACTCGACATCCATGACGCCGTCCAGGGGTCCCTTGTAAATTCCAGCATCCGTAAGGGCCTTCTGGGTGCGCAAGATAAGGGGGTCGGCGCGACGCCCCTGGAGCTGTTCTATGGAACGGGATTCCTTGCCGACGACGGCAACCTGGACCGGGCCGGCGAAATACGTATCGGGCGATGCGGCAGGCACCTCGGCCGACGCACCGAAAACAAAACCCAAGAGCAGGAAAACACCCGGCGCCCAAAAGAATTTGGTCGCCGCGCCGCCGGGCGCCCAAGGGCGGGTGCAGTCGGCGGAGCGTCTTTTCATTACCACCTCATCGGGAACGCGAGGACTCGACGAATATATGTCGATCCGAATCCCAACTGGCAAGGGGCGAATCATCATCATTCTAACATTTTTCCCATCCCTATGGGCCTTTATCACCGCTCCTTGGTATAAGAGACATTAGTTAACAAATTCTCCCGACACGCTTCGGAGTCCCATGGCTGTCTATACCGAAGTCACCGACGACGAATTAATCTCGTTCATCGCCGAATACGATGTCGGCGTGGTCGTTTCGTACAAGGGCATCGCCGAAGGTGTGGAAAACTCAAACTATCTGCTCAAGACGGAACAGGGAACCTTTATCCTGACTCTCTATGAGAAGCGGGTCGATCCGGCGGACCTGCCGTTTTTTCTCACCCTCATGGAGCATGTGGCGGGCCGCGGCATCGCCGCACCGACACCGATCAAGGGGCGAGACGGGAATTCGTTGCGCCGCCTCGGCGGCCGTCCCGCCGCTCTCTTCACCTTCCTCGACGGCATGTGGCCGAGGCGCATCAACCCTGACCACTGCGCCGCCGTCGGCGAGGGCGTGGCCCGCTTCCATCTGGCCGCCGCCGATTTTGCCATGAGCCGGCCCAACGCCCTTTCGCTGACCAGTTGGCGGCCCCTGCTTGACGCCGTCGACGGGCGTGCCGACGAGGTCAAGCCGGGGCTGGCCCGGGAACTGACCGCCGAGTTGGAAGATCTGGAGGCCGACTGGCCGACCGGGCTACCGCTCGGCGTCATCCACGCCGATCTGTTTCCCGACAACGTATTTTTCCTGGGCAATCGGCTGTCCGGCTTCATTGATTTCTACTTCGCCTGCACCGATTTTCTGGCCTACGATTTGGCCGTCTGCCTCAATGCCTGGTGCTTTGAGAGCCACCGCACGTTCAACGTCACCAAGGCCAGGCGCATGCTGACGGGGTACCGCCGGGTGCGCGCCATCACCGACGACGAACTGGCCGCCCTGCCGATGTTGGCCAGAGGCAGCGCTATTCGCTTCTTGTTGACCCGGATTTACGACTGGCTGAACACGCCGCCCGACGCCATGGTCACCCGCAAGGATCCCTTGGAGTTTCTTGAGAAGCTGCGCTTCCACAGGACCGTCAAGGGACCCGGCGACTACGGCCTGGATTAGGAGGGACGGCTTGGGCAAAGACGATACGGTCGATATCTTCACCGACGGGGCGTGCAGCGGCAACCCGGGCCCCGGCGGATGGGCGGCGATCCTGCGCTGGCGCGGAACGGAGAAAGAACTCTCGGGCTTCGCTGCCGATACCACCAACAATCGCATGGAGATGATGGCCGCCATCCAGGGCGTCGAGGCCCTGAGGCGGGGTGTCCGGGCGCGGCTTTATACCGACAGTACCTACGTGCGCGACGGCATCACCCGGTGGATTGAACGCTGGAAGCAAAACGGCTGGCGCACCGCCGCCAAGAAGCCAGTCAAGAACGAGGACCTGTGGCGCCGCCTCGATACGGCCCTCCAAGGCCACGACGTGGAATGGCACTGGATCAAGGGCCATTCCGGGCATGTCGAGAACGAGCGCGCCGATCAACTGGCCCGTGACCGCATCAAAGACGCCGCGTCCTGATCCCCTTAGGGGCTACTGAAATGAAACGGTTTTCTTGGCCCGCTCCAATTTTTGCGCCGGCCAGCGTTTGACGGCGCCGGGTGCCTCCTTGGCGCCGGTTATCCGGGTTCCTGCCTCGGTCTCGGTAAGATCGACGCGACCGGCCCCGTTCTCGACGCTGACCGCTGTGCCCTCAAGAAGCACCACGCCCCAGGCGCCGTCGATGAAACCGCCCCAAACCGTGGTGCCGCGAATCCCGATGGTGCCGAATTCGGTCGCCACCTCGAAGGGATTGCCGACTTGCTTGGCGATCTCGCCCGACACGGCCAGAAGCGCGCCATTCATCAGGCGCGTGGCGGCGTTGCCGAAATTGTCCTTGAAAACATAGTCGATGATGACAAAGGAGGTCCGTTCGCCAAGCGTCATCACGGCGCCATCGATCATGCGGACTTCCAATCGTGCCCCCTTGCCGGTCGAAAGGACGTCGCCGACGAAGATCGGCTCACCGACGGCAAGGGCGCGCGGCACCGCGTCCTGTACGGCGACGGCGGAGGCCTGAAGCCGGAGCACGGTTCCGGCCACGTTGTCGTCTTGGGCACGGACCAGCCCGGCCGCCCCGGCCAGGCCGACAAAGACCACGAGGATGATTCGCACCGTCTTGATAATCATGGCATTTCCTTCTCAGTATCGAGTGTCCTGGATCATACGCCAAGTTGCTCCGCCAGGTCCGCCAATCCGGTCACGACATGGGGCGTCGGGACGTCGGCCGGCACCGTCAGGCCGCGTCCGGTACGATCATGGCGGCGATTGACCCAGACCGCCGCCAGACCCCGGGCGTGGGCCGGCGCGATGTCGTGAAAGCGGCTCTGGGCGGCGTGAAGGATACGCCGGGCATCAACGCCCAGCTCGGCGAAGGCCCCCATGGCGCGTTGGAAATGGGCCGTCGCGGGTTTGTAGGACGCAACGTCCTCGGCGGTGACGACGACATCGAGGACGCTGCCCAGGCGGCGGTGGGTCTCGGCGAAGGAGCGGTTGTCGACGTTCGACAGGACCCCAAGGCGGAAGCGCCCTGCCAGCCGCGCCAAGGCCGCTACCGTGTCGGGAAAGGGTGGCCAGTTCCCGACCGAGGCGGCAAAGTGCCGGCGGACGGCGGGCTGAAGCCCGACCTCGAAATGCTCGGCCAAGGTTTCCAAGGCGCGGCCCAGGACCTCGCGATAGGGAAGAGTTGGGCGGATACTCTGCTGGTGGCGCTGGGCTTCGGCGAAGTGCGACAGCAACGCGTCGTCTTCGGCCGCCAACCCGGCGCCATCGGCCCATGGCCGCAAGACCTCAAGGCAACCGGTTTCCCAATCGATCAGGGTGCCATAGCAATCGAACGTGACGGCATCGAAATTGCCGCCGCTCAAGGCCGCTTGGGTCACAGTTTTTACAACTGTCTCAGCATGGCTTCGGCCGAAGAGATTTCAAAGGCGCCCGGCGGCTCTTGGTTCAACACCTTTATGGCCCCGTCCTCGACGATCATGGAATAGCGCTTCGATCGCACCCCCATGCCGTGCCCCGAGGCGTCCAAGTCAAGCCCAAGCTGACGGGTCAGATCGGCATTACCGTCGGCCAGCATCTGGACCTTGCCGCCGGCGTTCTGGTCCTTGCCCCAGGCGCCCATGACAAAGGCGTCGTTGACCGACAGGCAAGCGATGGTATCCACGCCCTTGGCCTTGAGGGCCTCGGCGTTGGCGACATAACCTGGCAGATGCTTGGCCGAACAGGTCGGTGTAAAGGCGCCCGGCACGGCGAAAAGCGCCACCGTCTTGCCTTTGAAAAGGTCTTCCGTGGTGATTTCTTCGGGCCCGTCGGAGCCCATGGTTTTCAGGGTCGCGGCTGGGATTTTGTCGCCAACATTGATGGTCATGGTCTGTTTCCTTTTAGTTTAGCCTTGGGTCTTCGGTCGGTTCGGTACCGAACAGAGATAATCCATCTGGCCGAGGATTCCAGGGCAAACCCCGGAATGATTCCAAAAATGTGCTGAAATCTACCGCGACGCCGCGGCGGTTGCGGCCGGGCCCGCCGCGCGAATTATGGCGTCGAGGACCACCTCGGCGCTCAGCAGCTCGGGCAACGGAATGCCACGCGGCGCGCCGGGGCCGTAAACGGCGTCGAAGGGAATGCCGTAGCGGCCAAAGCCGGAAAGGTAGCGCGAAATGGCCTCGTCGGGGTGGGTCCAATCGGCCTGCATGGCGACGACCCCGTCACCGCCGAGGCGGCGCGCGACCTCGCCTTGATATAGAACCAAGGTCTTGTTGATCTGACACGTGATGCACCATTCGGCGGTGACGTCGACGAAGACCACCTTGCCGCCGGCGACCTGGCCCGCGATGGCGCCCTCGTCGAAGGGAACCCAGAGGGCTTCGGCTTGGTTCCGGGTGGGATCAGCGGGGATGGGACCCGACTGGCCGGGAACCACGAAGGCAAGAAGGGCGACCGCCGCCAAGCCCGCCACGACGGCGTGCCTGGGACGTCCGGCCAAGCGGTGGCGCAGGTACAAAAGACCCACCGCCACGACCGTCAGCCCCGCGATGACGGCCGCCGCCATCATCCCCGCCTCGGCCGCCAGCACGCTGATTAGCCACGCCGCAGTGGCGGCCAGGGCGAAACCGAGGATACGCCTGAGAACGATCATCCACGGTCCCGGCCGGGGCAGGGCGGTGGCGAGGGCGGGCACCGCCGCGACGACCAGGTAGGGCAGCGCCAGGCCGACGCCGAGGGTGGTGAAGACGGCGAAAATTTGTCCCGGCCCGTGGGACAGGGCGAAGCCGACGGCGGTGCCCAGGAAGGGCGCCGAACACGGTGTCGCCAGAAGCGTGGCGAAGACGCCGGTAAGGAAATGACCGCCGAGGCCCCGGATCCGACCTGCCCGGGCATCGGCGCCGGCGATCCACTCGGGCAGTTCTATGGCGAAGAATCCCCACAAGTTGCAGGCGAACAGGACGATCACCCCGGTCATGGCGACAAGGAACCAGGGCTGTTGGAACTGGATGCCCCAACCGACCGCCAGGCCCGCCGCCTTGAGGGCCGTCAGGACGGCGGCGAGAAGGAGGAATGAGAAGACGATCCCCGCCGCCGAGGCGACGAAGCTCAGGCGCACGGTAGTGCGCTCTCCGCCGCCGTGGCCGACGACGCCCAGCAATTTGATCGACAGCACCGGCAAGACGCAGGGCATGAGGTTGAGGATCAGGCCGCCAAGCAAGGCCAGGGCCAAGATGGTAAAGAACTCCGCGCCCAACGCGCCGGCGTCCGCCTGGGTTACGCTTAGGGTGCGCTCGGCGCTGCGCTCACCGTCGACCAAGGTAAACGCCAGCCGGCTTCCAGCGATTGGCCCCGGCAAGTCCTCGGCGCCCGCCACGGCGATCGTGAGGACGGCTTGCCTGCCATCGTCCGTCGTCGTGACGTCCGGTCTCGCAAAGACCAATTCCTCGGGCCCCTCGACGAACAGATCCGGTGCCGTAAAGGTCTGGGTGGCCGATGCCTCGATGCGCAGCACCCGGTCCGCACCCCCACCCGAGACCTCGGCGCGTTCGATCGCCAGGCCATGGCCGGTGCCGTCGCCCGGCACACGCACGGCGTAGCGGTTGATGAGATGGGCGAAGGCGCTTGGCGCCGGCGGACCGGCGGCGATATCCAGCGCGATCTTGGTCTCGTAGGGAATGCAGATGTCCTTGCAAGTGAGGTACTTGAGGTCCGCCCTGAGGCGCAGCGGGCGGCCCCGTTCGCCCAGGGTCGCGGTGATGGGCAGCACAACCTCGTCCTTGTAACCCATGGACTCGAAGCCAAGGATCGAAAAGCGCGCCGGCGCCGGCCAATCAACGCGGGCAAAGGCCAGGTTGTCCGATGCCGCCCAATCGAGTTGCGGCGGAAAACCCGCGTCGCCCGGGGAACGCCAATAAATCTTCCACCCCTCTTTAAGGCGAAAGTGCAATCCGGTGAACACGCTTGCGCCTTCGCCGGTCGCCTGGGTGGCGGATACCAGCCTGACGGCTGTTTGTTCGGTGCTCACCCAATCGGATGCCGCCACGCCGCCTTGGGCCTTTGCCGGTCGGGCCGATCCCAAGGCGGCCACGACGACGAGCGCCGCCAAGGCAAGGGCGGTCTTGGACAAACGAGGGGGCATCGGGTTCGACATGTCGCCACTAAACGTCGCGGATTGGTCTTTCATCATAGCCCATATGGTCCGCTACGCGTTGCAAGATAACGGACTTCACGCAGTGTTGACCTAAAGTGCCCCGATTGTTGAATGGCGCGGCAATCTCGGGCTTTCGTCCGGCGCGGGCCTATGCGACAATAAGAGTAAGAGGGGAGCAATAGGCGCCAGCCGGCGCAATGAGCGATCCGAGGCGAAAATGCCTGACCTGGACGATACCGAACACTACATGTCTGGACACCTTCTGGTCGCCATGCCGACCATGGAGGATCCCCGGTTCGCCAGGACCGTCATCTATATCTGTGCCCACAGTGCCGAAGGCGCCATGGGCCTGGTGGTCAATCAAGCCCTCGATTCGCTTTCGTTTCCCGACCTCCTTGAGCAATTGGATATCCAGACCGCCAGCTTGGACAGTGGGACCCCGATCCATTTCGGGGGGCCTGTTGAATCAGGCCGGGGCTTCGTCCTTCATTCCGCCGATTACGTCCAAGAAGCAACGCTGGTCGTCGACGACGATATCGCCTTGACCGCCACGGTGGACATCCTCAAGGCCATCGCCCGTGGATCGGGGCCGAGCCGGTCTCTGCTCGCGCTTGGCTATGCCGGTTGGGGGCCGGGCCAGTTGGATTCCGAGATTAAGGCCAATGGTTGGTTGCAGGTCTCGCCGGACGACGACTTGGTGTTCGGTCCCGAACTCGATTCCAAGTGGGAACGGGCTATCGCCAAGCTTGGAATCGATCCCTCCATGCTGTCCGGTCAAGCGGGCAACGCATAAAGGTTCGCTTTAACTCAGGCGCTCCGTGACGCGTTCAAAACTCTCCAATCGTGTGATCGGCCCCAGGGCCGCCAGGACCGGTCGGCTTGACTTGATGCGCTTTGCCGCGCCGGCCGCCGCCCGGGCATCCACGGCGTCGATTTTGGCGACCACCTCGTCCAGGGGCACGGCCCGCCCGAAGACCAGCAACTGGCGGGCCAGCCGTTCGCACCGGGCCGTCGTGCTTTCCAGCGACATCAGCATGCCGGCCTTGAGTTGGGCTCCGGCGCGGATCACTTCTTCTTCGTCCACCATCTCGCAGGCCCGGGCGAATTCGTCGCAAACCACGGGCACAAGTTCGCCCAAGTCGGCCTCGCCGGTGGCCGCGTAGATGCCGAACAGGCCGCTGTCCGAATAGCTCGACTGGAACGAGTGGATCGAATAGGCAAGGCCCCGTTTTTCGCGCACTTCTTGAAACAAGCGCGACGACATGCCGCCGCCGAAAAGGGTGGAAAAGACCGAGAGCGCGTAGAAATCGTCGTCGCGGAACGGCACGCCCTCGAATCCGAGGGCGACGTGGACCTGTTCCAGGTCGCGGGATTCGCGATAGTCGCCACCAACGTAGCGGGCCTTATCGCCACCGGTCGGCTGATCGGGCGGCAAGGTGCGGAAATTTTTCTCCGCCAGGTCCACCAGGGCATCGTGATCGGTCTTCCCGGCGCCGGCGACAATCGTTCGGGCGGCTGAGTAGTGGCTCTGCATGTGGTCGATGATGGTCTCGCGGCGCATGGCAAGGACGCGCTCGGCAGAGCCCAGCACCGAACGCCCCAGATTCTGGTCGGGAAAGGCGGTTTTTTGGAGGTGGTCGAAGATGATATCGTCGGGGGTATCGTGGGCGTGGCCGATCTCCTGGACGATGACGGCCAACTCGCGGGTCAACTCGTCGGGGTCCATGACCGCGTTTTGCAAGATATCGGCGATGATGTCGGCAGCCAGGCCGATGTCGTCTTTCAGGACCTTGGCATAGTAGGCCGTGTTTTCGTGCGAGGTGTAGGCGTTGAGGTGCCCGCCCACCGCTTCGATCTCCTCGGCAATGGCGCGCGCCGAGCGCCGTTCGGTCCCCTTGAAGGCCATGTGTTCCAAGACATGGGAAACGCCGTTGACCTCGGGCGCCTCGTGGCGCGCACCGACGCCGACCCAGGCGCCCAACGACACCGTTTCAACACTCGTCATGGAGTCGCTGGCAACGCGCAGCCCGTTGTCGAGCGTGGTAACGCGAACGCTTTCGTCTCCCGTCACGAAGCCGTTCCCCCAGCCAGGCGCTGGGTCACGAAATCCTGCACCACCCCAAGGTCGTTGGGGAGGGTCTCAAAGCGCTCCGGGCGCTCGTGAAGGTCGGCGAGATGGGCCGGCAAGGGTGGGCGGATACCCGTCGCGTCCTCCACCGCCTGGGGAAATTTGGCGGGATGGGCGGTGGCCACGGAGACCAGGGTCGAGGTCTTGTAGTCGTGGCGCCCGATGCCGGCGGTAACCGCGATGGCGGAATGCGGGTCGAGGAGCTGGCCGGTCTGGCGGTGGATGACCCGGATGGCCATTTTGGTCGCCTCGTCGTCGACCGAGAAGCCAGAAAATAGGCGCGCCATGCGGCGCCATCGGTTCTTGCCGAAGGCGGCTTGACCGTTCTTGCGAAAACGCTCCATGACCGGGCCCAGCCGAGCGCCGTCGCGGCCGTAGTAGTCAAACAACAGGCGCTCGAAATTGCTCGACACCTGGATATCCATGCTTGGGCTAAGTGTCGGATGGACCGGCGTCACGCGCATCTCGCCGGTCGCGAAGTAACGCGTCAGAACGTCGTTGACGTTCGAGCCGATGACGAACCCGTTCACCGGCAAGCCCATGCGCCGCGCCGCATAGGCCGCATAGACGTTGCCGAAGTTGCCGGTCGGCACAGCGAAAGTAAAGCGCCGCCCCGGCGCGCCGAGTGCCACGGCGGCGACGACATAATAGGCAACCTGAGCCATGATCCTGGCCCAATTGATGGAGTTGACGGCGGACAGCCGGAATCGATCGCGAAAAGCCCGGTCGTTGAACATGCCTTTCGCCAGATCCTGGCAGTCGTCGAAGGTGCCCTCGACGGCGATGTTGTGGACGTTGGACGATGCCACCGTGGTCATTTGGCGGCGCTGCACGTCGGAGACTCGCCCCTTGGGATGAAGGACGAAAATGTCGAGACACGCCCGATCGCGGCAGGCCTCGATAGCGGCCGAACCGGTGTCGCCCGAAGTGGCGCAGATCAGCGCGATGCGTTCGCCGCGCCGGGCCAGCACGTGATCAAACAAGCGCCCGACAAGTTGCAGGGCATAATCCTTGAACGACAGGGTCGGGCCGTGAAACAGCTCCAATAGCCACTGGTTGCGCCCCAGTTGGGTGAGCGGTGCCACCGCTGGGTGGTCGAAGCCGCGGTAGGCGTCGACCACCATACGGGTGAAGTCGTCTTCGCCGATGGCGGCGCCGACGAAGGGCGACATCACCCGCGCCGCCACTTCCGTATAGGACAGACCCGAGAGGGCGCGCATTTCGGGGCGTGTCAGCCGGGGCCAGGTCTCGGGCACATAAAGACCGCCGTCGCTGGCTAGGCCGGCCAGTAACGCATCGTCGAAGGAAAGGACCGGGGCCTTGCCCCGGGTGCTGACGTACTTCACGAATCAATCCATCCGATGCCGAGAAGAAGCAAGAAAATCAGAAGCCGCCCAACCTATCTGTTGGTCAGGTCCCCGGCAAGCAGTCACGCCAGGTAACGGTCCTCAAGATGGGTCTTGAAGACACCCGCGTCGAGGGGGCGCCCGGTGGCCTGGGTCAGCAACTCGGGGACCGGAAGCACGGAGCCCTTGGCATGGATGGCGTCCCCCAGCCAGGCAAGGAGTGGTTTGAAATCGCCCTTGGCTATTTCCGTTGTGATCGTTCCGTCGGCGCTTTTGGCGGCGGCGAAAATTTGCGCTGCGGCGATGGCTCCCAGCGTATAGGTGGGGAAGTAGCCCCACGCGCCGTCGTACCAATGGATGTCCTGAAGACAGCCGTCGCCGTCGCCGGGCGGCGTAATTCCAAGCAGGCCTTTCATTCCTTCGTTCCACGCGGCGGGTATATCGGCGGCCTCCATGGTGCCGCCGATGATCGCTTTTTCCAGGCGATAGCGCACGATGACGTGGGCTGGATAAGTCACCTCGTCGGCATCGACACGGATCAAGCCGGGCTCGACCCGGGTCAAGAGCCGATAAAGATTGTCCTCGTCCCAAGCCTCGCCGGCGCCACCGAAGGCGCGCCCGATCAGGGGGGCGGCAAAGGCGAGAAAGGGGCGCGAGCGGCAAACCTGCATCTCGATCAGCAAGGATTGGCTTTCGTGGATGCTCATGGAGCGGGCCAGGCCGATCGGTTGATGGCGCCATGCCGGCGGCAGGCCGCGTTCGTAGAGCGCGTGGCCGGTCTCGTGGAGTACCGCCATGAGGCTCGAGGTAAAATCATTTTCGTCATAGCGCGTCGTGATGCGGACGTCTTCGGGCACCCCGCCACAGAACGGGTGCCGGCTTTCATCGAGACGTCCGTGGTCGAAGTCAAAACCCAGGGCCGCCATCATTTCGTGGGCCAGGGCGCGCTGGCCGGCGATGGGAAACGGCCCGGGCGGGAGCACCGGAGCGGGCCGGCGGGCCTGATTTTCCAGAACACGGCCCAGGAATTCGGGCAAGAAGGCTTCCAGATCTTCGAACAACGGGTCGATTTCGGCCTGCCGTCCGCCCGGCTCATAGGCGTCGAGAAGCGCGTCATACGGATCCAGGCCCAGGGCTTCTGCCTTGGCGGCGGCGGTCTCGCGGACCAGGGCAACAAGCACGTTCAGATCGGGCAGGACGGCGGCGAAATCGCCCGCCGGCCGCGCCCCGCGCCACGCCATCTCACATGCCGATTCCGCCCTCGACAGCGCTTCGACCAGATCCTCGTCAAGGGCCGTCGCTCGGCGCCATTGGCGTTCCATTTCGGACAAGTTGGCGCGCTGCCAGTCGTCAAGCTCGACCTGGGCGGCGGATTCCAGAAGGTCCGCTGTTTCAGGGCCGGTAAGAAGGGCGTGGCGCGTCGTCTTGAGGACCGCTAATTGCTCGGCCCTGGTCTCACTGCCGCCGCTTGGCATCACCGTCGACATGTCCCAGTGCAACACGCCTTCGGCCTGGCCGAGAACGAGATAGCGGCGGAAATGGTCTTCCAATTTGGTGTAGGCGGTCACGGGGCCGGCACTCCAACAGGGCTTAGAGAGCGAAAGGGACGGCCCGGTCGATCAGCAGAAAGGCGAAAATCATGAACAGATACAAGATCGAATAGCCGAACATGGGCCGCGCCGCCTTGTCAGTTTCGTCGCGCCACACGCGCAGCGCATGGCGCACAAAGCCGGCGCCGAGCACCGTTGCCGCGGCACCATAAACGACCCCCGACAGGCCGATGATCACGGGTGCGTAAGTAGCGCCGATCATGAGGGCGGTATAGATCCCGATCTGTTTCTTGGTCTCGCGCGTGCCGGCCACCACCGGCAGTATGGGAACCCCGGCGCGGGTGTAATCTTCGTTCGAGAAAAGCGCCAGCGCCCACGAATGGGGGGGTGTCCACAAGAAGATGATGGCGAACAGCGAAAGGGATTCAATGCTGACGGTTCCGGTCACGGCGGCCCAGCCGATGACCGGTGGCAAGGCGCCCGCGGCGCCGCCGATGACGATGTTGTGCGGCGTGCGCCGCTTCAGCCAGACGGTGTAAATGAAGACGTAATAGAGGACGGTCAGGGCCAGCAACCCCGCCGCCATGTAATTGACGACCAGAGCCATGGTCACGATAGAGGCCACCGACAGGATAACGCCCATAATCAGTGCATGGCCCGGCGCCATGCGCCCGGCCGGAATGGGACGGTCGCGGGTCCGCCCCATGTTGAGATCGATGTCGCGGTCGTACCACATGTTAATGGCCCCCGACGCGCCGGCGGCAAGGGAGATGCAGGCGACCGCGACGGCGCCCGTCCAGGGTGCGATGGTGCCTGGCGCCAGAAGTAAGCCGACCAGGCCGACGAAGATGACCAGCGACATCACCCTGGGCTTCAAGATGATGGCGAAATCGACAACGCGCGCGCGATAGGGCCGGGCGCCGTCCGGCGTCGCCGCCTCGTTTTCCGCGATGCTTTTGTCGGTCGGTTCGCTCAGGCCGTCTGTCATGGCCGCCATTCTATACCCTAAGCGTGGCCGGTCAGGGGTTTTTATCGCCGCCGTCCGGCGCACCCAAAAGAGCGCGCGCCACCATCCAGATGAACAGCACCCCGCCGATTACCGCAAACAGGGCGCCGATGCCGTTCATCGCCATACCGGCTATTCCACCGATGCCTTCCAGTCCCTGCTCGGCGCCGGCGGTCTTGCGCGGTGCCCCGTAGCCGCCAGCCCAAAAGAGGCCAAGGGCGGCGATGGTTTGGCCGCCGGCGAATAAGTAGATCTGGGCGTAGAGCATTCGGCCCCATGGCGGTCGGCGGTCGAGCAACGGCAGGAATATGACGTAGAAAAGCCCCATGAAGGCCAAGTTCACGCCGGCGATGACACCGTGGTAGTGGGCCGGTGTCCGCGTGTCGGCGCCATCGACGAACAATCCCAAGACGCCGCCGACGGCAAATACGCCAATCGACAAAGAAAGGCACAGGAAACCCGGATGGCGCCACGGCGGCGCCGTGTCTCGCCCTGCAAAGGCGGTGGCCGTCAGCCCGGCGGCAATGAGGACCGGCGGTCCCAGGGCATATTGCAGGTTGGTAAATGTTTCAGCTTGGTCGGCGCTGAACGGGGTTTGAAATACGTAAAGCAGGGGCGCCGGAAGGGTAAACGCCACCAGCCACAGCATCGCCCCCTTGTGCCAGGCGGGCGCCATCGGAGGCCGTCCCAGAGCGTTGGTGCCAAGCAGGTGCCAGGCACCCAGCATCAAGATCGTGTTGACGAACTGCAAGACATGGCCGGCGCCCCAAAACAGGTCTTCGTTGTAGGCATGGGTGGGGGCCTCGCCCCGCAACAGCCAATACGCCAAGGCGATGCAGATCAGGGCGACGCCATAGGCAGCGCCGCCGGCGGCAAAGGCGAAGGCCGCCGGCTCGACGCTTGTCCGACGGCCGGGAAGATTGACCGCCAAGCGTACCGCCGCCAGGGCTACGCCGCCCGCCAACGCTATTAGGCCGGCGTAATACAGGGGATCGACGATGACCGGCACATAGTTGTTGAGGGTCGGTTCGCCGCGATCCAGAAGGGCGGGGATGAACAGAAGAACCGAGGCCAGGGCGACCAAGGCGACGCTGATCACGCCAAGGACGTTGGCCCGCGGCTCGCCACCAGAGACGCGATGGGTGGCAAGATGCAAGACGGCACCGAAGACAGCCAGGAACCACACGACAAAGGAATAGACGACGTGGATCACCAGGCCCTTTTCGAAGAACGCCAAGGGCCAGGGAAAGACGCCCTCTATACCGGGCAGACGCGAGATCGCCAACAAGACGGCGAACACGCCGGCTATGGCCAGGGCCACGATGGCGAGGAAACACCATGACCAAAGTTCGCGCCCGGCGGCCCCTGTCAGGGCGCCGGGCCAGGTCTCCAAGACGGCGCCGGGCGGCGGTCTCACGGGACTTGCCGGTTCGCCCATCGGATCAGGACGCGACCGGATAGAGGTGCACCGCCATAACGTAGACGGCGATGCCCGAGACGCCGACATAGATCCATAATGGCAAGGTCCATCGGGCCAGGGCGCGGTGGCGGGCGAAGCGCTCCTTATAAGCGCGCCAGACGACAACCGGCACCAAAGGCGTAATTGCGATGGCGCCAAGAACGTGGAGGATCAAGATGGAGAAATAGACGCGGCGGATCGCACCGACGCCGCCGAATTGCGCAAACCCGGAATTGGCCTTGTAGTAAAGATAAATGGAAAGGAAGGCGGCCGACGCTACCAGGGCCGCCACCATGCAGGCCCGATGCGCCTTCCACCGGCCCAGGCGGATGAACCCGAATCCGGCGCTCAAGCAGACGACGCTGGTTCCATTCAGCGCCGCCATGACGTGGGGAAGTTCGTTGATTGCAAGCATCGTGGTCCTGCGGCCAGCGGGTCGGGAGCGAGGGTTTGGGAAAGGGCGAACTACGAAGCCTTGACGATGACGCTGACGTACATGAACACCGCAAGGGTCGCAAGAATCGCCGCCAAAATCCATTTGTTCATCGTCTCGGCATCATCACCACTGGGCTGCCTTAAATCAAGGGGCAGGAGGAATAGATTGATGGGGGGGACAGAAAAGGGATTGGCAAGTTGCTCTATCCGTTCCAATTTGTCGGGGACGGGGTTGAGAGTGCTCGTCCTAATCGATAAGGTTTAAAAAAATTCAGTTGGATGAAGGTAATGTTTAAAAGATCAATAGTCTTGGCGCCGTTATTCCTGTTCGTCCTCGGCGTCACATTCGCCGGCGCGGCCCAACCGGAGCCGTGGCAGTTGGGTTTTCAACCCGCAGCCTCGCCTGTGATGCGCGAGATCACCGACTTTCACAACCTGTTGTTGGTGATCTCCGTTCTCATATGCTCGGTGGTCCTGGGATTGTTGATCTATGTGATGGTGCGGTTTAACGAGAAGGCCAACCCGACGCCGTCGAAAACCACCCACAACACCGCCATCGAAGTGCTGTGGACGGCGTTGCCGGTACTTATCTTGGTGATCATCGCCGTGCCGTCATTCAAGCTGCTCTATTTCATGGACCGTACCCAGAACCCGGAGATGACGATCAAGGCCACCGGCCACCAGTGGTATTGGTCCTACGATTACCCAGACCACGGAAACTTCACGTTCGATGCCCTCATGGTGCCCGATGACGAGTTGAAGGAAGGTCAGCTTCGCCTGCTGGAAACCGACGAACGGGTCGTCCTTCCGGTCGATACCGACATTCGCGTCCTGCTGACCTCCGACGACGTCATTCACAACTGGGCGATCCCGGCGTTGGGCGTGAAGATTGATACAGTGCCCGGGCGCATCAACGAGACCTGGGTCCGCATTGAGCGCGAGGGCACTTTCTATGGTCAGTGTTCCGAACTCTGCGGGATCAACCACGCCTACATGCCGATCGCTATCGAGGCAGTTTCCAAGGCGGCCTTCGCCGAATGGGTGAAGAAGGCCAAGCAGGAATTCGCCGATACTGGGAGAAAACCGCTTAAGGTCGCCGGCGCTTGCGCCGCCGGGTAATGAGCGCCCAAGGGACGCAAAAGGGAATTTCATGACTGACCAGGTTTCCGCTCCGACCCATGACGCGGGTCAACACCATCCCACCGGCTGGCGGCGGTGGGTCTATTCCACCAACCACAAGGACATCGGGACTCTCTACATCATCCTCTCGATGATCGGAGCCGTCGTCGGCGGTGGCATGTCGTGGTTAATCCGCGCCGAATTGCATATGCCGGGCCTGCAAATACTCACCGATCCCCATTTCTATAACGTCCTGGTTACGGCGCACGGCTTCATCATGGTGTTCTTCGTCGTCATGCCGGCCCTGATCGGCGGCTTCGGCAACTGGTTCGTGCCCCTCATGATCGGCACCCCCGACATGGCCTTCCCGCGCATGAACAACGTTAGTCTCTGGCTGTTGGTGGCGGCCCTGGTCCTGCTGTCTTTGTCAGCCGTTGTTGGCGGCGGCGCGGGTACCGGATGGACCGTCTATCCGCCCCTCTCCGACGCTACCTATCACAGCGGTCCATCGGTGGACTTGGCTATTCTAAGCCTGCACCTGGCGGGCGCCTCGTCGGTCCTCGGCGCCATCAACTTCATTACCACCATCGTTAACATGCGCACGCCGGGCATGACTTTGCACAGGATGCCGCTGTTCGTGTGGTCGATCCTGATCACCGCTTACCTGCTTTTGCTGGCCATACCGGTGCTTGCCGGGGCGCTTACCATGTTGCTTACTGACCGCAATTTCGACACCACCTTCTTCGCCATAGAAGGCGGCGGCGACCCGATATTGTGGCAGCACCTGTTCTGGTTCTTCGGCCACCCCGAGGTCTATATCATGGTGCTGCCGTCGTTCGGCATCATCAGCCAGATCGTCTCGACCTTTTCGAAGAAACCCATCTTCGGCTATCTCGGCATGGCCTATGCCATGGTGGCGATCGGCTTTGTTGGCTTCATTGTTTGGGCCCACCACATGTACACCTCGGGTCTGAACGTCAACACGCGGGCCTACTTCGTCGCCGCGACCATGGTCATCGCGGTGCCGACGGGCATCAAGATCTTTAGCTGGATCGCCACCATGTGGGGTGGTTCCATCCAGTTCAAGATACCCATGATGTGGGCGCTCGGGTTCATCTTCCTGTTCGTCGCTGGTGGCGTCACCGGGGTCGTTTTGGCAAACGCGGCAGCCGACATCGCCATGCACGACACCTACTACGTGGTCGCCCATTTCCATTACGTGCTTTCGGTTGCCGCGGTGTTCGCCATGTTCGCCGGATTCTATTATTGGATCGGCAAGATGTCGGGCCGCCAATACCCCGAAACCCTGGCTAAAATTCACTTCTGGGTTACCTTCATCGGCGTCAACGTGACGTTCTTCCCGCAGCATTTCCTGGGACTTGCCGGCATGCCCCGGCGCATCCCCGACTATCCCGACGCCTTCGCCGGTTGGAACATGGTGAGCAGTTACGGCGCTTACATCACCATGGTCTCGGCCGTGCTTTTCTTCTACGTCGTTTACCGGACGTTTACCGCCGGCGAGAAGGTAGCGGGCAATCAATGGGGCGCGGGCGCGACGACCCTGGAGTGGGCGGTGCCTTCGCCGGCGCCCTTCCACACCCATGAGGACGCCCCCAAGCTGGAGGCCCAGCCGGCCGAATGACGGAGTACGATCAAGGACGGACCATGGTGAGGACGAGACGTTCGAACGGTATCCTCGGCATCGCGCTGGTAGCGCTGGTCGGCGGCATGGTGGGGCTTAGCTTCGCCGCCGTGCCTCTCTATCGGCTGTTCTGCCAGGTGACCGGCTACGCCGGCACGCCGCGTATCGGCGTTCAGGCCAGCCCGGCGGCGCCTGAAAAGGGGCGCATCACCGTGCGCCTGGACGCCAACGTCAATTCGGCCCTGCCGTGGCGCTTCCGTTCCGAAACACCGGCGGTCTCGGTACAGCTGGGCGAGACCGCCCTTGTCCATTATGTGGCCAAGAATCTTTCCTCATCGCCCGTGGTCGGCCAGGCGACGTTTAGCGTTACGCCGTACAAGGCGGCGCAGTATTTCGCCAAGATCGAATGCTTTTGCTTTACCGAGCAACGCCTGGCGCCCGGCGAGGAGGTCCCTATGGCGGTGTCGTTCTATGTCGATCCGCAAATCCTGGACGACCCCGACGCCCGGGACGTGCAGACGATCACCCTTTCTTACACGTTCTTTTCCGCCATCAAGGACGGCGAGCGGAAAACGGCCTGGAGGCGCAACGATGGCTAGTGACACGACAAAACGCCACCCCTGGCACCTGGTTGAACCCTCACCGTGGCCCATCGTCGGCACGTTGGCGGCGATGTGCATGGCGCTGGGCGGCGTCTGGTACATGCACGAAGGAATCATATGGGGATTCCTGGTCGGCGTGATGTTGTTGCTGTTCACCTTCTGGGGATGGTGGAACGACGTGGTGACCGAGGGCGAAAGCGGCGTCGATCATACGCCGCCTGTGCAACGTGGCCTGCGCGTTGGTATGGTTCTGTTTATCGTGTCCGAAGTGATGTTCTTCGTCGCCTTTTTCTGGGCCTTCTTCCATTCCAGCGTGCCAGCGCTGAATCTGGTTGCCCCGGAAACGTGGCCGCCGGCCGGGATAGAGCCTTTGGACCCGTGGTCGATCCCGTTTCTCAACACGCTGATCTTGCTGTCGTCGGGCGCCACCGTGACCTATGCTCACAAGGCCGTGTGCGTCGGCAATCGGCCCATGATATTGGTCGGTATCGCCCTGACCGTGATCTTGGGAATTACCTTCCTGGGCTTCCAGGTCTATGAGTACGGACACGCCACCTTCGGCTTCACCGACGGCATCTATCCGTCGACCTTTTACATGGCGACCGGGTTTCACGGATTTCACGTCTTCGTCGGCACCTGCTTTTTGATTGTCTGTTTTTTCCGCGCCCAGGCCGGCCAGTTCAAGCCCGACCACCACGTCGGATTCGAGGCCGCGGCCTGGTATTGGCACTTCGTCGACGTGGTGTGGTTGTTCCTCTTCATCTGGGTCTACTGGTGGGCAACGCCCAGCGCCCAGGTCGGCTAGCCCGTCGGCGACGAAGGGACAAATAGACGTCAGCTGTCGCGGAACAGATCCTCAATACCGAAGTAGGTGTTGTTAAGGGGATGTGCCTTATTGAGGAAAAGCGTTGTGTCGTTCTTCAGCATTAGAAATCTGTTTATGCCGCGCGTGCTGACTTCATCGATGTTGAAGGCAATCTGAAATTTCTTGACGGTGGCGCGCTCGCCCGAATTGATGTGGCCGTCGATCTGCATGACGTCATAGAGGTTGATGATGATCGCCAGCTTCTGAGCGTCTGTTAGTATCGGCGAGGCCGTTTCGATGAACGTGTCAATATCGATCGTGGAGGCGTAGGTGAACGACCTTTGAACCATGGTATTCAGTTCGGCGGCACTCATCACGTTCGATTCCACGAGCTTGCCGAACAGGGTGATCAGCTTGGCCTTTTCCTGGGGCGACGTCTCGTGGTCGGCCTGAATTTCATAGGCCAGGGAACCCGCCAACGCGAAGAGCGGAGAATCAACTTCACTTTGCATGACAAAAATAGTCTGACATTTCCAGGATAACGTTAAAATACGCTCCGATAGTATCCAATAACCATCGCCGGCGGAACGGTTACAGTTTTTTAAGGTCTGCTATTTATGCGCCTCCACGCACCAGGGCAATGGCCTTAAGTACGGCGGCCAGGCACGCATCGCGCTCGTTCTCTAATTCGGCCACCGAGCGTCCGGCGGCCTGGGCCTCGGCGCCGGCGACCAGCTTTTCGCACAGCTCCGGCGTCAGCTTGGGTACCACCATGCTGGCCCAGCGCCGTTCCTGGCTGGCGCCCAGATGTTCCAGATAATGCCTCAGCCCTTCCGGTCCGCCGCCCATGTGAAAGATCATGGTCGGTCCGGCCAGGGCGTAGCGCAGGCCCGGCCCATGGGACATGGCGGCGTCCACGGCGGCGGCGTCGGCGATACCCTGATCGACCAGGCTGACCGCTTCGCGCCACACCGCCGCCCCCAGGCGTCCCGCGATGTGACCCGAGATCTCACGATTGAGGCGGGCTGATTTCTTGCCGATGGCGTCGTAGAAGTTCACCGCCCAGTCGAGGACGGCGGGGTCGGTTTCCTCGCCGCCTGAGACCTCGACCAGGGGGATCATGTGGGGCGGGTTGAAGGGATGGCCCAGGAAACACCGTTTGGGATGACGCAGGCCCTTTTGAATTGGTGTCATCAGAAGCGCCGAAGAACTTGACGCGATGGCCACATCGGGCGGCGCCACGGCATCGATTTGGGCATAAATCTCGCGTTTCACGTCCTCGTTGTCGGGACCGTTTTCTTGTACGAACTCCGCACCTTCGATGGCCTGTTCAGTATCGGGCAGAAAGGTCCAGGCGTCCGGGTCGGCGTTGGGCGCCAAACCCAGTTCGCGCACCGCCGGCCATGCCTGCCCAATGAAGGCGGCCAGGCGGTCCTTGGCGCCCGGTACCGGATCGGCCACTGTGACCTCGAACCCCCGCGCCAGAAAATGCGTGACCCAACCGGATCCGATAACGCCGGCGCCGATCACGGCAATCCGGCGGATGTCTGTTGGCGAAGGCATACTCATGGTGCGTCTCCCCAGAAAGGAAAGTGAATATCCGAAGCGGCTAATAGTGCCCGCTCTTGGTGCCTCGGGCAACGTAATCGATGAATCGGGAGCGGGCGGCGTTTGACGATCGCCACGTTCGCCCCATATTTGAGTGATGGCGATAGAAAGTGCGCACATGTCAGATTCATAAGGAGCGCCGTCCGTCGGGGTGGCGGGCGTACGATGTGCCAATCCCTATGTCGATTGGTTGCTAAGCGAAGGCTGGCATATGACCAACCCGCCGTCGCTTATCAAGGGCCTGGTGCAAACCATGGTCACCCAAGGCGTGGCGGTCCTTCGATTGCGCGTCACCATCCGCACCTTGCATCCCCAGGCGATCGGCCACAGCTTCACCTGGCAGAGAGACACGGGCGAGGTCGAGGTCTTCCGGCCTCCGCACAGCATCTTGCAGACCGACTAGTACCTTAAAAGCCCCTATGCCGCGATGTTCGAAGGCGCGGGCGGGATACGCCGGCGCCTCGACGTCGCGGGCGCCGAGCTTGAATTTCCCATCCTTCAGGAGCTGCACGCAGAAGGCGCCACCGATTACGTGGCCATGCCGCTTGTTTTCCTGGATGGCAAGATCAATGCCATCACCCTTGCCACCGACCGGGCCGGCGGCTTCACCACCGAAGAATCGCAGCAGGTCTATGACATGTTGCCGGTGCTGGCGCGCCTGTTGGAGGTCCACGCCATGCACTACACGGCGCGCACGCTGCTTGACACTTATCTCGGCAAAGTCACGGGCGAGAGGGTCCTCAACGGGCTGATCAAGCGCGGCGACGGCGAGGATATCAACGCCGTCATTTGGTTTTGCGACCTGCGCGGCTCGACGGGGCTGGCCGAAGAAATGGCGCGCGAAGACTTCCTTGGTTTGTTGAACGAGTTTTTCGATTGCATGGCCGGCGCCGTTCTTGATCATGGCGGCGAAGTGTTGCGCTTTATCGGCGACGCGGCGCTAGCGATCTTCCCCATCGTCGAGGAAGACAACGAAGCGGGGCGAGAGGTGTGTACGCGCTACGATGCCTGCCGGCTGGCCCTGATGGCGGCGCGCGACGCCATGGGGCGGATCGGCGAATTAAACCAAGGGCGTGGCGAACGCGGTGCGCCACCGATTGATTTCGGCATCGGATTGCACATCGGCGACGTTTTGTACGGCAACATCGGTGTTCCCGGGCGTCTGGAGTTCACCGTCGTCGGCGCCGCCGCCAACGAGGCCGCGCGCCTTGAGGGCCTGTGCAAGACCCTGGAATTCCCAGTCCTGATTTCAGGCCAGTTCGCCCAATTCTTTCCCGGCGAGCTGGCCTCCGTCGGCCGTCACGCATTGCGCGGCGTGTCAGAACCCCAAGAGGTCTTCACCCTGCCCGACCTTCTCGGAAAAGTTTAGAAGACGTTCTTGCCCCATCTTCCTTTCCCGGCCCCCGGTTTGCGGGCATAGTGGCGCCATGACTGGGGAAACGACCACACCAAGCCTTGCGGCGGACGGCGGCGAGAGCATCGCGGCCCATCTGGAACTGCTCGCCGACATGGGGCGCGATTTCGCCGCCTCGCTCGACATCGATGCAACCCTGGCGCGGGCGTTGGAGCGCATCACCGCACACCTGGACGGCGAAGGCGGCGCGCTGTTCTTGCTTGACGAGACGGGCGAGACCTTGCGCTGCGAGGCCTCATCCGGGATTTCGGAGATCACCGGCCTGACCTTGAACAGCGGCACCGGCATCGTCGGGCGTTGCGTGCAAGGCAATGTGGGTGAGATGGTGCGCGACGTGGCCAAGGATTCCGATTTTTTCAGCGGCGTCGATGCCGAGACCGGGGTGACCACGCGGTCCATCCTATGTGCCCCGATGAGCGTCAAGGACGAACGCATTGGCGCCATTGAGATCATCAACAAACGCGGCGGCGACGGTCTTTTCGACGCCGCCGATCTGAATGTTTTGCAATCGCTGAGTACGTCCGCCGCCCTGGCTGTCCTCAATGCCCGCATGGCGGCGGCTTTGGTCGAACAAGAAAGGATCAAGCGCGAACTGGAATTGGCGGCCGAGATTCAGCGCAGCCTGTTGCCGCCGGCCCAGCCGGCACCCTTTCCAATACAAGGCATCAACCATCCGGCACGTACGGTTTCGGGCGATTTCTATGACTTCTTCACCCTGGCCGACGGGCGCGTCTGTTTCAATTTGGGTGACGTTTCGGGAAAGGGAATGAACGCGGCCCTTCTGATGGCCAAGACGGCCAGTCTGTTTCGCTGCCTGGGTAAGACCTTGCATGATCCGGGGCGCCTGTTGGGCCTGATCAACGCCGAGATTTGCGAGACCGTGACCCGCGGCATGTTCGTCACCATGGCGGCTGGAATCTTCGATCCCGCGACCGGGCGCATGCGCCTGGCCAACGCCGGCCACGAGCCGCCGCTCCATCACACCCGTGACGGTGCATTCAAGGCCCTGGAGGCCGAGGCGCCGCCGCTTGGCATTTCGACGGGGCTGGTCGCCGACGATGTCTATCCGGAAACCGAATTCGACCTTGACGGGGGCACGCTCTATATCTTCACTGACGGCGTGACCGAGGGGTATCTTGAAGACGGCTCCACGTTCGAGGTCGAGGGCCTCAAGGCGACGCTTGCCCAGAACGGCGCGCTGACGTTGTCGGACCGTCTCGAGGCGGTGGTTGGGCGCGTAAAAAGGGGTGAAGATGCGCTGCGTGATGATTTGACGATCCTCGGCGTCGAGGATGTCCGGTAGATGGCGGAGACACAAATGACCGTTGTGGCGGATGACCAGGTGCTCCTGCGGCTTCGCGTCCCGGCCCGCGCCGAACGCCTCAAGGAAGTGCGCGGCGCCGTCGGCGAGGCGGCCGGGCGCTGCGGCTGTGGCGACGAGGCGGTGCGCGAGGTGGTGATCGCGGTCGACGAAGCCTGTCAGAACATCATCCGCCATGCTTATGGGGAAAAGACGGATGGCGACGTCGTTGTGGAAATTCGCTGTCACGACGATACCATGATCGTCGATTTGCGCGACTTCGCCGAGAAGGTCGATCCTGCGACGATCAAGCCTCGCGAGCTTGACGACCTCAGACCCGGCGGTCTGGGAACCCATTTCATGCGTGAGGTCATGGACAGCGTTGAGTACCTGGCGCCGCCCCAGGGACGGGGCAATCTTTTGCGGATGGTGAAACGCATCTCGTGAGGAAGAACGATGGAACATAATATCCGCGAAGAAGCATCCGCCGTCGTCGTCGCCTTCGAAGGCGATGTCGATCTGGAAAGTTCGCGCCGGGCGCGCGAGGTTCTTCTCGAATGCGTGGGGCGCAAAAGGGCCGTACTGGTTGACCTGTCCCAGGTCACTTACATCGACAGTTCGGGCGTCGCGGCACTTGTCGAATCCTTTCAAAGCGCGCGCAAGGGCGGCACGACCTTCGCTCTGGTGGCGGTCAGCGACGCCACGCTCAAGGTCTTGCAGCTGGCCCGGCTCGACAAGGTCTTTACCATCTTCGCCAGCGTCGACGACGGCCTGGCCGAGGCCGGCTGAACCACGATGGCCGAGAGCCAAACCCAAAACCCCCTTTCGCGCTTCGCCGAACGGATCGGCCGGGGCGCCGTTAGCGGCATCGAGGAACTGGGGACCTGCGGCGTTCTGGTGGTGGAAAGCCTGTATTGGCTGGTCGCCGGACCCCGCCTGCGCCAGCCCGTGCGCTTGGGCGCCGTCTTTGTGCAGATGATGGAGATCGGTATCAAGGCCATTCCCATCGTCGCCATGATGGCGGGCACCATCGGCGTCATGCTGGCCATCCAGGGCATCCATACCTTGAAGATCTTCGGCGCCGAATCGCGCGTTGTGGTCGGCATTGCCTTTTCCGTCGTGCGTGAATTCGCGCCCCTGATCACCGGCATCATCGTCGCCGGCCGGTCGGGCTCGGCGCTTGCCGCACGGTTGGGCACGATGAAGATCAGCCAGGAAATCGACGCCCTGCACGTCATGGGCATCAACCCGACGCGCTACTTGGTGGTTCCGGCATTCCTCTCTCTTGTCGTCATGGTGCCGTCCCTGACGCTGTTGTCCGATTTTGTCGGCTTGTTTTCGGCCGGTCTTTACGTCGGCGCGGACCTAGGCATCAGCATGGCCGCCTACGTCGACCAGACCATCGAAGTCCTGAGCCTCGACGACCTCACCCACGGCCTTGGAAAAAGCGTCATCTTCGGCGTCCTGATCGCCGTCATCGGTGTCGTCAACGGGGCCTCGGTGACCGGCGGCGCCGAGGGCGTGGGCCGGGTAACGACCCGCGCCGTGGTGCAGGCCATCTCGGCCATCGTGGTCACCGATATGCTGTTCGCTTTCGTGGCGACCCGCTGACATGGCTGCCCCCTCCAAAGATACCACCGCCGCCCCGGTCATCGAGGTCGAGGATCTGGTCACCCACTACGGCCCGCGCATGATCCTCAAAGGCGTCGATATGGATGTCAAAGAGGGTGAGATCATGGTCATCATGGGGGGCAGCGGTTCGGGCAAGAGCACGCTGCTGCGCCACCTCATGGCCTTGGAGTATCCAACGTCGGGAATCATTCGATTGCTCGGCCAAGACGTGGGCGCATTGGGCACGCTGGAGATGCTGGATCTGCGCAAGAGACTGGGGGTCGCTTTCCAGGGCGGCGCGCTGTTCAGTTCCATGACCGTTGGCGAGAACATCATGCTGCCGCTCTCGGAACACACAGACCTCGATCCCATGACCATGCAGATCATGGCCCGGATTAAGCTTGAGGTGGTGAACCTGGCCGGGTTCGAGGACCTGATGCCGTCGGAGCTTTCAGGCGGCATGATAAAGCGGGCGGCGGTGGCCAGGGCTATCATCATGGACCCCAAAATCTTGTTTTGCGACGAACCCAGCGCCGGACTTGACCCGGCGGTGGCGTCGGCCCTCGACGATTTGTTGTTGCGCCTGCGCGACGCCATGGGCATGAGTATCGTGGTCGTCACCCACGAACTGGACAGCGCCTTTAAGATCGCCGACCGCATCACGGTCCTGGACCAGGGCAAGATCTTGTTCATCGGCCCGACCGATGAATTGCGAAATCACAAGAGCGAGCGTATCCAAAATCTTCTCAACCGCCGCGCGGAGGAAGAAGTCCTGGATGTCGATGCTTACCTTAGCCGGCTTACCGGCGTCACTGTCGATGGGGGTGCGTCCCTATGAAGAGCAACAAGATCAATTACGTCATCGTTGGCGCGTTCATGCTGACGATGATGGTTGGGCTGATCACCGCGGTCGCCCTGCTGACCGGACGGACGGGGGCCGCCGACACCTATTACACGGTCTACGACAACGTCACCGGCATCAAATTCGGCACCCAGGTGCTCTACGAAGGATACCCCGTCGGTCAGGTCGAAGAGGTGGTGCCGATTGAAGAAGACGGGCGCATGCGGTTTCGCGTCGACATGAGCGTCAAACAAGGCTGGAGCATCCCCGACGACAGTATCGCCCAGGTCGCGGCACCAGGATTGTTGTCGGCCATCACCGTCAATATCGAGGCCGGGAAGAGCCCGACCGCGCTGGCGCCGGGAGAGCGCGTCAACGGTCAAGCAGCGGCCAATTTGTTCGCCGTCATGACATCGGTCGCCAACGACGTCGGCGAGTTGGCGGACAACAGCATCCGACCGCTTTTGGATAACATCAACAAGACGGTGGACGCATTCGGCACGCTCTTGGAGAAGGACGCCCAGGATCTGGCCCGCGAGCTGATGGCGCTAACCCTGGATTTGGCTCAGCGCGCGCCTAAGATCGCCGACAACATCGAGGAGCTGGTCGCCAAGATGAACGAGAGTACCGATCAGCTTCAGGCTTTTCTTAATCCGGAGAACAGGGAAAAGCTGGAGGCGATCCTCGATAACATGGATACCGCCGCCGATGGTTTCGCCCAATTGACCACCGACCTGAAAGAGACGCGCCAAGTTCTGGATAAGGTCTTGGAATCGGTCGGCACGGTTATCGGCGACAACCGTCTAGACGTGGAGAAATCGGTTGTCGACCTTCGCTATGTTGTCGATTCCATTGCGCGCCACATCGATACGATGAACCAAAACCTGGAAGGGGCGGCCCGAAACATGTATGAATTCAGCCGCCAGATCCGGCAGAATCCGGGGTTGTTGTTGGGGGGCACGCCGCCCGAGGACGCGGCGGCGGATCGCTGAGCCGGCGGACAGGGGGAGAGATCGGTGAATCGGAAAATTGTGGGATTGGTATTGGCGGTGGCGGCGATGGCGAGTGCTTGCGCCCAGCCGCCCTTACCCGAGGATCACTTCTATCGCTTGCAAGTGACGACGTCGCCGGCGCCGCTAGCTCGTCCGCCCCTGGCAGGGGTATTGGAGGTTGGGCGCTTCGTTGCCGACGGGCTGACGGCGGGCCGGCCGATCGTCTACAGCCAATCGGGCCAGCCCCACGCGCTCAGCGAATATCATTATCACTTCTGGGTCGAAGCACCGACCATCTTGCTGCGCGACCAGTTGGTCGCCCAGTTGCGCGCCGCCAAGGTGGCGCGGTCCGTGGTCACGCCCGAGATGCGCGTCGATCCCGATTTCGTGCTGTCGGGCAAGATCAAGCGCCTCGAAAGGGTCGTCGGCGCCACGCCCCAGGCGGTGGTGGAACTGGAACTCGCGGTGCGCCAGACAGCAAGCGACTCTCTTGCCTTCCTGCAAACCTACCGCGTCGAAGAGGCCGTCGCCGCCGATAGCGTGGCCGACGCCGTCGCCGCCATCAACAAGGCGCTCGGCGCGATTTACGCCAAGTTCACCGCCGACCTCCAGCGCCTCTGAGGCTGGCTCTCAGACGTGATGGCTGAAGGCGCCGTGCTCAGCACCGGCCATCAGCTTGCGGAAGCCCTCTCCGCTGACCCGGACCAGGCTGGAGTGGTCACCGCCTTCGAAGTAGACTTCCTTCATCTGGGTTAAGCTGTCGTCCCAGACTGCCTCGATGCCGTAAGCCTTCCCTAACGGGGGAACGGCGCCGACCTCGCAGTCCCCGAACAGGCCACCCAACTCCTCCTCGCTGGCCATCTTGAAGCGTCGGCCGAGAACGTCGTGGAGTTCTCCCAGCGTCAGCTTGTAGGTGGCCGGCATAACGGCCAGCAGGTATCCTTCGTCGTCCTTGAGCACGACGGCTTTGGCCAGACCCTCGCCTGACACGTGGGCCGCCTCGGCTGATTCCATGCTGGCAACGGTGTGCGAGTGGGTTACGACTTGGTAGTCGATCTCTTGTTCACCAAGGTAATTTTTGACGGATGGGGCGATCGTCATGGCGATCCTCCTATTGTCGCGCGGAGGTCCCGGCCCGGCCGGACCGGATTCCGATCCGCTTTTCCTTGGTCCGTCATCGGCAATCTCGCCGCCTTGCGGGGCCAAGAGCCTGATTTCCGCTTGTCTCGGCGCCCGCAATCCATCCTTGTCGCGCGACCATACGCAGACCGCCACTTTGATAGCGGCACCGCATCGCGCGGCGTCGATCGCGCCTCTGTGTTCGTTGTGTTGCCCCGGCGGCCCTTGCCTAGGACCATGGCAATAATGATACCACGGGAGGCTCGGGCTGTCAGCCCTTGGAGCGCTTCTTCCTTTTCTTTTTCGAGGCTTCGTACCGCTTCAGCGTTTCCTCGTTGGGCGGATAGAGTCCGAAGGTGGAACGCCCCTTGAGGACCTCTTTCTGGGTCCAGGTCTCAAGGTGTTCCTGTTCGACGGCGCCCGCCGCCACCTCGTCGACCACGTTGGACGGAATAACCACGACGCCGTCTTCGTCGCCCATCAAGATGTCGCCCGGCAACACGGCGGCGCCGGCGCACGAAATGGGGACCTGCAAGTCGGCGGCATGGTGCGAGACGAACGACGCCGGTGCCGCCGGGGCGCCGCAGAAAATGGGGAATTTGAACTTGGCGCATTCCTCCACGTCGCGCATGCCGCCGTCCATGACCAAGGCCTCCACCTTGCGCACCTTGAGCCGCGCCACCAAGATATCGCCGGCCATCCCGGCGCTGGTGTCGCCCCGGCAGTCCATGCAGATCACCGAGCCGGCGGGGGCTTCTTCGATAGCCCGGCGTTGCGGGCTTTGAGGGCTCGAGACCCGCTCGACGATGGTGATGTCCTCGCGCATGGGGATGAAACGCACTGTAAAGGCGGGGCCGATGAAGCGCCGCGCCTTGGGCGAAACCGGGATCAATCCTTTGAGATAAATCCGAAGCAGGCCGCGGGCCCTGAGCTGGCTGGTGATGGCCGCGGTATTGACCTTGTTCAACAGGCTCCGTGTTTTTCTGCTCAAGGGTACGGGATCATAGAGTTCCATGGGTGTTCTTCTCCTTAGTGTGGTCGGTATTCCGATGCCGGCCGGCGGCGTTCATTAACCGGCATCTATCCTTGATGCGCAAGGGCAAAGGACGTATAAGGCGCCACCTTCGCCAAGGAGATTGGAGCCGGATCGTCCATGTCTATCAAATCAACCAATATTTCAACCATCGAGCACCGGGTTGAGAAGGATGCGCGATGGCGCGCCAACGGCCATCGGGGCGGCGTTTTGTGGTTCACCGGTTTGTCGGGCGCCGGCAAGACGACCCTGGCCCTGGAACTTGAGCAGGCGTTGTTCGTCAAGGGCTGGCAGGCTTATGTCCTGGACGGCGACAACGTGCGCCACGGCCTCAGTTCCGACCTTGCTTTTTCGCCCGCCGACCGGACCGAAAATATCCGCCGCATCGGCGAGGTGGCGGGGTTGTTCGCTGACGCCGGATTTCTCGTGCTCACCGCTTTCATTTCACCCTACCGCGCCGACCGTGATATGGCGCGGAACGCGGCTACCGACGCCTTCCACGAAGTCTATATCGAAGCCGATGTGGAAACCTGCGAGGAACGCGATCCCAAGGGTCTTTACGTTAAGGCCAGACGCGGAGAAATCCCGGAATTCACCGGCATATCTGCGCCGTACGAAGTGCCGGAGAATCCCGAACTGGTGATCGATACGGCGGCCCTCGACGTGCCGCAAAGCCTGGCAAAGCTCCTTGGTTACGTGGAGAGCAACTTCGCCATCGACGGGTAAAAGGGACCGTTGGTATTACAGGCCGAGCACGCGCTTGTAGAGATCCAGGAGTTCTTCCTGTTCGCGGCGTTCGGCCTGGTCCATTTTCCTCAGCTTCACAATCTGGCGCAGGGCGCGGATGTCGAAGCCGACGCCCTTGGCCTCTGAATAGACTTCGCGAATGTCGGCCGTCAGGGCCGCCTTCTCATCTTCCAGGCGCTCTATTCTGTCAACGAAGGAGCGCAGGCGATCCGCTGATTCGCCGCCGATTTCCGCCATTCCCTACATCCTTTTCCGTATCCGAATTGGCGGCCACCATAGACGGCGGTGGCGGGACAAGGCAAGGCGAAGACGCCGGGCCGGTGCCTTTACTTCACGGTCACGCAAGAACAGGTCGATAGATGACAAACCTTATGGGATACGCTGCCCATGAGGAGTCCCTTCAAATCACCTAGTCCACGGCTGCCGAGTACGATCAGATCGGCCTTTTCCTTTTCGGCGCACGCGAGGATTTTGTCGACTGGCTCGCCGTCCGTTATCTTGGTCCGCAGGTCCTTGATGCCTTTCCCTTTGGCGATCCTCTGCGCTTGCTGGAGGATACGCTCGCCCAGAATCTCGAAAACGTAGTGGACGGAATCCTCTTCCTCCTCCGTCGGTTCGAGACGCGCCACCGCCAGCGAGATATGCTCTTCGGTGGGTTCTTCGGACATGGGTAGGGGATTGGGACGGCTGGACAAGTGCTCGGATTCGGCGAAGCGGCGTAAATCGCCGGTCAGATGGCCGTGGGGCAGGATATGGAGCAACATGAGCGTGGCGTCGTACTTCGCCGCCAGGTCGCTTGCCAGATCGACCGCCTTGTTGGCATGGTCCGAACCGTCGGTCGCCGCCAGGATGTATTTGAACATGGCTTGGCTCCCCCTTTCTTCTTGTCGGTCGCGAGGACCGGTCCCCGCGAAGCAAGAACGTCATGGCGAAGAGTCTAGCCTTTATTTTGCAGTGCAGCATTGACGTGCATCAGACTTCCCGCCTTCACACCGCGATTATTGTTGTGGTTCAGTATCCCTTATCGGTGAAATCAATGAAGGGAAAGGGACTCATCAGGTCGGGCTCGACAACCGGCGGCGCCGGTCGCAGGAAGCTGGAATCCAACTGATCAAGGCTGGTGACGCCCATAAGGCCAAGTGACGTGACGATCTCTTCTTCCAGGACTTCCAAGGTGCGCACCACGCCGTCCTGACCACCGGCAGCGAGTCCCATGCCGACCAACTTGCCCAAGCCCACCGCATGGGCGCCGAGCGCGATGGCCTTGACCACGTCGGTGCCGCGCATGAAGCCGCCGTCGATCATTATTGTGGCTCGGCCGCCAACGGCGTCAGCGACCTCTGGCAGGATATCGATCGTCGCGCAGCCGTGATCCAGTTGGCGCCCGCCGTGGTTGGAGACATAGACCACATCGACACCAAGCTCGACGGCGGTCTCGGCGTCCTCGGCCGTCTGGATGCCCTTGATGATCAAGGGAATGTCATGGGCGTCCTTGAAGCGTTTCACGTTGTCCCAGTTCCATGCCGTCTGGAAGTGAAAAGCGTCCATGTCCCCGGCCTGGCGGGTGGGGGGCCGGTAGCGTTTCATCAAGTCACGCTCGCGACGCCCATAGAGGGCCAAATCGACGGTGAAACACACAGCGCCGCAGCCAGCATCGACGGCGCGTTTGACGAACGTGGCAACCCAGGCGTCATCGCCGCGCACGTAAATCTGATAGACCATAGGGTGGTTGATCCGGGGCGCGATTTCCTCAATCTGGGGCTCGGTCAGCGAACTGAGGAAGGCGGTGATGCCGAATTCGTCGGCGGCCCGAACGACACCCCCGGCGCCCACCGGTTCGAGCAGCTGAAGCGAACCCATGGGGGCTACGCACACCGGCAGGCGCATGGTCTGACCGAGGAGTTCGGTCGAGCAATCGATTTGGGTGACGTCCCGGCATACCCGTGGCCGCAACCCGATGCTGTCCAGACCCAGCCGATTGCGCTTGAGCGTGGTCTCGCTCTCGCCGCCGCCAGTCAGGTAGTCCCACGCATTTTGCGGCAGATTGGCCCGCGCCGAGCGTGCGATTTCCTGCAATGTCCCGTAGTCGGCCATGAATGTCCCCCCTTAGCCCAATTATTGAGAGGGCATCTAGCCAAGAGCCGGCCCCTTGGTCAAGGAGGAGTCAGCTCCCCGGCCTCGATGGCCGCCGGCAGGTGGTTGTCGGATGGTGCCAGGGGACACACCCAATGTCGGGAATAGGCGCACGAGGGATTGTAGGCGTAATTGAAGTCGAACACGGTTTGGCCGTCTGAGGCGCACCCAAGATCGGCCCCTTTAACGGTATCCAGCAAATAGCGCCCGCCGCCATAAGTGGTGTCGCCCGAGGTGGCGTCGCGAAACGGCACCAACGCACCGCCGCCGTAACTCCCAATCCAATAGAGGGTTAACTCGCCGCCCAGTCGCCGGCGCAGGCCCCGGGTAACGGCAAAGGGTATCAGCGACACGGCGCCGTCATCGCCGGCGTCCAGTACTTCAGGTGTGCCATCCACCGGGTTCAGCTTGACGTGAAGGCGATAGGCGGAGTCGTAATCGAAATACCGGATGCCGGCGAAGGACGGCCGGGCAGCCGCTGCGAGGGGGGATTGGGGATGATCCCCGAACAGGTTGTCGCGGCCGGCCCGCCATTGCTGCCAGGCGGCCTCGGGGTCGTCGGATGCCCGCGCCTCGGCATAGAGCTGGGCCACCCGCCGCCGCCAGTCCCAGAGTTCGATCATCGAGCCGAGCCCGTCATGGGACGACCCTATCGGTGACAACGGGCACCGGCAATAGCCGTCCGAGGGGGTCGGACACGGGACCATCAGTCCGACATCGGCGGCGACGACGGCGCTTAGAACTCCTTGCGGAGGCGGGCGTCGAGCGAAAGCGGACCGCCGCCGCGAAAGGCGATGGCGAGGGCCAAAAACATCCACATCATGGCGTATTCGTAGCCGCCGCCCGTGACGAAGAAGCCGTTCGCCAGGTGGACTTTGAAGGTGGCCACGAACAGCACCACGAAGACCGCCACCGCCACCGGGCGGGTGAGCAGTCCGACGACGAGCAGAAGCCCGCCAAAGAATTCGACCATGCCGGTGGCATAGACGAGCGGCAGGGCCGGCTCCAGGCCGATCTTGGCGAAGAAGCCGGCGGCTCCCTCGGGATTGCCGCCAAACCAGCCGAACAGCTTCTGCGCGCCGTGGGGCATCAGCCACAGGCCGGCGACGCCTGGCACCTGATAGAGCTGGCGCGTATAGGCCCAGAGGTTGGGATAGTCGACGAGGCGCCGCTTGTTGCATTTGAAGTGACCGTAATAGACGGAATCGAAGCGGACCAAGGTAGTGAACAGCCGCCAGTCGG
>JASLZL010000078.1 GCA_030754885.1 Rhodospirillales bacterium | reverse complement strand
GGCCAACTTGCTCAACGGCCTTCTCCACATTGATCTGACCCGCGAAGTCCCTGAGGAGAAGAAGCCCCGCAAGATTGAGATTGGCGGTGACAAAGCCAAGACGATCGAATCGAAAGCCGCCTGAAGAGCCTTTCCTGGGCTCAAAATGACAGAGGGGCCGCCATTCGGCGGCCCCTCTTTTATTCTGCGTACCCCTGCCAAACTCGCGCGAACGTTCTTATTGCCGAAACTGTAAACAAGGCCCCCCGCTTCGGTCAAGAGGTTCGGCAAACAAAAAAACGCCGCCCCATGAGGGGCGGCGCGAGTTTAACAGGGAGGCTCTGAAGAGGAATGGAAGTTAGAAACGGCCAACAAAGACCGCCTTCCATCCACTATCCAGCCTAAACACCTTTCCTTAAATTTCGATTAACAACAATGATTGAGGTCAAAGACGCTAAATCTTGAAGACCGAATCGGCGCCGTCGCGGGCCTCTTTTTTAGCAGCGATTGCCTGACGGATACGGGCGATTTCCACTTCCAGTTCGCCGATGTATTCGTTCAGGGCCTCGATGGACATGACGTCCAGATTCCTTGGCTCGGGCTTCTTGTTCCTTGGCTCCAGATCGTCCAGGTCCATGTTCCGCACCCAAAGTCCATCGACACGACGGCAAAACCGTAGCAACCGCCTCCGCCGGCCGTCAAGCGAGTGACCCGGCGTTGACCGGCTTGCCGACGGCACCTATCATCGGCGGTTCACGGACAAAATTACTCGGGACTTGGAAATTCAGGTCCGATATCGAGGCTTCCGTCCAGCGATCCTGGAGAGGAGACACTACCATGGCAACAATGACCGTGCAGGGGCATGTACCGGCGGCGGTGACACCGTTCAGCCGCTCGGGTGATCTTATGCTTGACGCCTTCGCCGAGATTCTCACTTGGCACATGGACTGCGATTGCGGTGGCTTTCTGATCCTTGGCGACAACGGTGAGTCCTGGGCGGTTTCACAAGAGGAACTGAAACAAATCACCCGAACCGCCATGAAGACGGCGGCAGGCCGCGTCCCCGTTTTCGTCGGCACCAGCGCCGTGACCACCGCTGAGACAGTAGCGCGTTCGGTGGCGGCGGCCGACGCTGGCGCCGACGGTATTTGCGTGCAGCCCCAGTCCTACGTGCTCAACGGCACCAAGAGCGAGATCGTCGGCCGCTTCGCGGCGGTGGCCAAGGCGGCACCGTTACCGATGATGGTCTACAACACGCCGCTGCGCACCGGAATGAACATCGACCACGACACCTTGGAAGCCATCCTGGACGTAGCCCCCGTCGTCGCCATTAAGGAATCCAACGAAAATATGAAGCACGCATCGCGGACCCTTCTGCAGTTCCGCGACCGCATAGCGGTCTTCATCGGCAACGGCGAGAATATTCTGCCCGCCATCCTCTTGGGCTCATCGGGATTCATCTCGACCGGTCCCGACCTATTCGGCAAAGAGACGAACCGTCTTCTTGAGGCCGAGAGCATGTCGATCGGGGAACGACTGCAATGGCAGGAAAGGCTGATCGCCGTTTTCAATACGGTCTTGGGGACAGGCACCCGTCCGTCGGGCTACAAGGCGGCGCTGAACATGCTGGGACTGCCCGCCGGTTATCCGCGCGAACCGGTGGAACCGTTGACACCCGACGACGAGGCGAAGGTGCGCCAGGTCCTTGTCGAATGCTCCATCCTGGGCCGCCAGGCCGCCGATCGGGCAGCTTCCTGAGTAACCAGACGCGGAGTCCTCCACCATGACCGCACCCCTGCCAGAGACCATGACCTGCGTCGAAATCTGCGCGCCGGGCGGCCCCGAGGTATTGAAATCGGGAACCCGTTCGCTGCCCCATCCCGGCCCCGGCGAAGTGCTGATCAAGGTAGCAGCGGCGGGCGTCAACCGGGTCGATACGTTCCAGCGCATGGGTAACTACCCGGTGCCCGATGGGGCGACCGACCTTTTGGGCCTGGAAATCGCCGGCGAGGTAGTGGCACGGGACGACGCGGCGGTGGAGTGGTCCGTGGGTGATCCCGTCTGCGCCCTCGTCGCCGGTGGCGGATACGCTCAATACTGCCCGGTTCCGGCGGCTCACTGCCTGCCCATTCCAAAGGGGCTGGATCTGGTACAGGCGGCGTCCCTGCCCGAGACCTATTTCACGGTATGGACAAACGTCTTCGAGCGTGCGGCACTACAACCCGGCGAAACACTGTTGGTGCACGGCGGTTCCAGCGGCATCGGCGTCGCCGCCATTCAGTTGGCCAAGAACCTTGGCTCACCGGTCGCAGTAACGGCGGGCAGCGCCGAGAAATGCGCCGCCTGCCGATCACTGGGCGCGGAGCTCGCGGTGAACTACCGCACCGACGATTTTGTCTCAGCGGTCAGCGATTTCACCGGGGACAAGGGTGTTGACGTCATTCTCGATATGGTCGGCGGCGACTACGTAGCCCGCAACATTGAAGCCCTGGCCATTGAAGGGCGGCTGGTCTACATCGCCTTCCTGAAGGGCAGCCGGGTCGACGTGGACCTGCGTCCAATGATGGTCAAGCGGCTTTCCGTTATGGGCTCATTGCTGCGACCCCTGACCGTGGAGCGTAAGGCCGCCATTGCCGCTACGTTAAGGGAACGCATTTGGCCGCTGATCGATACAGGCAACATCAAGCCGGTGATTCATGCCACCTTTCCCCTCGCTCAAGCCGCCGAAGCCCACCGCCTGATGGAGAGTAGCGCCCACATCGGAAAGATCATGCTCACCGTGTGACGGTGGACATTCGAACACGGTTTGACCACCTGCCCACCGGCGCGCTATAAGGTTGGAATACGCCCGCATGGGTGCGTATTATTTTGGTATTTCTTGTACAAGGTGAATCGAGATGGCGCTGCCTCTCATGCCCAAGGCGACGGCCGTTTGGCTCGTCGAAAATACTGTGCTCACGTTCGACCAGATTGCTGAATTTTGCGGCATGCACCCGCTTGAGGTGCAGGCTATTGCCGACGACGAGGTAGCGATCGGCGTACTGGGTCTGGATCCGATTGCCAACGGACAATTGACGATCGAAGAGATCGAGCGCTGCGCCACCGACGCAAAGCAACGCCTGAAGATGGCCAAGCCGACATTGCCGCTGCCCCAGTCCAAGCCTAAGGGCGCACGCTACACGCCAGTATCCAAGCGCCAGGACCGCCCCGACGCCATCGCATGGATTTTGAAGAACTATCCAGAGCTCAGTGACGCGCAAATCTCCAGGCTCATCGGCACGACCAAACCGACAATCAACGCGGTGCGTGAGAAAACCCACTGGAACACATCCAACATCAAGCCGCAGAACCCCATCCCCCTTGGCCTGTGCAGCGAGGCGGACCTTGAAAAATCTGTCAATCTGGCGCGCGCCCGCGCCGGCACGGTGCATGGCGCGGCGAAGGCAACGGACACGACACACTCCACCGAACCGTCGATAGAGAAAGCGGCCGCCGGCGTAACGAAGAAGACCATCGAGGAGGAACCACCGGCGCCAGACGAAATCCCTGCCAACGAGACGGCGGAGGTGGTTTTCGGCGCGGCCCCAAAAGCGCCGCCACCGCCCACAACTGCCCCTGAGTCGGTTGAAACCGTCTTCGGAACGTCCGCCACAGCGCCGGCGCCCGAGCCGGAAAGCGAAGAATCCAAACCGTCTCCCGACGAAACTCCGTCGGGGGCTTGACCCCTATTCCCCGAACTTGATGCCCTGAGCGAGGGGCAGTTCACGCGAATAGTTGATGGTGTTGGTGGCGCGACGCATGTAGCCGCGCCATGCATCCGAGCCCGATTCGCGGCCGCCGCCGGTTTCCTTTTCGCCGCCGAAAGCACCGCCGATTTCGGCCCCCGAAGGTCCGATGTTGACGTTGGCGATACCGCAATCACTGCCCGCCGCCGAAACGAATGCCTCTGCCTCGCGCACGTCATTGGTGAAAATCGACGACGACAAACCCTGAGGCACGTCGTTATGAATGTGGATGGCCTGGTCGAAGGTGCGATACTTCATGACGTAAAGGATGGGGGCGAAGGTTTCTTCGTGCACGTTGGCCGTCTGTTTGGGCATTTCAACGATGGCCGGATCGACGTAGTAGGCCTTGGGATAGCGCCGAGCCATGACGCGCTCGCCACCGGTTACCGTGCCGCCCTCCTTTGCCACCGCTTTGAGCATGTCTTGCATGGTTTTGAACGCCCACTTGTCGATAAGCGGTCCGACCAGGGTTTTGGGCGCCAACGGGTCGCCGACGGTGATGCTGGCGTAGGCCTTCTTAAGCCGTTCCAACACCTCGTCATAAACATCGCGGTGGACGATCAGGCGGCGCAGAGAGGTACAGCGCTGGCCTGCGGTGCCGACAGCGGCAAACAGTATGGCGCGGATGGCAAGGTCAAGGTCCGCCGTCGGCGTAACGATCATGGCGTTATTGCCGCCCAACTCCAGAATCGTGCGGCCGAAGCGTCCGGCGATGCGAGGCGCAATCTTGCACCCCATGGCCGTGCTGCCCGTCGCACTGATCAACCTGAGTCGGGGATCATCCATCATGCGGTCGCCGATCTTTCGCGAAGCAATGACCACTTCCGAAAGCCCTTCCGGCGCGTCGCCAAAGCGCTTGAGCGCGCGCTTGAATAAAGCCTGGCAGGCAAGAGCCGTAATCGGTGTCTTGGTCGATGGCTTCCATACCACCGGGTCGCCGCAAACGATGGCCAAGGCGAAATTCCACGACCACACGGCAACCGGAAAATTGAAAGCCGAGACGACGCCAACGACACCCAGTGGGTGCCAGCTCTCCATCATCCTGTGGCCGGGACGCTCGGAGGCAATGGTGAGGCCGTAGAGTTGGCGCGACAGCCCAACCGCGAAGTCGCAGATATCGATCATCTCTTGCACCTCGCCCATGCCCTCGGCCAGGATCTTGCCGTTCTCAAGGGAAACCAAGTGGCCCAGAGCCTTCTTGTTGCGGCGCAGTTCGTTGCCTAAAAGACGAATCAACTCACCGCGGCGCGGTGCCGGCACCGTTCGCCATGCAAGGAATGCCTGCTGAGCACGGTCAATCTTCTTTTTTAGGTCGCGCGCAGTGTCGACCCGCAAACTGGCAATGGGGGCGCCGTTGATCGGCGAGCAAACGGTAAGGTTTCCGCCGGGCAGAGCCTTCGCGTCGAGGCCGAGGGAAGCAAAGAGCTTTTTATTGGTCATGGGTCTACTCCTAGGTCTGCATTAGCCGGAATGGTGATGGGATGCGTGGTGGTAGGGATCAGGGCCGCGCGCCGGCGTATCCCAGTCGCATTAAAGCCTGTTCGATTCCGTCCAGAACCGTTGGGTCGTCGATGGTCGGCGGTATTTTGTGGTCTTCGGCGTCGGCGATCTTCTGCATGGTGCCGCGCAGGATCTTGCCCGAGCGTGTTTTGGGCAAGCCTTCAACCACGGCGGCCTGACGGAAGGCGGCCACGGGGCCAATCCGCTCGCGTACCATCCCCACCACTTCGGCGACGATGTCTTCGCTGGACCGCCCGACGCCCGCCTTGAGAACCAGAAATCCGATTGGAACCTGGCCCTTGATGCCATCGGCGACGCCGACAACCGCGCATTCGGCGACATCGGCATGGGCGGCCAAAACTTCTTCAATGGCGCCGGTGGACAAGCGGTGGCCGGCGACGTTGATGATATCGTCGGTGCGCGCCATGACATAGATGTATCCGTCACCGTCAATGCAGCCAGCGTCGGCGGTCTTGTAATAACCGGGGAACTCGGCGAGATAGGACTCGACGAAGCGGTCGTCGGCATTCCACAGAGTCGGCAGGGCTCCCGGCGGCAGCGGCAGCTTTATCACGATGGCGCCGATGGTGCCCGACTCCACTTCATTGTTGTCGGCATCGACAACGTGGACGTCCCAACCCGGCACCGCCTTGGTCGGCGAGCCCGGTTTGATCGGAAAGGGGTGCAGGCCCATGCAGTTGGCGGCGATGGCCCAAGCTGTCTCGGTCTGCCACCAGTGATCGACGACGGGCTTGCCCAGATTGCTCTCGGCCCAGGCCAGAGTGTCGGGATCGGTGCGCTCGCCGGCCAGGAAAAGCATCTTAAAGTGGGAAAGATCATAGCGCCCCATGAGCTTGGCGTCCGGGTCCTCGCGCTTAATGGCACGAAAGGCCGTCGGCGCCGTGAACAGCACGTTGACGCCGTGCTCGGAAATTATTCGCCAGAAGGCGCTGGCATCGGGCGTGCCGACCGGCTTGCCCTCATAGAGGATGGTCGTACAGCCGTGCAGCAGCGGTCCATAGACGATATAGGAATGGCCCACCACCCAGCCGACGTCGGAGGCCGCCCAGTAAACGTCCCCAGGTTCCACGTCGTAGATATTCCGCATCGACCATTTGAGCGCCACCATATGGCCGCCGTTGTCGTGCACGACGCCCTTGGGCGTGCCTGTGGTGCCAGAGGTATAAAGGATATAAAGGGGATCGGTGGCGGCCACGGGAACACAGTCGGCGGGCTCCGCCGTGGCCATGACGGCGTCCCAATCGTGGTCTCGGCCGTCGACCAAGGCGGCCTTTTCCTGGGGGCGTTGCAAAATGACGCAGGCGTCGGGCTTGTGCCGTGCCAGTTCGATGGCGCCGTCAAGGAGTGGCTTGTAGGCGATGACGCGGTTGACCTCAATGCCACAGGAGGCAGAGACGATGACACGCGGCTGGGCGTCGTCGATACGCCCTGCCAATTCACCCGCGGCGAAGCCACCAAACACGACCGAATGCACCGCTCCCAGCCGCGCCGTCGCCAGCATGGCGACGATGGCCTCGGGCACCATGGGCATATAGATCACAACTCGGTCACCCGGGCCGACGCCAAGGCTGCGGAGCGCCCCGGCGAAACGTGCCACCTGATCGCGCAACTCGCGGTAGGTAAAGGTTTTGACCGTGTTACCGGTGACGGGGCTATCGTATATCAGCGCCGCCTGTTCACCACGCCCCCCATCGACGTGGCGGTCGAGGGCATTGAAACACGTGTTGACCTTGCCCCCCACGAACCAGCGGTAAAACGGCGCGTTGGAATCGTCGAAGACTTTGTCCCAACGTTTATGCCAGTGGATATCGTCAGCCGCTTCGCCCCAGAACCCTTCCGGATCTTGCAGTGAGCGGGTGTAGGCTTCGTCGTAGCGGTTGGTCATCACCCCTCCGTGTCACAGGAACCCTTCCGGCGACGACACCTGAGTGCCGTTCCGCCCCGTGCGGCGGGGAGGAAACCGCTAGCTAGCTGGTAATGGTGGACAGTTCGTCTTTGATTCGAAGTTTTTGCTTTTTGAGATCGACGATCGCAACATCGTCGGGGAGAGGTCGGCTGTTTTCTTGTTCGATGGCGGTTTCAAGGGCCTGATGCTTGGCTTTTAAGGCGTCGATCCTCTCGTCAACGCTCATGGCGTTATCCTCCTTGAGGTCAGTTTATCGAACGTTCTTTATGATACTCCGGTGCGCTAAAAAAATCTAGGCGGCGATGCCCTAAATTTGGTCGATGTGATCAATCGCCGAGACAGATGCCGAGCCCCCGTGCCGTCTTGACCAGAGTACCGTTAACATCGACATTGTGATTGCGGCTTACCACCTCTTCCAGAGGTACTGCCACCACCTCGCGATGCTGCCAGGCGACCATGCGATCGGTCCGTCCCTCAGCCAACTGGTCGACAGCGTGCACCCCGAAGGCTGAAGCGATGATGCGGTCGCGGCTGGATGGCGCACCGCCGCGCTGTACATGCCCAAGCACCGTGACCCGGGTTTCGGCACCGGTCAGTTGGGCGATCTGTTCGCCCAGCCCGTGCCCGACGCCGCCGTAGCGTATCTCGCCATCCGCATGCGTGGTGGTAACCGACTCACCATCGGCCGACCGGATTGCTTCTGAGCATACGACGAGGGCGTGGTTGCGGCCTTGATCGCGCAGACCCGCTATCTTGTCCGCGATCTTTCGCAAGTGGTAGGGAATCTCGGGAATTAAGATGACATCGACGCCACCCGCGATGCCGGCGTTGAGCGCCAAGTGCCCAGCATCACGCCCCATGACCTCCAAGATCATTACGCGTTGGTGGCTAGCCGCCGTCGGCTGCAAACGATCGAGCGCCTCCGAGGCCGCTGTGACGGCCGTGGCGAAACCGATCGAAAACTCCGTGAATGGCACGTCATTGTCGATGGTCTTGGGGATACCGATGAAGGGAAAGCCGCCCTGTCTGGCCAGACGGCTGAGAATCTTCATGCTGCCGTCACCGCCAATGCCGATCAAGCCGTCCAAGCCAAGTTCGTGGATGCCGTCGACGAATGCTTGCGAGCGGTCCTCTACGGTCCCGTCGGGCATGTCGTAGGCGAAGGGATCGCCCTTGTTGACAGTCCCCAAAATGGTGCCGCCCATGCGCAGAATGTTGCCGGTGAAGATACGAAGGCTCAATTCCTCGTAGATCAGCGGACGATCCAAAAGCCCTCGCGTACCCTCCTTAATACCTAGGACCTCCCATTCATAACCGCGGATGGCTCTTTGCACGACGGCGCGAATGGCTGCATTCAGGCCCGCACAATCGCCGCCGCTGGTCAATACGCCGATCCTCTTGATCGTTCCGCTTGTCATGGTGTGTCCTTTCCTTCTGTGCCCCGGCCCGACACGCGGTGGAATACATCATTAATATCCATTTCGGGTGAGATTTGCTAAGATACAACCCCTTTCGATGAGTTTTGGGAACGATGGCCGATACGGAAGCGCTCCGGCGAAATCTGGAACTGCTCAAGACTGAACATCGTGACCTTGACGACGTCATTTTGCGCGTTTCCGAAAAAGCGTCCGTTAATCAACTTCAGGTCAAACGCCTGAAGAAACGAAAACTTGTTCTCAAAGACCAGATCGCCAAGCTGGAAAGCCAGCTTTTGCCCGACATCATCGCCTAAGTGGTATCGCGGGCGCGGCGGTCCCTGTCCGCCGTCTCAAGAATATCATCTACGCTTTCGCCGGCGTCGAAAGAATGAAGCCCCCATGCGACAGCAAGGTTGATCGTCTGGCCCTGCCATTCGAAAGGCCGGCCGGCCAAGACGACGACCAACTCCTGAGCCTTCTCGATGGCCGCCGCCTCCTCGGTCACGGTGAGGATGACCGCTAGGTCATTGCCCTCCAGGCCGCCGACAAAATCGCTGCCCCTGAGCGATTCACTAAGCACCGCGACCGCATGAGCCATTGCCGCCTCGGCGGCCAAGCGTCCCTGTGTGCGCTTGATGTCCTCGAAGTTGGTAATTCCGAGATAGAGAAAACTGCTGGTAGTTTCTGCGCTTTCGGCACGAGTCAGTACGCGCGATAGCTCACGAAGCAAGGCGCGGCGGCTCATAACGGGAAGGAAGGGGTGTTGGTCGGTTAGCTCTTCCAGGTAGTGGGCGTGCTCCTTGATATGGTCCAGTTCGCCGCGCACCCGGTCGAACTCGGCCATGATTATGGTCAACGCCTCTTGCACCTTGGCCGTCAACTCAGCGGCCGGAATGCCCATAATGAACGCCACGTCGGCGATGTTGCGCTCGCCCGATGGTTCATCAGCGGTCTTGTCTTCGGCCTCCGACTGGCTCTGGGATTCCTGCCGATCTTGTTGATCCCGCGTGTCAAGAGCCGCCACTGCAGGAATGAAGCCCGGCGCCTCAATGTCACTCATGGCCCTGCCTCCAACTTGCCTAGTCAGGCTAGCACTCGCTCAAAGACGAAACAAAAGGATTCCCCCGACGCGCTTGCGATCAGTCGGGGCCGCCTTATAATTGCCGGCTTTCGCCGAACCTGAGGAGTCTCCGACATGGCTGGCGCCGCCACCGACGACTATCCCTTGGTGGGTGTCCTTATGGGCAGCCAATCCGACTGGCCGACACTACGCCACGCTGCCGATGTCCTTGATGCCCTGGGCGTTCCCTACGAGACTCGGATTGTCTCCGCCCACCGAACGCCTAAGCGGCTTTTTGACTATGCTGACGGCGCCCGCGACCGGGGCCTCAAAGTCATCATTGCCGGCGCCGGCGGGGCCGCGCACCTGCCCGGCATGACTGCGTCGATGACGCCGCTCCCCGTTTTTGGCGTCCCCGTCGAGAGCGCCGCGCTGAAGGGCATGGATAGTCTTCTCTCCATCGTCCAGATGCCCGCCGGCGTACCCGTCGGAACCCTGGCCATCGGACGCGCCGGCGCCGTTAACGCGGCACTGCTGGCTGCCGCCGTCCTAGCGCTTGATGACCAGCGCATCGCCGCCGCTCTTGACGACTGGCGCGCCCGTCAGACCGACCAAGTGGCCGCCGCGCCCAACGACGACGCTTGAGCAGACCTTGAAATTAGACCCCGACCGGCCCATCCCGCCGGGCAGCACCATCGGTATTATGGGTAGCGGCCAGTTAGGCCGCATGACAGCCCTTGCTGCGGCGTGTCTGGGATACCGCTGCCACGTCTTTTCGCCCGAGGCCGATAGTCCGGCCGAGCATGTAGCTGCGGCCACGGTGGCCCCGTATTCCGATGCGGCGGCTTTGGAACGCTTCGCCGCGTCCGTCGACGTCGTCACATTCGAGTTCGAAAACGTCCCCCATGACTGCGTTAAGCTTCTGTCCGAGCGGGTCTGCGTCAGGCCCAGTTGGGAATGCTTACACATTTCCCAAGACCGCCTGCGCGAGAAGGATTATATGGCCACCATCGGCGTGCCAACCGCAGCCTACGAAAAGGTCACCGGCCCTGATTCGCTGGCGCGGGCGGCGACAAACCTGGGCCGGCCCGCTGTCTTGAAAACGACACGGCTCGGTTACGACGGTAAGGGACAGGTGATGGTGGGAGAGGACACGGACCCCCAAACCGCCTGGGCCGAGATGGGTGCCGAAATAGGAATCTTGGAATCCTTCGTCGATTTTGAGCGCGAAATTTCAGCCATCGTGGCGCGCACCTCCGATGGACATAGCGCCACCTTCGATCCGGTGGAAAACCGTCACGTCAATCACATCTTGGACACCACCATCGCGCCGGCGCCGATTTCAAAGGCCTTGGCCCGAGACGCGGTGGACATCGCCGGACGCATTGCCCAATCCATGGACCTTGTTGGATTGCTGGCTGTAGAAATGTTCGTCACCCGACAAGGTGAGATATTGGTCAACGAGATCGCGCCCAGACCCCATAACTCTGGCCACTGGACGATCGATGCTTGCATCACCAGCCAGTTCGAGCAATTCGTCCGCGCCATCTGCGGCTTGCCCCTGGGCTCGCCGGAGCGCCACTCGGATGCTGTGATGAAAAACCTGATCGGCGCCGACATAGAGGATTGGCCCGAACATCTGTCGGATGGGAGCGCAAAGCTGCATCTTTACGGTAAGTTGGAGACCCGGTCCGGCCGCAAGATGGGCCATGTGACCCGCCTCTTCTCCAAGGGCTCGGCACCCGCCCCGTAGCGAAGCCGAGCCTTCACTGAACCGTGATCCGATGTTACTGGATTTGGTGCACTTTCCGAGTCACCTTTGGTAGATAACCAGCAACGGCCCTCCTTGCTGGAAAAGGCAGGATCTCCCCCCCCTCCTGCCAACGATTCGGGCGCGGCCTTCGGCGGCGCCCGTTTCGTTTTGTACCGATCTTGTATCGATGGACGTTCAGTTTCACCGTGCTCGCATTGCGCCCGGGCGCGGCGGTCGCCCGAAGTGTGCGAATCGTTCCAAGATGCCCTTGGGATTGAATTTGGAAAGCGTCGCGGCGCCCTCTATCCGGCGTTCTAGAAAGGACCAGGTCTCGGCATGGTCCTCCGAATCGTCGCCCAGCCAATACAGCACGGTCGCCCCGTAGACACAGCCCAGGGAAGCGCGCTTGGTGTAGTAAGCGAAATCCACCGACCGGTCGCCGATTGCGTGCCATATGGAGTCCACCGTGCGCCAAGCGCAGCGGGCGGCCACGTTGGCATTATGCGGCAAAGTGAGGAATGCGATGGACCGGCGCACGGCTTCGCGGTGAGGTGCCAACTCACTGAAGCGAAGGCGCACGGCCAGGGCAACGCGCCGGCGCACGGAACGTTCGGTTCCGATGCGACGCTCCAACTCCGCCGTCATGCAGCGGTCGGCATATTCGGAAAAATGCTCGGCGACATCCACCATGCCGCCGGGAAAGGCACGCAACGCCACATCAGGCGTTAACCCAGCGTCGGCCCCGCCGGCCGCCAAGGCACGCACCGTCCACCCGTCGAATACCACATGGGGGAGAGTGGCAAGCAATATCTCATCCCTGGTCTGGCTTTGCATCATGCGTTCCCTCCGTCGAACCCCTGTTCGGGTTCAGAGCTCTCCACTGGCGCCGGCGGCATGCCTCAATTCTTCAACGAAGCCGAATTGGGACAAGTCGGTCATGCGAAGCGGGTAGAGAAGACCGTCCAAGTGGTCGCATTCGTGCTGGACGACACGAGCGTGAAATCCCTCGGCGACGCGCTCCACAAGTGCCCCGTCGGCGGCGATGCCGCGATAGCGGATGTGGGCGAAACGAGGAACCATTCCCATCATCCCCGGCAGCGACAAGCAGGCCTCCCAATCGAGTGTCCGCTCCTCGCCGAGGGGCTCGATCTCGGGATTGATGAGGATGGTCAGGGGCCTGGGACCGCTCGAAGGGTCATCTTCGCTCTCCTCATCGGTCCCCTCGTCCGGCACGTGGAATATCACCAGCCTCTTAGCGACATGCACCTGTGGCGCCGCCAGACCGATACCCTGGGCATCGCGCATTGTATCGATCATGTCGGCGATCAAGCGTTTGATCTCGGAAGCACCAGGGTCGGTCACCGGTTCGGCCGGCCGGCGCAGTACCGGATGGCCCATGCGCGCGATCTTCAGTATAGCCATGGCGTTTTCCCCTTGAATGGCCCCACTTCAGCCAGCATCCAGGTCGGCAAGGCCTTCACAGGACGGGACGGGTGTGTTAGAAGGCCTTCCTTCCTTACGGAATGTTGTCGATTAAACCATCTTTATCAAGAAGGAGTTTCTGTTAACCGTGCAAGTCGTGGTCAGAGACAACAACGTCGATCAGGCCCTCAAGGTCCTCAAGAAGAAGATGCAGCGCGAAGGCATTTTCCGCGAGATGAAGCTGCGGCGCTCCTATGAGAAACCTTCTGAGCGCAGGGCACGCGAAAAGGCGGAAGCCATTCGCCGCGCCCGCAAGCTCGAGCGTAAAAGGCTCGAACGCGAGGGATTCTAGTCCCCACAATCACGTTAAAAACTTTATCTCGACAGTACGCTGCTCAGCAGCCGCCGAGGCTTGTCCGGGTGGCGGCGCTCTAGCCTAGCGCCTGTACGATCTGCTCCGACATCTTCTTGGCGTCGCCGAACAACATCATGGTCTTGTCGGCGAAGAACAGCGGATTATCGAGGCCCGCGTAGCCCGAGGCCAGGGATCGCTTGATAAACAGCGTCGTCTGGGCCTTTTCCACATCCAAGATAGGCATGCCGTAAATATCGCAGCCCGGTTCGGTCTTGGCCTGCGGATTGGTGATATCGTTTGCCCCAATAACGAAGGCAACGTCGGCGGTCGAGAATTCGTGGTTGATCTCGTCCATCTCGAAAACCTCGTCGTAGGGCACGTTGGCCTCGGCCAGCAGCACGTTCATGTGCCCCGGCATACGCCCCGCCACCGGATGAATGGCGTAGGAGACCTCGACGCCTTCCTCCTTGAGCTTGTCCGCCATTTCGCGCAGCGCGTGCTGGGCCTGGGCCACCGCCATCCCATAGCCGGGGACGATGATCACCTTGTTGGCGTTCTTCATGATGAAGGCCGCGTCCTCGGCGCTGCCAGAATTGGCGGACCGGTCCCTGCTGCCGCCGCCGCCGACGGGTCCCGCCACCTCGCCGCCGAAACCGCCAAGCAGCACGTTGAAGATGGAGCGATTCATCCCCTTGCACATAATGTAGCTGAGGATGGCGCCCGATGAACCGACCAGCGCGCCGGTGACCACCAGCGCCGGATTGCCCAGCGTGAACCCGATGCCGCAGGCGGCCCAGCCCGAATACGAATTCAGCATGGAGACCACCACCGGCATGTCGGCACCGCCAATCGGGATGATGATCATGAAGCCGATGACGAAGGTCAGGGCGGCCAGCGCCCAGAAGACGCTATAGGACTCGGTGGCAACGAACCAGATCATGAGCAGCACCATGAAGATGGCGAGCGCCGCGTTGAGTGGGTGTTGCCCGGGAAAGACGATGGGATTGCCGGTCATCACGCCCTTTAGCTTGGCAAAGGCGATCACCGAACCCGAAAACGTGATCGCGCCAATAGCCATGCCGAGCGACATCTCGATCAGGCTTGCCGCCTTGATGGCACCGACGGTGCCGATGCCATAGGCCTCGGGATGATAGAGCGCCGCCGCGGCGACGAACACGGCCGCCAGGCCAACCAGGGAATGGAAGGCGGCGACCAGTTCCGGCAGGGATGTCATTTGGATGCGGAGCGCGACCACGGTTCCGATGCTGCCGCCAATGAGGACGCCGAGGACGATCATGCCGAAGCTGACCACGGTCGGGTCGATAAGCGCCGTGACGACGGCGATGACCATGCCGATAATGCCTAGGGCGTTGCCCTTGCGCGCCGTCTCCGGCGAACTCAGGCCGCGCAGCGCCATGATGAAGCAGACGGCTGCGATCAGGTACGCGAACCCGGTAACGTTTGCACTCATGATCCCGCCCCCCTAGCTCTTCTGTTTCTTCTTGAACATGGACAGCATCCTCTGAGTGACGATGAAGCCGCCGAAGATGTTGACCGAGGCCAAGGTCACGGCAACGAACCCCATGACCTTGGAAAAGTCGACGTCGGCGGGGCCGGCGGCGATCAGCGCGCCGACAATGATCACCGATGAAATCGCGTTGGTGACGCTCATCAGCGGCGAGTGCAGCGCGGGCGTGACGCTCCACACCACGTAAAAGCCGATGAAAACTGCCAGGACGAACACGGTGAACAGAAAGAGAAAGGGATCGACCCCTCCTTGTGTCTGCATGGCGGCCTGAGCGGCGCCTTCGGCCGCCTCCTTGGCCAGCTGGGCCGCATTGTTGGCCAAGCTTGCCGCTTCGTTGGCCAGTTTGGACGCGCTGTCCGCGATATCTGCCGGGTCCATGTCTACTTGTCCTTCCCCGTGAGGGCGGGATTCACCACGCTGCCGTCGCGAGTGAGCAAGGTGCCCTGGATGGTTTCGTCGTCCCAATCGATTTTGAGAGATTTGCTCTCGGCATCCACGTGGGGCGAAATGAAATTGAATAGGTTTTTCGCATAGAGTTTGCTGGCATCCTCGGCCAGTCGGCCCGGGACATTGGCGTGGCCGACAATCTTCACGCCGTGCTTGGTGATGACCTTGCCGAGCTTCGACAGCGGACAGTTGCCGCCGGCCTCGACCGCCAGATCGACGATCACCGAACCGGACTTCATGTCCTTGACCATCGCCTCGGTGATCAGCACCGGCGCCGGCTTCCCGGGGATGAGGGCGGTACAAATTGCAATGTCTTGTTTTTTCAAGTGATCGTGAGTCACCTGATGCTGTTTCTTAAGAAAGTCGGCACCCATTTCCTTGGCATACCCGCCCGACGTTTCCGCGTCCTTGGTTGCCTCCGGATCGACCTCGACAAACTTGCCGCCCAGGCTCTCGACTTGCTCCTTGACCGCCGGACGCACATCGAAGGCGGTGACCACGGCCCCCAGGCGCTTGGCGGTGGCGATGGCCTGCAAGCCCGCGACGCCAACCCCAAGCACAAACACCTTGGCCGGGGCGATGGTACCGGCGGCCGTCATCATCATGGGAAAGGCCCGACCGAATTCGGCCGCTGCGTCAAGAACGGACTTGTATCCGGCAAGGTTGCTCTGTGACGACAGAACGTCCATGGATTGAGCCCGCGAAATGCGCGGCATCAATTCCATGGCGAAGGCCGAAATACCGGCCTTGGCATAGGCATCCACATCCTTGCGGTTCGCCGCCGCGTTGATGGTGGCAAGTAAAATTGCGCCCTTCTTCATCATGGTGACCTCGTTCAGGCCATCCTTGATGATGGGCCGCTGCACCTTGAACACCATATCGGCGGTCTTAAGCGCCGTCCGTTCATCCTTGGCGATGGTGGCTCCGGCATCTTTGAAATCCGCGTCGGAGAACGAAGATGCGTCACCGGCACCCTTCTCGACGACGACGTCGAAACCGAGATCGGTGAATTTCTTGACCACCTCGGGCGAGCCCGCGACTCGGGTCTCGTCAGGGTGGCGCTCCTTGGGTATGGCAATTTTCATTTTAGGTCTTTCCTCAGCCTGCCCACATACAATTCAAAGGCGTTTATGCCCCGTCCAGCGCCGTTTCGCAAGGGCCGCCCCAAAGCCGCCCGGAAATCCCATAATGGTACTCCGCCCGGCACGGCGCCAAGGGGGCCTGGACGGAATTTTTCTGTCGAATTGACAAGGGTGATTTCAGAAAAAACGTTCCGGTTACAGTGCTCAGTTGCCAATCGCAGCATATGTGAGCCAAAACCGAAGACGGACCCAATGACCTATATCAAATCTACCCGTCATTACCCCAACGCGGCGCAGTGGCTAAATGTCGGTATCGGTAACGGCATTGCGGCGACGGTCCTCATGGCTGATGAACAGCTCTCTGAGATTTCGAACGGCGTTCTCTAAATCGGTAAGCCTCTCTAGCGCCTCCGCCTCGGGATCCAATTCCTCTAGCTGGTCCAGGTAGTCCCTGAGACCCTCGGCATGGGCGGCGAAAAGAGTCACGTAATCATGCACGCTGCGCGGCCGATGCATGTAGGCCCGATGTACGTTGCGCAGGTTGTTGACGAGAATCAGGACAAGTGCGCGCAAAAACGGATCGTGACTAGCCAGCTTCGTTTCCAAGACATCCTTGGGAACCTTGACAATGACACTGTCCTCAAGCGTAACCGCTTCAGCCATCCGGGGACTGCCGTCGATAATGGCCATCTCGCCAAAAAGTTCACCGTCCTTCAGCGTCGCCAACCGGATTCGGCCGTCCTCTGTATCCTTGAAAATTCCGACTGATCCCGAGTGGACGATGTAGGCGGCATCTCCCTCGTCACCCTCCTTGAACAAGACCATCCCCTGCTTGTAGCGATCCCTTGTCAATTCATCGGGCGGCAACATGATCAAGCCCCGGCAGTTTCAATGACCAACCATCGTCACCATGCTAGCAGGCCATCAGCACCCTGTCGTGGACGGCCGTCACACCCCCCTCTTTTATATCTGCTACCATCA
>JASLZL010000077.1 GCA_030754885.1 Rhodospirillales bacterium | reverse complement strand
CTAGCCACCGGGGCCACGGTTGACCCAGTGGGTCCACAGGCACCTCCCCCGCGCCTTCGCTCCGCGTATCGCTAAAGCGCTACACGAAGCCGCGTGGGGCCCTACCATGGACTACCGGGACAACCCGCAACACCGGGTTCTACATCACACCAAGTGGTGCATTGTTACTCCGGCCAGTGATGCACTTTTACTCCGGCGTTGACAGATGGGGGTACTTGAGCACGGGTCCCTTGACGTGGATCAGGGCCGTGCGGTAGCCGGCCGCCGCCTGGGCACGGATCTGCTCGGCGGGGCCAGAGGCGGCTCCGCCGGGAAAGTGGAAATCCCCTATGGCGATAATGTCGTACGCCCGTCCGCTCACCCCACCCGCACTCCAAAATTGTTGACGCGGCATCGACCACGGACGGGATGCGCAGCGTCCCACCCAGCGACTAGCATTTTTCACGATTCCACCGTATTTTCAAGTAGATGCCGATCAAGGCGTTGTTTAATGCCTGTTCAGGGAGCCCCATGGCATGCCAAGCCCGAAGCAACCGCCAAGAAAATCCGCCAACCGGGGCGCCCCGGTCGTCTGGTCCGACCATGGCGGCAACGGCGATCCCGTTCGATCCAATGCGCCGCCGCCCAGGCCCTTGGGCGGCCCTCCGGAGACGGCCTCGCTGAGGGCGGGTGTAAAGGAAAACGCCGCCCGGCGGTCGTGGCCCGTCGGCGGTTTCAGAGAAGAAGAGCCCCTGGAGCCCGAAATCTCCCCTGACACCCTGCTCGGCGAGTTGGCGCGGCTAGACGCCCAGTTGAAGAACCGCGACGACACCATCGGTCGTTTGAACCCCGAACTGGGCGGCATGGAACGCCGCCTCCAGGACATTGAGACCGACAAGCAGGCGCCACCTACCGGTTTGCGGGCCTGGCTGGGGCGGCTCGGGGACGGGATTGGACGGGTATTCGGACGGGATGCGAAAGCCGACGACGACGAGGTGTCGCAGACCGTCTTTTGGAACGAACTCAAGCGCCGCGGGCCCTTGGTTCCTTTCGACCAACTGAACGACGGCAAGCGGATCGTCGCATTCACGGTGTTCGGACTGCCCCGCGAGAGGCTGGAAAAGGTCCTCGATACGGTGGAGCGTTATTGCCGCAAGCGCGATACCGTGCCCGTTATCCTAACCGACAGCGATTGCTTTGATATGTTCCGCGGATATGTTCCGCGCGCGCAATATGGTCTTCGAGTACCTGCCGCCGCCCGAGACGCGCCAGTGCTTCGCGCCGGACCTGCAATGGCAGCTCTACTTTCAGCGCCGTCTCACCGTGTTTCGCAGCAAGTGGCGGCCGGCGGGGATCGTCTCTTTCGGAACCAGGGCGCCCATCGAGGGCGTCGAAGTGCTTCCCGTATCCGAGGCGGAAAACGCGGAATAACGCAACGGTGTCGGCCGATCCCTTGACGTCGCCGATGCGAAAGGACCCCTCCATGACGACCAGCACTCACGAATATGAAACCGACCCGCGCAACGCGGATGTCCTGATCTCGGTCAACGGCGAGCTGGTGACGCGCGACAAGGCGGTGGTCTCGGTCTTCGACAGCGGATTTGTCCTGGGCGACGGCGTGTGGGAGGGCCTCAGGCTGCATAACGGCAAGCTGGCCTTCATCGACAAGCATATGGAGCGCCTGTGGGAGGGGGCCAAGGCTCTCGATATGGACATCGGGCTGACCCGGGAAGAATTGGTCGAGCGCCTCTACGAAACGACCCACGCCAATAAAATGACGACAGGCGTGCACATCCGCCTGATGGTGACTCGCGGCGTCAAGGCGACGCCCTATCAGGACCCCCGGGCGACCATCACGCCGCCGACCATCGTCATCATTCCCGAATATAAGCTGCCCACCGAGCGCACACTGACCCAGGGCATTCGGCTGTTTACCGTCCACGTGCGCCGCGCCCCGCCCGACGTGCTCGACGCCCAGATCAACAACCACAGCAAGCTGAACTGCATTCTTGCCTGCATCCAGGCGACCAAAGCCGGGTTTGACGAGGCCTTGATGCTGGACCCGCGCGGATACGTGGCGACCTGCAATTCGACCCACTTCTTCATCGTCCGCAAGGGCGAAGTGTGGACGTCAAGCGGCCTGCACTGCCTGCGCGGCATCACCCGCGGCAACGTCATCGAGGTGTGCCGCCGCCACGACATTCCGGTGTTTGAAAAAGACTTCAGCCTGACCCAGGTCTACAGCGCCGACGAGGCCTTCGTCACCGGCACCTTCGCCGGCCTGACACCGGCCAGGGAAGTGGACGGGCGCATCATCGGCGACGGCCAAAGGGGCCCCATGACCGAGCGCCTTCAGGGTCTGTTCCAGGCCCTCATCGGCGAGGAATGTCCGCCCGAATGAACTGGAAGTCTCCCGTGTGACAAAACCACGGTCGTGATGTAGCGTCGGTCGATGCCGCCGCAAGGTCCATTTCGGGGGAACCGTTTCCTATGAGCACCATCGAATTGCCGTTGCCGGACGCCTGGTTAGTTCCACAAACCGTGGCTCGGTTGCACGCCGATGCCCTGGTCTGGGACATGACTTTGCCGTGGGAGGAAAGCTTCGAGGCGAGCCGCGGCGATACCCTTGAGCGCCTGCATGCCTCGGGCGTGGACGTGGTCTCGTTGACCGTCGCCGGCGACCGCGAAGACCTGGACGCCAGCGTCCGCCACATCGCCGCCGAGCGTCGGCGCATCGCGGCTGATGCGCGCCTCGTCTTCTCTACCACCGTTGCGGACATTCGCGACGCCAAGGCCGCCGGCCGGCTTGCCGTCGCCTTCAACATGCAAGGTACGAACCCGCTTGGCGGCAATGCCGATATGGTGTCGCTCTATTACGACCTGGGCGTTCGCCATATGCTCATGGCATACAACAGCCGCAACCTGGTTGGCGACGGCTGCGCGGAAAGGACGGACGCGGGGCTCAGCCGCTTCGGCCTCATAGTCGTCGAGGAGATGAACCGGGTCGGCATGTTGGTCGACTGCAGCCACACCGGCTACCGCACGTCGATGGACGTCTTCGAAGCCTCAAAGGCCCCGGTCATCTTCTCCCACGCCGATGCCCGCGCGCTCAAGGAGCACGACCGCAACATCACCGACGACCAGATCGACGCCTGCGCAGAGAGCGGCGGCGTGATCGGCGTCAACGGGATCGGCCCCTTCCTAGGCGACAACGACGCGTCGACCGAGCTCTTTGTGCGCCACATGGACTATATCGCCCAGCGCGTCGGCGCCCGGCACGTCGGCATCGGCCTCGACTTTGTCTATTTCGAGCGCGAGTTCTACGATCTGGTGGCGCGCCGCGGTTCGCTCTATCCGGCCGGTTATCCGCCGCCGCCGTGGCAGTTGGTGCAGCCCGAGCAGCTTCCCGAAACCACTGAGCGGCTCCTTGGCCTCAGCTACAGCGAAGACGACGTGCGCGGCATTCTGGGAGAGAATTGGGCCCGCGTCGCCGAGGCGGTGTGGAAATAAGTGCCTCTGACGTAACCTCGGGCCGGCTGCACCGGGCCTGTGGCGAACGCATCATCGGCGACGGCCAATGAGACCCAATGACCGAGCGCCTTCAGGGTCTGTTCCGGGTGCTCATCGGCGCGGATTGCCCGCTTGAATGAATTGGGAAAATTAGCTCACAACCAAACGCAGCGGGACCTTGCGGCCCATGAACGTCCCGTCGATCGGAGGCTCCGAAGGCTTCAGGCAGGATCCTTGAACCGTTCCGTCGCGGCAATCAAGGCGGCTAGCGTTCCCGCCTCATAGGCTTTGTGCCCGGCGTCCGGGATGATCTGGTAATCGGCTGCCGGCCAGGCTTGCGCCAAGTCGTCGGCGTTGACGATGGGGCAGATCATATCGTAGCGGCCTTGGATGATGATTCCCGGTACGTCGTGGATGCGCGCCACGCCTTCGATCAAGGCATTCTCCGCCATGAAAGCGCCATTGATCATGTAATGCGCCATGATGCGCGACATGGCGAGGGTCGCCGCCGATTCCTCGACGTCGTTGCCGCCGGGCCTGGGCAGCATGACCGTAAGGTTGCGTTCGTAAGACTTCCAAGCCCGGGCCGCCGGCATGTGCACCGCCGGATCGGCATCCATCAGCCGGCGGTGATAGGCGGCCAGCAGGTCGTGGCGCTCTTCCGCCGCGATGGTTTCGGCAAAACGGCGCCAGTTCTCGGGAAAGAAGGTGCGGGTGCCGTAGAGCCACCACTTGAATTCATTTGCCCGGCACAGCCAGACACCACGCAAGATGAGCCCCGTACAGCGCTCCGGATGCGCCTCGGCGTAAGCCAGGGCCAGGGTCGAGCCCCAAGAGCCGCCGAAGACCAGCCAGCGGTCGAGTGCTAGGTGCGACCGCAATGCCTCCACATCTCTCACCAAATGCGGTGTCGTGTTGTCGGTCACGTCTGCCAGCGGTGTCGAACGTCCCGAACCCCTTTGATCGAAGAGCACGATCCGGTAGTGGCCGGGATCAAAGAGACGGCGTTGCTCGGCCTGGCAGCCGCTGCCGGGGCCACCGTGCAAAAAAATTACCGGTTGTCCGCTCGGATTGCCGCATTGCTCCCAGTAGATCCGGTGCTGCCCGCCAACGGCCAGCATGCCGCTATCGTAGGGCTCAATGGGTGCAAAGAGATCGGTCATGTAGGGGGCCTAAATTTGGGTTGGCGCGGACGCTCGGCGGTGTGGAATTAAGCGCCTTCGGCCCGCCGTCAACTCGAAGGCAGTGGTTTCGGCGGGTCCAGGCCAACGCCCGCCAGATCCCCGAACAATTCGCGTAGTGTCGCCAAATCCTCGGCCGGCAATGGCGGCTTGAGGATCGAGGCGACATTGGCACGCAGGTGATCAGGGTCACCGGTTCCCGTCAGCACCACGTCGACGCCGGGTTCGTGGCGGGCGAAGCGGTAGGCGGCGTCCATGATGCTTGTCGCCCCACCGGCATGGACAAGGAAGCCAAGCGGATCATCACTGGTGGCAAACCGCTCCAGCACTCGGCCGTCGGCGGCCAGTTCGCGCATCGCGTCGCGCAACCGCTCGGGCTTGCTGAAGATGTCGCGGACGGCGAACATGTTCAGCGTGCCAATGCCAAGGCGCCGCGAGTGGGGGAAGATGCGCTCGCGCGGTTTTTGGTTCATCATGTGGAAGGCAACCATTATCACGTCCCAGCAATCGTCTTCGACGGCGCGGGCTAGCATGTCTTGGCCGGTGTCGATGGACGCGTACTCGGTGATCCCCAGGTGACGGAATTTGCCCTTGTCCTTCTCGGCGAGGAGCACGGGAATCACGGCTTCGCGCACGTATTCGTAATGCTGGGGCAGGACCCCATGGACGTGGAACACGTCGATGGTATCGGTGCCCAGGCGGCGCAGCGACTTCTCCAGGCCGTCAATCAAGGCCGCCGGTGGAAGCGGGTCTTCCGCGCCGTCCTCGTGCGCCCTGGCCTTGGTGGAGATTAGGAAGGAGTCTCTCGGTACGGCGGCGATCGCTTCGCCGACGATTGCCTCCGTGCTGTAGCGGGCCGCGGTGTCAAGGAGGTTAATGCCGAGGTCCAGCGCCGTGCGCACGAGGGCAACAGATTCCTTGTGGCTCTTGCCCGTGCCCATGCCGATGCTGCTGCTGCCGCCACAGCCAAGGCCGGCGACCCCAACCCGCAATCCGGTTCGCCCCAAAGTCGTCATCTCCATCGTTCTTCCCCCCTCTGATAACCGTTTCATTTCTATAGCGCGGAAATAATGTGGAAATCAGCGCCTTCTCCACCGCCTCAATTGGACTGTGCCGGGGTCGGTCGGTCCAGGCCGACGTCCTCCAGACCCCCGAACAACGTCTCCAGCGTCTCCAGATCTGCTGTCGGTAGCGGCGGCTTGAGGATTGAGGCGACGTTGGCGCGCAAGTGATCGATGTCCCCGGTTCCCGTCAACACCACGTCGACACCGGGCTCGTGACGGGCGTAGCGATAGGCGGCGTCGATGACGCTTTCTGCGCCGCCGTCATGGATCAGGAAGTCCAGCGGATTATCGCCGCTGGCAAAGCTTTCCGGCACCCGGCCGTCGGCGGCTAGTTCGCGCATCGCCTCGCGCAGCCGTTCGGGCCGGCTGAATATGGCGCGGACGGCATACATGAGCAACGTGCCGATATTTTGGCGCTGGGTATGCGCAAAGACCTGTTCGCGCGGCTTTTGGTTCAACATGTGGAAGGCAACCATCATCACCTCCCAGCAATCGTCCTCTACAGCGCGCTTCAACATACCCTGGCCGGGGTCCATGGCTGCAAACTCGGTGATCCCCAAATGGCGTATCTTGCCTTTGCTTTTTTCGGCGAGGAGTAGGGGGACCACATTCTCGCGCACATGCTCGTAATGCTGTGGCAGGACGCCGTGAACGTGGAATACGTCAATGTAGTCCGTGCCCAGGCGGCCCAACGATGCCTCTAGACTTTCTATCAAGTCGGTAGGAGGAAAGGGGATTTCCTCTCCGTCTTTGTGCGCCCGGGCCTTGGAGGAGATGATCACGGACTCTCGTCGTACGGCGGCGATCCCTTCGCCGACGATCTCCTCTGTGCCATAGGCGGCCGCGGTATCGACGAGGTTGACGCCGAGATCCAGCGCCGTTCGTAATACGGCGACGGATTGCGCCCGGCTTTTTTCCGTGCGCATTCCAAGCCGGCTGCTGCCGCCGCATCCGAGACCGGCAACTCCCACCCGCAATTCGGTCCCGCCCAACGTCGTCTGCTCCATCGTTCTTCCCCCCCTCTGATTACCGTTTCATCCCTATAGCATGGGAATAACGTGGAATTCACGGCTTGCGTGGCGTTCCTTCCTTCGCCTATCATGATTATTCGGCATTGGTATACAAAGGGCCGACATGCGATTTCCCCTTGCATACCGGTGCGCAATGAGCCTATTGGAGGGCGGCGGTCACATATTCACTCTGGCGTATCCTCATGGCCTGCCTTGCGGTTAGGCGAGTTACTCCCAGAAATTGTGAAGCTAATGGACCTTGTGTCGCTATGTGAAGTGGCTCGCGCCAAACGATTGTTTGAAAGGAGTGACGATGCCTACCGGAATAGTGAAGTGGTTCAATCCGACCAAAGGTTACGGGTTCATCCAACCCGAAGATGGATCGAAGGACGCTTTTGTTCATATCTCCGCCGTTGAACGCGCCGGCCTTACGAGTCTTCGCGAAGGCCAGAAAGTCGAGTACGAGCTTGTGCCTGGTCGTGACGGCAAGGCATCCGCCGAAAATCTGGTTGCTCTCGACTAGGCCACCGCCCCTGGCTCTTGCGACCCGATTGATGGTTTTGTCGGGAACCTTGTTGCCTTCCCTGAACTGACAGACAGCATCGAGATGGCACGCAGACCAAATTTCAGATTCGAACGTATGGAGCGCGATAGAGCAAAAGCGGCGAAGAAAGCGGCGCGTGTCAAGGCGAGGGCGGAAAAGTCAGAGGACAGGAAAGCGGAACAGGCGGGGCTGACGGAAGAAACCCAGGGGACGGAACAGACCGAAAAAAAGGAAGAGAACGAACAGATAGAACCCGACGATTGATATCGTCATTGGTTTTTATTTCGGTCTGATCACGAAGGGTGCAACTTTCCTGGTCCCGTTGGCTAACGGGATACGCCCAGGAAAAGGCGCCTTCATTTGCCGGTCGTTCGCAATCTCGATCCCATTTCCCTGGCCGAACCTGGTTCTTCGTTCGTGGCAAGAGCCGTACGGTCGTTCGACTGCGCCGTTGACAAAAACGCATAGCAGCCTCAAACCCTCCAGCTAACGCCTTCCCGTTTTCCTGACCCGGAAGCATCGATGAACGGAACTTCCAGCATGGCACGGCTTGCCGTCGATATCGGCGGCACCTTTACCGACGTGGTGCTGGTCATCGGTGGCCGGCAATTCACCACTAAGGTGCTGACTACGCCGATGGCGCCTGAGGACGGTGTCCTCGCCGCAATAAAAAAGGTGATGTCGGAAGCTGGCGCCGCGCCGCCGGATGTGGGCTTGGTGGTTCATGGCACGACCCTGGCCACCAATGCGCTGATCGAGCGCAAGGGCGCCCGGACGGCACTCATCGTGACCGAAGGCTTCCGCGATTCCGTCGAGATGGCCTACGAGAACCGGTTCGAGCAATACGATATCGGGGTCGACCGGCCGCCACCCCTGGTGCCGCGCTATTTGCGCTGGCCTGTGGGCGAGCGCATGAATGGCCAGGGCGAGGTGCTGCTTCCTCTTGACGAGTCCATGGTCGAAGCGCTGTTGCCGGTGATCGAAGAACACCGCATCGAAAGCATCGCAGTCGGTTTTTTGCACGCCTACGCCAACCCTGTTCACGAACGCCGCGTAGCCGAAATTCTGGGCACCCTGTCGCCTGGTACCCGTATTACGCTGTCGTCCGAGGTCTGTCCGGAGATCCGCGAATACGAACGTCAATCGACGGCCTGCGCCAATGCCTACGTCCAGCCCCTGATGGCTCGCTATCTCACGTTGCTGGATCAGCGATTGCGTGATTTGGGCTTCGCCTGCCCCTTTTTTCTCATGACCTCGGGCGGTGGGCTGACGACTTTGGAGACGGCGGTGCGTTTTCCCATCCGCCTTGTCGAATCGGGTCCCGCTGGAGGCGCCATCCTGGCAGGGCGCATCGCCGCCGACCGCGGCCTCGACAAGGTCCTGTCGTTCGATATGGGGGGCACGACTGCCAAGGTTTGTTTAATCGACGACACCCAGCCGCTGACCTCGCGTACCTTCGAAGTCGCGCGTGCCTATCGTTTTCTCAAGGGCAGCGGGCTGCCGATCCGCATTCCCGCCATTGAGATGGTGGAAATCGGAGCTGGCGGGGGCTCCATCGCGCGGGTCGATCCCATGGGCCGCATCACGATCGGCCCGGACAGCGCCGGCGCCGATCCCGGTCCCGCCTGCTATGCCCGCGGTGGTGAAGCGGCAACGGTGACCGACGCCGACATGGTGCTGGGCCGCATCGATGCAGGCATATTCGCTGGCGGAGAGGTCTCCTTGGCCCCCGAGAAGGCCACCGATTCATTGAAGATAGCCGTTGGGGAGCCGCTCGGGCTGGAGGAGTCCCTAGCCGCGTTTGCCATCGGGGAAGTGGTTGACGAAAACATGGCCAACGCCGCGCGCGTACACGCTATCGAATGGGGCAAGGGAATCGCTGAACGCACCCTCGTCGCCTTTGGCGGCGCGGCACCGCTGCACGCGGCACGTTTGGCGGAAAAATTGGGCCTCGACACGGTCATCGTGCCGGCTGGCGCCGGTGTTGGTTCGGCCATCGGCTTCCTGCGCGCCCCCATCGCTTACGAGGTGGTGCAGAGCCGCTATCTGCGGCTTGCGGACTTCGATCCCGATTTAGTCAATCGCATCCATCGAGAGATGGTCACCGAAGCCCGCGCCATCGTCCGCCGGGCGGCGCCCGAGACTGAGTTGACCGAATCCCGAACGGCCTATATGCGCTATGCCGGTCAAGGCCACGAAATCGCCGCGTCCCTGCCGGTTCGTGACTTCCAAAAGGGCGACGGGGCGATCCTGCACCAGATTTTTGAAGACGCCTACGCGCATTTATACGGACGCACTATTCCCGAGCTCGACGTGGAGGTTCTCAGCTGGACCCTGACCGTTAGTGCCCCGGCAGTGGAATGGGAGAATGTGGCCAACGTGGCAGCCGACGAAACCGAACTCAAGCCACGGCGGCACCGGCGGATGTTCGATCCGGTCAAGGAAGGGCCGGTGGAAGCGGCGGAATACTGGCGCCGCGATCTCGTCCCCGGGGTGGTTGTGGCGGGACCGGCACTGATCGTCGAGGAGCAGACGACAACCGTCGTCTCGTCATCATTCGACGCCGCCGCGGATGGCTTCGGCCATATCATCCTCACGCGGCGCGGCCCCGAAGAGAAGGATCCCACGCAATGAGCGGCATTTCGGGCCTCGATCTCATCCACATGCAGATCATGTGGAGCCGCCTGCTTTCGGTTGTCGAGGAACAGGCCCAAACCCTAATACGCACCGCCTTCAGCACCGCGGTGCGCGAGGCCGGGGATCTGTCTGCCGGAGCCTTCGACTTGCAAGGGCGCATGCTGGCACAGGCCGTTACCGGTACGCCGGGCCATGTCAACGCCATGGCCGCTTCGGTCGGATTTTTCCTTGAAAAATTCCCCATCGCCAGCATGGTGGAAGGCGACGTCTACCTTACCAACGATCCGTGGCTGGGGACCGGCCATTTACATGATTTCACGGTGGTGACGCCGGTCTTTCGTGGCGGCACCGTAGTGGCCCTTTTCGCCTCGACCTCCCATGTGGTTGACGTCGGTGGCCGCGGCTTCGGTCCCGACGGACGTCAGGTCTACGAGGAAGGTATTAACATTCCCATCATGCCCTTGGTTCAGGGTGGCAACATGAACCGGCTCCTTCTTGAAATCGTGGCCGCCAACGTGCGCGAGCCGGTGCAGGTGGAGGGCGACCTCTACTCCCTTGTCGCCTGCAACGACATGGGCCGGCGCCGGCTCGACGCCATGATGACCGAGTTCGATCTGGAATCCATCGACGGCCTCGCCCGGCACGTCATTGAGAGTTCCAGTCACGCCATGCTCCATGAGATCGGCAAGATCCCCGCGGGTGTTTACGAAAACGCCATGCGCGTTGACGGCTACGACCGCGATGTCGATCTTGTGGCCCGCATGACCGTCGGCGAAGACGGCATCGATGTAGACTTCACCGGCACTTCGCCGGTCTCGGGCTACGGTATCAACGTGCCTATCACCTATACCCAGGCCTATGCGTCTTTCGGCGTGCGCTGCATCGTTGGCGCATCGGTTCCCAACAATGCGGGATCGCTGGCGCCGGTTCGCGTCAGCGCGCCCGCCGGCAGCATCCTAAATGCACAGCCGCCGTGCGCCGTGTCGGCGCGCCACATCATCGGTCAGATGTTGCCCGACGTGGTTCTGGGTTGCCTCCACAAGGCGCTGGGAGACGTGGTCCCGGCGGAAGGCGCGTCGTCGCTTTGGAACCCCATGGTCATGGGTGGGCACGGCGTGACCGGAGATGAGGACTACGGCGACGCCACGCCCTTTACGATAAACCTGTTCCACACCGGCGGCACCGGGGCACGGCCGGGTAAGGACGGCCTGTCCGCCACGGCTTTCCCTTCCGGGGTCCGCTCCACTCCGGTGGAGATCAACGAGACCATCGCCCCGTTGCTTGTCACGCGCAAGGAGTACCGCATTGATTCCGGTGGCGCCGGTCACCACCGCGGCGGTGCCGGACAGGTGATGGAGATTACCCACGCCGGGGGCGCACCCTTCGCCGTTTCGACCATGTTTGACCGCATCCGTCACCCGGCGCGTGGACGCGGCGGCGGCCAGGAAGGTTTGAAGGGCCGTGTGACCCTGACCTCGGGTGCCGCTCTCAGGGGGAAGGGGCGTCAGCCCGTCCCCACCGGCGACGGTGTTGTCATGGAAATGCCCGGCGGCGGCGGCCTGGGTGATCCGCTAACGCGCGAACCGGGCCGCGTGGCTGACGACGTGCGCGACGGATTTGTCTCGCGCCAGGCGGCGCTCAAAGACTACGGCGTTGTTATCGGTAGCGACGGTGCCATCGACGAGGCGGCAACCGCAGAGCGGCGTCGCCAGGATTGATCCCTTAGTTCTCAATCTCGTCCATCTGCACGGTGATTTCGACGCGGCGGTTCGTGCTTCGATTGTCGGGCGTATCGTTGGATACCAGGGGTCTGCTGTCGGCGAACCCCTGGACCGCGATGCGGTCCGGCATGATCTCTCCTTTGGTGAGAATTTGGTGGACGACCGAGACCGCCCGTGCCGATGACAGGTCCCAGTTGGAACGGAACGTCCGCGTTGAGATTGGGGTGTTGTCGGTATGCCCGGCGACGACGACTTGTCCCTTCGTTGCGGCCAGGGCATTGCTGATTTTATCGAGGATAGGCAAGAATAAGTCTGTGAGTTCGGCATTGCCCGAAGGAAAGGCGGCGCGGCCCGGAAAGCGGATAATGACGGCGTTCGGCTCCTCGATGACTTCGACCATCGACTTGTCGATCTCACTGGCCAGGACATCTTCCAAGTGGTCGGTTATGCGCCGCCGCGGGGGATCGGGCGTGGCAGTATCAAGGGGAATAAGGGTCGCGATGGGATTCGAAATCAGACTGCTGGGCAGCGAAGATGGGACCGCGTTAAAAGCCTCGGAGATGGGACCGGCATTCTTTTTAAAGCTGTCGCTGTCAACCTCGGCGAAAGAGAGCAGAAGTACGAACAGGCAGAGCAGGAGCGCCATCAGGTCCGCGTAGGTGACCATCCAGGTGGGAACGGATTTTTCGGCCTTGTCACTGTCTTTCATGATTATTGACCCGCTGTCCTTCTTCGCAGGGCCGCCGCCGCGGGGTTGGATTTGGAGCCGCTGTTCCGACGCTTGCCAGACTCAGGTGCACCTCCTCCGCCAAGACGTTGTTTTTCGGGCAGGTATGCCTCAAGGAGCTCGACCAGCACGGTGGGGTTCTGCCGATCGTGGATCTGGACGATACCCTCGATGATCAGCAATCTATTCTCGCGCTCCAGTAAGCTCTTGGCGCGCAATTTTTCCGATATCGGCAGTGCGATGAGGTGAGCGATCAGCACCCCATAGAGGGTCGTCAACAGTGCCACCGCCATGGCTCGGCCAATGGATGTCGGGTCGCTCATCGTGCTGAGCATCTGGACCAGTCCCACCAAGGTACCGAACATGCCAAAGGCGGGGGCCGAATCGCCGATTGCCGCGAAGACCTTTTCGCCCACTTCCTGGCGCATGATGGCCATGTCCATCTCCTTGGTCAGCATCTTGCGGATGAACTCGGCGTCGCGGCCGTCAACACAGAGCTGGATGCCCTTCTTGAAAAACGAATTCGCGACCTTGATTTTCTCCAGACTCAACAGGCCGGACTTGCGCGCCCGTTTGGTCAACCGGATCGACAGGTCGATCAGTTCGCGCGGATTGTCGTGTTCGTTGACAAAGGCCGCCTTAATGCCAACCGTGAAGGCGACGAACATTCCTGACAGAGGAAATTTTATCAGGGTCGCGGCGAAGGTGCCGCCGATGACGATGAGGAAACCCGGTAGGTTGAGGAATATCCACAAGTCCGATCCGGTGAGGATGGCGAGAGTCACCACCACGATACCGATGATCAGTCCCAGTACAGTGGTAATATCCAACTTAAATCTCCGCCGTCGTTTGTCCCATCAAACGCAACCCGTTTCCTAAACGGTTTGTGCCGAGAAGTCGGTGGCTAGTTTTTGTGCCAGGCCGAGTAGAAGGTTGACATCTTTGGACCGGGGACTGGCCTGCTTGGCGTGGATGGCATCGGTCACTTGATACAGTCCCCGGCAAATTCTTGAGAGGCTGGCGTGGGGGGTGCCTTCGACGCGAAGGCCAAGGTCCTGGGCCACGAACATCAGCTTCTCCAGGAACAGGCGCACGGTTTCATCCACCTCGCCGACCATAAGGTCGGGTCCGATGCGCTTGACCAAATAATCAACCTGGTCAACGTGGCGCGCCAATTTTTGCGTGTTGAAGTCGATCATGGTCGCTTCGATGGCCTCGTGTATGTCATCCAGCGTCTCCCCCCTGGCTTTGACCTTGAAGATATGTGGGACCTTTTTCTGAGAAATCTTGCTGGCACGTTCGATATCCTGGCGCCGATCGGGCCCCATGTATTCGGTGGTTACGATAAATGGGTGGCGGGTCTCGAAGTGGGTCTCCAAGTGCTGACGTAGCGCGTCCGCGTTTAACGGCACGCCGAGGGCGAAATCGGCACCCCACTCCAACGCATCGAGAGCTTTTTGCGAACCGGCATCTCGGCTCAGTACGGCAATCGAAAGAAAGGGATTATCGCCGACGACGCCATGGCGCAGCATGACAAGGGTCTCACAGATATCACCATCGGGAAAATCGGCGCCACAGAGTACAAAGTCGGGAGTCGCCTCATCGACGCTGTTCTTGATGTCGTCGAGGGTGGCGCCAAGGCGCAACTTGGAGAGCCCGACTTCGCTAAGGACCGTCTCGACGTGCTCGAGAATCTTCGGGTTCGGGTCCACCAGCAAAACATTGATTTGATCGAACTGTTAGCGGCTCTGCAAGGCGACAGTTGGACGTCACATTGATCTGATCGAACTCTGCCATGTATGTCTCCCGGCACACCGATATCCGTCGCCGGCAGTAAAACCGGCGTGTACGATCTCTTAACGCGGCCCAAGGATAAGGCATTGGTGAGGGACTGCAAACCCCCGGGCGCCCAAGGTGCGACGTTTGGTCCAATTCAAGGCTTTGATTGACACTACGCATATGAGACGAATAGGAATTGGCGGGCGGTCTTAGGAGCGGCAGAATTCGTGAAAGGGAAAGGGTGGATCGGCCATGAGCTCGCTTATCGGCGTCGATGTCGGGGGAACGTTCACGGATTTCTACGCCCTGGATGAAGACAGGGGTGTCGAGTTCGTCCACAAGACGCCGTCGACGCCGGACAATCCGGCGCAGGCTATTCTCGACGGTCTTGATGCCCTCGCCGCCGACAAGGGGTTGCCTTTGGCGGCCATCAGCCGGCTGTCCCATGGCACCACGGTGGGCACCAATGCGCTGATCCAAAGGATCGGCGGTTCGGTGGCGGTGATTACCACCGAGGGCTTCCGCGACCTGCTTGAAATCGGCCGCCAGATCCGGCCCAAGATGTTCGACCTCATGGCTGACTATCCGGCGCCCTTGGCGCCTCGTCAGCGCCGTTTCGAGATCGCCGAACGCATTACCGCCGGAGGCCGGGTCCTGAAACCGGTCGCGGACGACGATATCGCCGCCGCCGTCGAGCAAGTGCGCGAGTCCGGGGCCGACAGCTGTGCCGTTTGCCTCCTCTTCGCTTTTCTCAACCCCGAACACGAGCAGCGCATCGGTACGGCGTTGAAGGCGGCTCTGCCCAACCTGTTCGTCTCGCTGTCGTCGGACGTGCAGCCCGAGTTCCGCGAGTACGAGCGGTTTTCGACGACGGTTTTGAACACTTACCTTCAGCCCCTTCTCAACAACTACATGTCCCACTTGGAACGGGAGCTCAAGGCGCGCGCGCCGAAGGCCCTGGTCGGCATCAACCAATCGTCGGGCGGACTGATGTCCATTGACCGGGCGCGTCGGTTCCCGATCCGCACGGCGCTCTCGGGGCCCGCCGCCGGCGCCATCGGTGCCATCCACTCGGCAAGGCTCTCGGATCGCCCCAACGTAATCACCCTCGACATGGGTGGCACCAGCGCCGACGTTAGCTTGATCAGGAACCATGAGGCGGGGCTCGGTTTCGAACGCGACATCGCCGGGTTCCCTATCCGCTTGTCGATGATCGACATCAATACGGTCGGCGCCGGCGGCGGTTCC
>JASLZL010000076.1 GCA_030754885.1 Rhodospirillales bacterium | reverse complement strand
ATGATAACCCCCAAAATGGGTTATCTGGGACAGCCCCTTTAATTATAATTGATTTAGTCTGGTTGAAAGGTTGGTATTGCTAGCCAGGACGAGCACCCTCTGGAATTGTTGTCTCGATTTCAAGGACCGACGCGAACCAGGACGGCCAACTGACGGTCCCGGAACTGGCCACGACGAAAGTCAAAAGTTGGGATAAGGATGGCAACGGCAAGCTCAGCAGGAGCGAGACGCCGTTCCCGAAAGTAGGATTTGACGTATTGGAGAAGACCGGGGATGAGTTCCTCTCGGTCAAGGAATTTTCGGCTGCCATGGGGTGGGCTAAATTCTAAAAATAGACGGGTATTCATTTTCGACGAAGCGGTCCTTCGCCATCGGCGCAATTGCCATTACCCGACGGGGGAGATATCTTAGGCCGCGAATCACGGGCGGAGCGTCGGCAAGGCGCTCCAGGTAATCATCACGGAGCTTACGTTGGCGGAAACCAGTCACGACGGCCTGTTCCAGGAAATCGACGACGAACTGCGCCAGGAACACTACGCCAAGCTGTGGAAGAAGTACGGCAACTATGTCATCGGCGCGGCGGTCGCCCTTGTCGTTGGTGTCGCCGGATTCCAGGGCTGGCGCAACTATGACATCTCGACGCGCACCGCCGAAAGCATGCGCTTCGCCGAGGCGCAACGGTATATGCAAAATGACCAGAACGAGGCCGCCACCAGGGCCTTCGGTGAACTGGCGGCCGGGGCGAGCGCCGGGTACGCGCTTCTCGCCCGTTTCCAGGACGCCGCACTTCTTGCCGGCCAGGGCGACCGGGCGGGCGCCATCAACGCCTACCGGGAAATGGCCGAAGATACGGACATCGATGCCCTTTACCGGGATCTTGCGCTAGTCCTCGGCGCGCTGCACGAGATCGACACGGCGGACCGGGCCGCCCTTGGCCAGCGCGTAGCCCCGCTGACCGCGGATGACAACCCATGGCGCTACAGTGCACGCGAGATCATCGCCGCCCTGGCCCGCCACGACGGCGATACGGGCAAGGCGCGCGAACTCTATTCGGGGCTTGCCAACGACGTCGCGGCACCATCCGGTATTCGCGCGCGGGCCCAGGAGATGCTGGCCATACTGGGGAAGTAAGCGACAACCAGGCCAAAGCGAAGGAAGCAACGGAAAAAAAGATGCCAAGGACGGCGTACATCATCATCGCCTTATTGCTGTTGGGGGCGTGCGATACCTGGTTCGGTGAACAGGAAGCCCCGCCCCTGCCCGGCAAGCGCATCTCGGTGCTGCTGCACGAAAAGTCTCTTGTCCCCGATCCCAAGGCGGCGCAAGAGGAGATCCTTCTCCCACCGCCGTCGGTCAATCCGGATTGGCCGCAAGCCGGCGGTTACGCCAACCACGCCATGCACCACACAGAAGTAGCGGCGGATATTCGCCGCGCCTGGCGGGCCGATATTGGAAGCGGTTCCGACGATTCGGACCGTATTAATGCATCTCCAATCACCGCCCAGGGGCGGGTCTTCACCATGGACGCCGAGACCGTCGTTAGCGCCTTTGACGCCGAGAAAGGTCAGCATCTGTGGGAGGTTGAACTGACCCCCGACGAAGAAGACGACGGCCATATCGGCGGTGGCCTGGCTTATGATAAAGGCCGCGTTTACGTGACCACCGGCTTTGCCGAGGTTGTCGCGCTCAACGCCGAGACCGGCGCCGTCCTCTGGCGCCAAACCCTGGGCGGTCCCATGCGGGCGCCGCCGACGGCGCGCGGCGGCCGCCTCTTCGCAGTGACCATTACCAACAAACTTTATGCCCTTGATGCCTCCAACGGCTCCACTCTGTGGACCCATTCGGGTATTACCGAGACGGCGAGCCTGCTTGGAGGCGGCAGCCCAGCGGTGGACGCCGGGGTCGTGGTCGTGCCCTATTCGTCGGGCGAACTGGTGGCTCTCAAGGTGGAAACCGGCCGCGTGTTGTGGACTGAATCCCTGGCCCGGCTCAGGCGTACCGACGTTGTTTCGTCCCTGGCCCACATCCGCGGGCGGCCGGTTATCGACCGCGGGCGGGTCTTTGCCATGGGCCACGGCGATCAGATGGTGGCCATCGATTTGCGCAGCGGACAACGCATCTGGGAAAAGGAAATCGGCGGCCTGCAAAGCCTGTGGGTGGCCGGCAACTATCTCTTTACGCTGACGAACAACGCCGAACTGGTCAGTTTAGCACGCGACGACGGCCGCATTTTTTGGGTCACCCAATTGCCCCGCTTCGAAGATGAGGAGGACCGCCGCGACTTCATCGTCTGGACGGGGCCCCTGCTCGCCAGCGACCGGTTGATCGTAGCTGGCTCCGAGGGCACGGTTCTGGCGGTCTCGCCCTACAGCGGCGACATCATGGGCAAGGCTGAGATGCCGGACCGAATCATCGTCGATCCGATCATCGCCGACCGCAGCATTTATTTCCTCGCCGACAACGCCACGCTGGTAGCCTACCGCTAACCCAAGTCGTCGGACCATGAGCATCACCGTGGCCATCATTGGCCGCTCCAATGTGGGCAAGTCGACCCTTTTTAACCGCCTTGTGGGAAAGCGGCTGGCCCTTGTCGACGACACCCCCGGTCTGACCCGCGACCGGCGCGAGGGGACGGCGCGCCTGGCCGATCTCAAATTCACCGTCATCGATACCGCCGGTCTGGAAGACGTTGCCGGCGACGTCCTCGAAGCCCGCATGCGCGCCCAAACCGAACACGCCCTAGACGACGCTGACGTGGCCTTGTTGCTCATCGATGCCCGGGCCGGCGTCACCCCCCTCGACCGCCACTTCGCCGAATGGCTGCGGCGGCGTGACCAGACATTGGTGGTCATCGCCAACAAGTGCGAGGGCAACGCCGGTGCGGCCGGGCTGATAGAGGCTTACGCCCTGGGCCTGGGCGACCCCATCCCCCTTTCGGCCGAACACGGTGAAGGCATGGGTGACCTCTATGATGCCCTAGCCCCCTTCGTCGACGGCGCCGACAAAACCGTATCCCACGAAGGGCCCGACGCCGGACCGATGCAGCTGGCCATCGTCGGCCGGCCAAATGTCGGCAAGTCGACCCTGGTCAACCGTCTTCTCGGCGAGGAGCGCGTGGTCACCGGACCCGAGGCCGGAATCACCCGCGACGCCGTTTCCATCTCGTGGACGTACAAGGAACAACCCATCCGGCTTATCGACACCGCCGGCCTGCGCCGCAAGTCCCGGGTCGCCGGGCGCCCCGAAGGCATGTCGACGGCGGATGCGCTACGTGCCATTCGCTACGCCCAGGTCGTTGTCTTGGTGCTCGACTCCCAGGCGGCCATGGAAAAACAGGATCTGACTATCGCGCGCAACGTGATTGACGAAGGCCGCGCCTTGATCATCGCCGTCAACAAATGGGATTTGGTACGGGACGCAAAGGCTGTCCTCGGCCGCCTCAACGACCGCCTCGAAAGATCCCTGCCCCAGGTGCGCGGCATCCCCATACTCACCCTTTCGGCGTTGACCGGTCGGAGTGCCGGCAAGGTGCTGCCCGCCGTTCTCGACATTTATGAAGTGTGGAACCGGCGCATTTCCACCGCGCGGCTCAACCAGTGGCTGGCCGAGATGATCGAGCATCACCCGCCGCCTCTGGCCGGTGGGCGGTCCGTCCGCCTGCGCTACGTGACTCAGGCAAAAACACGCCCACCGACTTTTGTCGTGTTCGCCTCGCGGCCCGAACAATTGCCCGAATCCTATCTTCGTTATTTGGCCAACAGCCTGCGCCAGAGCTTCGATCTGCCCGGCGTGCCGATCCGTCTTTTCACGCGCAAGGGCAAGAACCCTTACGCTCCGTCCTGACCAACTGAAAGGACAGCTATGTTCCTGCCGCTGAAGGACCATAACCCGCTCAGGATCATTCCCTTTCAGGTCGTCACGGTATCCATCATCGTGGCCTGTGTCGGCGTCTTTGTTTGGCAGGCTTCGTTGTCGGAGGACGCCAGCGATGTCTTCATTCTGGGCTATGGCGCCATCCCGGCGGTACTATTCGAAGTCAGGGCGTTGTCTCCGGAGCTAATTCGCGTGCCGGCGGAAGCGACCCTAATCACTTCGATGTTCCTGCACGGAAGCTGGTGGCACCTGATCGGCAACATACTTTATCTCTGGGTTTTCGGCGACAATATCGAAGACTCCATGGGGCATCGCCGCTTCGTTGCCTTCTATCTGATCACAGGTATCGTGGCGGCCCTGACCCACGCCGTCATGGATCCTGAGTCGGCGACGCCCATGGTTGGCGCCAGCGGAGCGATCTCCGGCGTCATGGGCGCCTATCTCGTTCTCCACCCCCGGGTCAAAGTGTTGGCTCTCATCTTCAACCGCATTCCGGTACGACTGCCGGCCTACGTGCTCCTCGTCGGCTGGATCGTCTTCCAACTGTTCAATGCCTACGGCAGCGGCGGGTCTACCGCCTGGTGGGCCCACATTGGCGGCTTTTTCGCCGGCGTCGTTCTTATCGTGCCGTTCCGCTACAAGACCGTCCCACTCTTCGATCGCAACCGTCCCGATTGATGGAATTCAGCCGGGACCAGCGATACCCAATTCCTCCAGCCCTTGGCGCAGATCTTCGACCTGCTCCGCCGTCAAGGGTCGCTGCGGCAGACGCGCTACGCCTCCCGGCAGGCCGACCAGTGTCATTCCCGTCTTGACCCAGTTGTAGGTATTCCTGTCACCTCCCGAGACCAGTTCGTGGAGCACCAGGGCCTGGCGCTGCAACGCGCGGGCGCGCTCCAGATCGCCGGTTACGGCCGCCCGGTAAAGCTCGACCGAACCGGCACCCCAGAGATTGGGATTGGTGTCGATGAAGCCCGGCGCCCCATGACCAGGGCCGGCACCCCGAAGCGAACCATCTGGCCGCAGAACACGTGGATGCCCTCGCCGACCAGGGTCAGTATCTTATAGAAGGTGTTGTAGTTCCCCGAGGTCTCCTTGATGGCGACGACGCGTTCCAGGTCGGCCAGCCGCCCGATAAGGTCGAACGGCATGATAGGCACCGAGTTGGCGGGGAAATTGTAAAGCATCAGCGGCAGCGGGGCGGCGTCCGAGACGGCCTTGTAATGACTGAAAATGTCCTCGGAGTCGGGGCGATAGAAAAAGGGCGGCAGTACCATCGCGCCGGCGCAGCCCGCATCGGCGGCGGCATGGGCAAGTTCGATGACCGCCGGCGCCAGGAACGCTCCGGTGCAGGCGATCACGGGAACCCGGCCCCGAGCCCCTTCCACACCCAGCGTCATCAATCGTCTGCGTTCGTCCATGGAGAGCGACCAGAAGTCACCCGAGTTGCCACCAACCAGTAGCCCCGTCATACCGTAGCCGATACAAAGATCGATGTTTTCGACGAATGCGTCCTCGTCAATCCGACCCTCGGTGTCATAGGGCGTGATCACAGATGGCATGGGGCCATGCCAATCCACGTCTCCTTTATCCACAATCGTCTCCTTTGTTTAAGGGATGCGTCGTTATTCCTCTGCGTCCTTCAGCGTCGCGGGAGTATCGATATCAAACAGAATACCTGGGTCCCCCATTTCCACTTCAAAGACCAAGTCCGCATAAGCGCCGATCAAGTGTCGGGCGCCAACGTCGCCAGCGATCTCCAACATCTCGGGGATGAACCGTCGGCTCCACAGAACCGGATTGCCTCGCTTGCCGCCGTGGGTGGGAACGCAGATGGCCCTACCGGCAGCCGGATCGAAGGCATCGATTAGGCGATTGATCTGGCTCGTCGTCACTCGCGGCATGTCGCCCAGACAAACAAGCACTCCGTCGATACCGGGCGGCACCGCCACCAGGCCACGCTTCAACGACGTACTGAGCCCGGCAGCGTAGTCGGGGTTCTCGACCACCGTGACGGCGCGCTCCGAAAGAACCCGGCGCACATCATCCGCCTGATGCCCAGTGACGACAATAGCCGGTGCGGCGGTCGAGGCCACCACCGCATCGACAACGCGGGCCACCATGGGCTGGCCGTTCACCAAGGCCAGCATCTTGTTAACGTCGCCCATGCGTGTCGAACGGCCGGCCGCCAGCACCAAGGCGGCAACGCGGGGTGCCCGGGCGGATTTTTTTCGCCCCGCCGGATCGGCGGCGCGAGGCTGCGGGCGGCCAGGCATTTCATGCAACAGGCCACCGGCACCCATGCCCGTGATGTCGCGGCTACTCACCTCAATTCCCGACAACAGGCGCCCGAGGACCATATCGACGCCATTGAACTTGGGCGATCGCGCGCAACCCGGAAGGCCGACAACCGGCACTCCCCCACCATCGTATCCCAACAGCAACAAATTACCGGGATCGACCGGCATGCCGAAATGGTCGATCCGTCCACCCCCGGCTTCTAGGGCGGCCGGGATCACATCACGCCGATCAGTGATCGCAGACGCACCGACGACAAGCAGCGGCGCGCACCCCTTGGCGCCAAGTTCCCCAAGCGCCCGCACGAGATCATCCGTTGCGTGGTCACATCGAAGCTCTTCGGTAAGACGGCTGCCCAGGCTTTCGATGCGGCCCCGCATCACCGCCGTTGTCTTGTCGAGAACCGCTGTCTTGGTTCCGGGAAGTGTCGTCTGGATAAGGCCAACTGCATGTTCGGTAGGCTTGGCAACGCGGATCAGCCCGCCGCCGGCCGCCGCCCGCGACGCGCAATCTTCGACAACCGCCCCGTCAACGGCGAAGGGAATAATCTTGACAGTGGCCACCATCTGACCCGGTTCCACCACCTCGAAGGGTGGCAAGGTGGCGATGGTGACGGCCTCGTTCACCCGGTTGACGCCGTCCACCGCTTCCCCATCGATGACAAGAATGCCCGGCGTCCCGGCGAACAGGTTGGCCCGCCCCGTGAAGGCCCGGCGCACCGTAACGTGGGCGCCCGAGGCCGCATCGGCAATACGCCGCGCCGCGACATCCTCGCCCAGGTCACCCTTCTCAAGGCGTGCGGCGACCACCTGTTCGATGCCGGCGGCAAGCAGGTCGGCGACATCTCCGGCACTGATCACGCGGCCCTTCTTGAAGGTCTTGCGGCCCATCTTGCAACCATGGGCCAGAATGGCGCCTTCGGCGGATTCAGTGGGAACATTGCCGAAAATCATGCCGCCGCCTCGCGCCATCGGGCCATGGGCTCAGGGCGCCTTGGTCCCTCGCTGCCCAGCGCCTGAGCCAAGTCGGCCAGGCTTTCCAAGTTGTGCACGGGGCGGAATTCGTCAACGTGGGGCAAGATGGCCCTAACGCCCAGGGAACGCGGCTCAAAACGCTCGTAGCGTAACAGGGGATTGAGCCAGATCAGCTTGCGACACGACTTGTGCAAGCGTTCCATCTCGCCCCCCAGTTCCCGGCCATCTTCCCGGTCCAAGCCGTCGCTGATAAGCAAGACCACCGCGCCCTGGCCCAGTACGCGGCGCGACCATTCCGAGTTGAAGGCATGCAGACAGTGGCCGATCCGCGTACCCCCGGCCCAGTCCTCAACCGCTTGGCCGACTTTCGCCAGGGCGGCATCAACGTCCTTATGGCGCAGATGCCGGGTGACGTTAGTCAGACGCGTGCCGAAGAGAAACGTATTAACCCGGTCCCGGTCGTTGGTCACCGCGTGCAGGAAATGAAGCAACATGCGGACGTAGCGATCCATGGAGCCGGAGATGTCGCACAGTACCACCAGCGGCGGATGGCGGGTCCGACGACGCCGCCATTGAAGAGGAATGAAGTCACTTCCCGAACGCAACGCGGCACGCAGCGTCGCTCGCATGTCGGCGACCCGCCCGGTCGGATCGGATTGAAAGCGCCGCGTCGGCGTCCGCATAAGAGGCAGGTGCATGCGCCGGATCACCGACAGCGCCTCTCTTGTCTCGCCTGATGACATGTCCTCGAAATCCTTGCTACGCAGCACCTCGTCACCGCTCCAAGTCATGGCGGCGTCGAGGGCGATCTCGTCGGGTTCGACAGACTCGCCGGTGGCATCAACCAAATCGGGGGGCCGCAGGGCTTCGGCCACCCGGCGCGACAGAGCCGGCCCCTCTGCCAGCGCCTCTTCACCCCGCATGGTGGGTAGAAGAAGCGACATCATGCGCTCCAAAATGGCCGGATTGCGCCAGAAGACGTGGAAAGCCTGATCAAACATATCGCGCTGGTCGCGGCGATTAACGAATACGGCGTGCAAGGTCCAGTAAAAGTCATCGCGCCGGGTGATGCCGGCCGTTGTCACGGCTTGGACCGCATCCAGCGCCTTGCCGGTGCCGACCGGCAGACCGGCGGCGCGCAACAAGCGGCCGAAATGCATGATGTTCTCGGCCAGTCGGCCAGGCATCTCACGTCCAACTTGGCGGTTATCGGTCACGGCATCCCACCTAAACCCCTATGGACCGAGTTTCTCAATTTCTCGTAGGCCTGTCTCTCAATAATCAGCTTTTCGTCTGGCCGGTCACAGCCGCGATCCGAGCATCTTCGTAGCTAAGGATTTGACGTAATACCTCTTCGGTATGTTGACCAAGGGTGGGCGGGCTCTCCACGGGATGCTGTGTTTGATCGTCAAACCATAGCGGCGTGGCGAGCACCTGGACCGATGCGTCGCCATAGGAGACGGACCGAACCGTGTGGTAGGCAGCGCTTTGGGTGTCATCCAGGGCAGCGGACACATCGTTTACCGGACCACAGGGAATGCCCGCCCGGTCCAAGGTATCGGTCCAGTGAGTCGTCGGGTGCGCTAGAACTGCACGGGCTATTTCCGGGATCAGCGTGGCCCGATGATCGCACCGGCTGGGGCGATCCTTGTAGCGCGGATCGGCGGCAAGATCGGGCCTGTCGATGACGTCGCAAAGGATAACGAAATGGCGGTCGAAGCCGGCATCAATGGTGATCCAACCGTCGGAGGTCTGAAACGCCTGGGACGGCACCGTGCCCGGATGACCCGACCCGACGGGCCCAGGCGACTCACCTGAGAAAAGGCTGTACGAAGCCATGTAGTTGAGAAGAGAGAGTTGGGCATGAAATAGGCTTGTCTCCACCCGCCTGCCCCGCCCGCTTTGCCCACGGGCATGAAGTGCCGCGATGATGCCAATCACGGCGTAGAGGCCGGCCGACAAGTCGCCGGTAGGCACACCGGCACGAGCCGGAGGACGCCCGGGTTCGCCCGTAATGCTCATGGCACCAGCCAGCGACTGGATGATGAGGTCCACCGCACGCCGATCCGATTTGGGTCCGTGTTCGCCAAAACCCGTGACGCTGCAGGTAATAATCCGAGGATTGATGCCCTCCAAGGTATCGGGATCGATCTTCAGGCGTTCAACGACACCGGCGCTGAAGTTGCAGAAGACCACGTCCGAGCACCGCACCAGATCGTAGAAGGCCTGCCTGGCGGGTTCGGCCTTCAGGTCCAACACGATTCCCCGCTTATTGCGGTTGTTACTCAGAAAGTAGAGCGAGGTGTCGCCCACGTAATACGGTGGGGTCGTGCGCGTCAGGTCGCCGGACGGCGGCTCGATCTTGATCACCGCGGCGCCGAGGTCGGCCAATACCATGGAGGCAAAAGGACCCGCCAGCGCCTGTGTCAGGTCCAGGACCCGCACCCCCGTCAAAGGCAGATCCGTCACGGTTGTCATCCTTCCTTGCGCGAAACGAACCGGCTCGCACCGGCCGAAAGGCCTCCCGCCGCAAAGTTTTCGGCATGCGCGCGGTTCGCTTCCTCGACCGCCTGAGCGAACTGCTCTTCCGACATCTGACGCCACCACGCTTTGGTTAGCCGAGTGGCGGTTGGCGGGTTCTTGGCCAAAGTATCCGCAACCTCTTGCACGCGCCCATCAAGGCGGTCGTCGTCGACGACCTCGTGCACGATGTTGAGGGCAAGGGCCTGTTCAGCGGGAATGAAGTCCGCCATCAACACCATCCGTTTCATCGCCGCTTCGCCGGCAACAGCCCTAAGGAGCGCGCTGCCCAGAATGGCAGCCGAGCCAACTCTCAGTTCGGTCATCCCAAGTTTCATCGTTCTGGCGGCGATCCTGAGGTCGGACAGCAAGGCCAGCTGAAGGCCCGCGCCGGCCGCGTATCCTTGCAGGCGCGCAATAATGGGTTTTTCCGTTCGTCGCATGCCGTCGTACAGGCGGGCGTAATCGGCGATACGCTTCTCGGCCCCCTGGGCATCCATGGTGGCGCTTTCGCGTTGGTCTTGGCCAGCGCAAAACGCGCGTCCCGCCCCGCCAAGGACGATGACGTTGACACTCGTATCCGCACCCAGGTCCGCAAAGGCCGCGATCAGGGCGTTGCGTTGCTCGTGATTAAGGGCATTGAGCACTTGCGGCCGATTAAGCGTCACCGTCGCGACACCTTCGTGTCTGTCCACAAGCAGAACCGGTGGTTCCGCTGTCGCCGGATTTTCTGTGCTCATTCGATATGCCCTCTAGTCATGAGAATTGTATCGCTGGCTTAGCAGATGGGTTCCAACGCCTTATCAGGTGAGTGATGCTCTAGCTGTTGAAGACGCGTCCACATCTCGGTTGCTTTGTTCTCACCCAGAACAGGCTCGACGCATGCCATAAACTTCTTCCCCAGATCGTCCCAGGTAAGAGGATTTTCCGGGTGCCCCCTTGGTTTTGCAAGCCGCGTTTGGAAGCGACGGCCCGACCGATGGATAATTTCTATATCGGTGAAATCGTGGAAGACGGACTCAGGTGTTGTCAGGTCGGGATGGATGTAGACGTTGATCTTTGGCAGCAGAGCCTGAACCGCCGCATCATTGACCGCTTTATCGGTGAACTCAGAAAAGCCAACACGGCCATAATGAAGGGCCGCGGCCAAGCAGTATTCCATGCTGAACTTGCCTTCCAATCCCGTCGAAGGCCGGTGGTAGGGCAGCGTATGTTCGCACCGGTATCCGACGCCGCAGTTCACCTGATTGACGTCGGCGGGCACAATATCTTCGGCCTCAATCCCGCCGAGGATGATATCGATTGTGCAATGGGTTAGCGAACATGTCGGGTAGAGCTTGTAGATAATTCCCGGCCTGACAGCATCGAACGGAGACCCCAACTCCGCAACCGCGCGATCGGATGCCACGTGATCGGTGCCGCAAAAGAGGTGGAAGAACCCTTCGAAGGCTTCGATCGCGGACGGGTTCGCCGTTAGCCCCCCTTCGGCAAGACGCGCGGCCAACACACCGCTTTGTGCCGCAAGACCGGCATGCAAGGACTTGGTCATGGTCCCGAAATTGGCTCGCAGTCCGCCAGCCAACGACGCGGCGATGGCAAGGGCGTTGCAAATTTTGGCCTCATCGAGCCGCAACAGGCTTGCCGCCGCCGCGGTGGCACCAATCGTTCCCAAGGTTTGCGTCGTATGCCAGCCCCGGTCATAGTGCTCCATGTTCATGGCACGCCCGAGCTTGGCCTCAACCTCGACGCCGACCAGATACGCCACGATCAAAGCCTTTCCATCTGCTTCAACCTCAGGCGCCAGAGCAAAGATGGCCGGCACGACGGGCGCCGAAGGGTGGCCACGCATCGATTCGTTCGTATCGTCAAAATCGTGGGCGTGGGCCATGGTACCGTTCACCAAGGCGGCGTTCCGAGCCGTCGTGGTGCACCCCGCTCCCCATATCGAACTTTGTCCCTTCTCGGCTCGAAGCATGTCGAGCGTAATTTGGGTCTGAGGCTCATGAAGCGCGGCTATGGCGCCGCCAATGCAATCGGCAATCGCGCGTTTTGCCTCATTGCTGGCTTCATCGGGTATATCGGTCCAAGATTGTCGCCCAATGAAACGGGCCAGAGTTTGAGTCACAGCCAGTCGTTCGAGGGCGTCCATGAAACATTCCTCGGATTATCAGGGAGATCGAGCAGCTTCAATCCCCAGCCGCCGTCAGTTCCGCCTTGACCTGGCCCAGGATGCGGCTCGCCTCGCTGCCCTGGATTTTGGCAATGTCGTCTTGGTACTTCAAGAGCGTGCCCAAGGTGTCGTTGATGGTGTCGGGATTGAGCGCCATGCAGTTAAGTTGGCTCAAGGCCTCGGCCCAGTCGATGGTCTCGGCGACGCCGGGCAGCTTGAAAAGGTCGACTTCGCGCAATTTCTGTACGAAGCCGACGATCTCGGCGGACAGCGCCGCCGGGGCATGAGGCGCCTTGACGGCGAGGATGGCAAGCTCGCGTTCGGCATCCGGATACTCAACCCAGTAATAGAAGCAGCGGCGCTTCAGGGCGTCGTGAACTTCGCGGGTGCGGTTAGAGGTAACGATGACGATGGGCGGATCCTTCGCCTTCATGGTGCCGATCTCGGGGATGGTAATCTGGAAGTCAGACAGCACCTCTAGTAGATAGGCCTCGAAGGGTTCGTCGGTGCGATCGATCTCGTCGATCAACAGCACCGGCGGTCCGCTGGGCTCAGGCTCCAGGGCCTGCAGGAGAGGCCGCTTAATCAGGAATCGCTCACTGAAAATACCGTGTTCGATAGCCTGGCGGTCGGTCTCGCCTGCCGCCTCGGCAAGGCGAATTTCCACCATTTGGCCGGCATAATTCCACTCATAGACGGCCGACGCTACGTCAAGGCCCTCATAACACTGAAGGCGCACCAGGCGTCTTTTCAGGGTCTTGGACAGAACCTTGGCAATTTCCGTCTTACCGACCCCGGCCTCGCCCTCGACAAACAGCGGCCTTTTCAGACTCAGAGCCAAATAGAGCGCCGTCGCCAGGGAGCGGTCGGCGACGTAGTCACCCTTCTGCAAAAGAGCCAGGGCCTCGTCCACGGACTGGGGAAGTTCCACCATCTCCGTGCCGAATTATCGACGACGCTAGGTGCAGTCGGCGACGGCGCGCCTGGCCAGGACACCGATCAGGTGAGCCCGATAGTCGGCGCCGGCGTGGATGTCGGCGTTCAGGCCGTCGGCAGACACGCTTACGTCCTTGATGGCATCGGGCGAGAAGTTCTCAGCCAGCGCCGTTTCCATCTCGGTGACGCGGAAGACGCCGTCCAACCCGGCACCGGTGACGGCGACGCGCACCCCGGAGGGTCCCTTGGCGACGAACACGCCGACCAAGGCGTAGCGGCTCGCCGGATTGGGGAACTTTTGATAGGACGCTTTCTCAGGCACCGGGAAAGCAACTTGGGTTATAATCTCGCCAGCATCAAGCGCCGTTTCGAACAGTCCCTCGAAGTAGTCGTCCGCCGCGATCTCACGGTGGTCGGTGCGAATGGTGGCGCCCAACGCCAGCAAGGCCGCCGGATAGTCGGCCGTCGGATCGTTGTTGGCGATCGAACCGCCGAGGGTTCCCCGGTTGCGCACCTGGGCGTCGCCGATGAGCTCGGCCAAATCCGCCAGCGCCGGAATCTTGGCTCTAACGTCGGACGATGCGGCCACCGCCGCGTGGATAGTGGCGGCGCCGACAACCACGGCGTCGCCTTCGGCCTTGATGCCGCTAAGCTCGGCCAGACCCGAAATGTCGATCAGGTCCGACGGCGAGGCAAGACGCAGTTTAAGTGTCGGTATGAGGGTCATGCCGCCGGCGACAAGGGTACCGTCATCCGCCGACTTCAGCTTGCCGGCCGCGTCGTCGAGCGAGGCGGCGCGATGATATTCGAAATCGTACATGGCCTCTCTCCTTATCCTGCTGCCTGAGCCGATTGGATCGCTCGCCACACTTTTTCGGGCGTCGCCGGCATGGCGATGTCGGTAACGCCAAAGTCCGACAGTGCGTCGACAACGGCGTTGATCACCGCTGGCGGTGAGCCGATGGCACCAACCTCGCCACAGCCCTTGACGCCGAGCGAGTTGTGAGCGCACAGCGTCGTCTCGTTGGCGACGGTGATGTTGGGCAGGTTGCTAGCCCTGGGCATGGTGTAATCCATGTAGGAGCCGGTGACGAGCTGGCCGCTTTCATCGTAGACGCATTCTTCCAAGAGCGCCTGGCCGATGCCCTGGGCAACGCCGCCCTGCACCTGGCCCTCGACGATCATCGGGTTGATGACCCGCCCAACGTCGTCGACGGCGGTGAAGTCAATCACCTCAACGACCCCAGTCTCGGGGTCCACCTCGACCTCGCAGATGTGGCACCCGGCGGGAAAGGTGAAGTTCGCGGGATCGTAAAAGGCGCTCTCGTCGAGGCCCGGTTCCAGGGTCTCATGAGGAAAGTTATGAGGCACATAGGCGGTAAGCGCCACGTCGCCGAAGGCCATCGACTTGTCGGTACCGGCAACGGTGAACTGGCCGTCCTTGAACTCAATATCCGCCTCCGAAGTCTCGAGCACGTGGGCAGCGATCTTCGTTGCTTTATCGATCACCTTGCCCAGAGCCTTCATGATGGCCTCTCCGCCGACAGCCAATGAGCGCGAGCCATAGGTCCCCATGCCGAACTGGACCTTACCGGTATCGCCGTGCACCACGTCGACGTTCTCGAAGGGAATGCCAAGGGAATCGGAAACCAATTGAGCGAAGGTCGTCTCGTGGCCCTGTCCGTGACTATGAGAACCGGCGAAGACGGTCACCGAGCCGGTGGGATGGACGCGCACTTCGGCTGATTCGTAGAGCCCGGCCCGCGCCCCCAACGCTCCGGCAACCGCCGAAGGGGCGATGCCGCAAGCCTCGACATAGGTCGAGTAGCCGAGCCCGCGCAACTTGCCGGCCTTCCCGGCCGCCGCCTTGCGGGCCGCAAAACCATCGACGTCGGCGATCTTGATTGCCGCGTCGAAGGTAGCCGTGTAATCGCCGCTGTCGTACTGCAGCGCCACCGGCGTCTGATAGGGAAAGGCGTCCGCCGGGATGAAGTTCTTGCGCCGAATATCAGCCGGGTCGAGTCCCATCTCGCGGGCTGCCCTGTCAACAAGGCGCTCCAACAGGTACGAGGCCTCGGGCCGGCCGGCACCGCGATAGGCGTCCACCGGCACCGTGTTGGTGAAAACCGCCTTGACCTCGACGTAGATGGCGGGCGTCGTGTAGACGCCGGCCAACAGCGTGCCGTGGAGATACGTCGGGATACACGGAGCGAAGGTCGAGAGATAGGCCCCCATGTTGGCCAGCGTCGATACCCTGAGTGCCAGGAATTTGCCGTCGCCGTCGAGCGCCAACTCGGCATGGGTGACGTGGTCACGTCCGTGGCAGTCGGAAATAAAGCTCTCGGAACGTTCTGCCGTCCACTTGATCGGACGTTTCACCTTGCCCGCCGCCCAGGTGAGGATGGCTTCTTCGGCGTAGTGATAGATCTTGGAGCCGAAACCGCCGCCCACGTCGGGCGCGACGACCCTGAGCTTGTGCTCGGGAATCTGCAGCACGAAGGCTCCCATGAGGAGTCGGATAACGTGCGGGTTCTGACTTGTGGTATAGAGCGTATACTCGCCGCTCGACGGGTCGTAGTCGCCGATCGCCACCCGGGGCTCGATGGCATTGGCGATAAGCCGGTTGTTGACGATATCAATCTTGGCCACATGCTTGGCCTTGGCGAAACCCTCGTCCACCGGTTCCTTTTCGCCCAGATGCCAGTCGTAACAAATATTGGCGGCAACGTCGTCGTGCGTCAGCGGGCTGCCGTCCTTGATCGCCGCCGTCATGTCGATGACAGCCGGCAATTCTTCGTAGTCCACGTTGATCTTCTCGGCGGCATCCTTGGCCTGGGTGCGGGACTCGGCGATGATCACCGCCACCTGATCGCCGACGTGACACACCTTGTCGGTAACCAGCGGTGGGTGCGCCGGTTCAGCCATCGGAGAGCCGTCCTTGGAATGGATCTGCCAGCCACAGGGCAAACCGCCAACCCCGTCGGCGGCCATGTCGGCGCCGGTGAAGACGGCCACCACACCGGATGCCTTGGCAGCGGCGGAGACGTCGATGCTCTTTATTCTGGCGTGGGCGTGGGGGCTGCGCAGGATGTGGGCATAGGTCTGGCCGGGACGGTTGATATCGTCGGTGTAGGTACCGCGGCCGGTGAGAAAGCGGTGGTCTTCCTTGCGGCGCACCGCGGCGCCGATTCCGGTATCGGTCATGGTCCTATCCTCCCATCGCCTGGGCGCCGGCCTGGATGGCCTTGACGATGTTGTGGTAGCCGGTACAGCGGCAGAGGTTGCCCTCCAGCCACTCGCGGACTTCCTTCTCCGTCGGTTTGGGGTTCTTGCTCACAAGGTCGATGGCGCTGATCACCATGCCTGGTGTGCAGAAGCCGCATTGCAGACCGTGGTTCTGACGAAAGGCATCCTGCATGGGGTGCAGTTCGTCGCCGTTGGCAAGGCCTTCAATAGTGGTGATCTCGGCACCCTCGGCCTGCACCGCGAGCACAGAACAGCTCTTCACCGAATCGCCGTTCATCAGGACGCAGCAGGCGCCGCACTGGCTGGTATCGCAGCCGACGTGGGTTCCGGTCATGTCCAGCGTCTCGCGCAGGAACTGAACCAGCAGGGTACGTGCCTCGACGTCACCCGAAACGTCAACGCCATTCACCTTCATGGATACGGTTGGCATGGTTATTACTCCCCGGCTCAAAGTTTTTTTTCTATCGGTCCATTAGGACGGGACCGGCGGGGTCCAGCAATTTTACGGAGCCCACTGTCGCATTTTTTTTCTGTCCAATTATTAGTGCTCATTCAGAGGAGCGAGGCAACCCTTTTTAGAGCGATACACGCGCCAGCGGCTCGCGACGGATTGCCATTCGATCGTCGAATTGGCAGGATCGGTCTTCCCGGAACGGAGGATGCACCATGACGGACCCCAGCGTGACCACGCTTTCAGCGCTGCGCGAAATTTATCAAGAACCATCAGGGGTGGTGCGGCACAAGGAATTCGAAAGACTGGATGATTTTTGCCGCCAGTTCATCGCCCGCTCACCATTCGTGTGCATCGCGACCACGGCGGCTGACGGTACCGCCGACTGTTCGCCTCGGGGCGATCCTCCCGGCTCTGTCAAGGTCGTCGACGATCAAACCGTCATAATCCCCGACCGCAAGGGCAACAACCGGGTCGATACCCTGTCCAACGTGCTGGTCAACCCAGGTGTCGGCCTCTTGTTCCTGGTGCCCGGCATCGACGAGACCCTGCGCGTCATCGGCCATGCGAAAATTATCACCGACGATACCGCCCTGTCCCCCTTCGCCATTTCGGGAAAGGTGCCCAGCTCGGCTCTCAAAGTGACGGTGCAAAAGGTCTTCTTCCATTGCGGCAAGGCGCTGATGCGGGCCAGGCTTTGGGACGCAGAAACCAAGATCGCGCGCGACAGTTTTCCGACACTCGGCAAGATCCTCGCCGAACAAACCAAATCCGGCACGGTCGAACAAGCCGAAGCCCGGGTCGCCGAGAGCTACGCTAAGAAATTATACTAGATTCCCACGTGAGACCCCGTGGTCCCTTCACGCCGATATCAGAAGAGGTTCGCGCCGAGAGCCTGAGGTCCTTCATGGCCGTCCGACCGAACCGGACCGAGACCTGGGTTTTCGCTTATGGCTCATTGATTTGGGACCCGTGCTTCGCCCATGTGGAACGCCGGCCCGCGACGCTCAAAGGCTATCGCCGCGCGTTCAACATTTGGTCCGCTCTGGCCCGCGGGACACCTGAAAACCCGGGTCTGGGTCTCGGCCTTGAGACCGGGGGCGAGGAATGCCGAGGGGTCACCTATCGTATGGACCCGGCTCACGAACAAGATGGGCTAAGGACCCTGTGGCGGCGCGAGATGTTCACCGGGGTCTATCGGCCCCTCTGGCTGACGGTAGATGCGGACGGAAAACCGGTGGACGCCATCGTCTTCGTCGTCGTGCCGGGGCACCCCCAATACGCCGGCGATCTTGACCGCCAAGCAACGGCGGAAATCATCGCCCGCGCCAGAGGCGAACGCGGTCCCTGCCGCGACTATCTCGCCCGCACCTTCCACGCGCTGGCGGAAGTCGACATCGACGACGACGAACTTAAGGAACTGCTGGCACAGGTCGAGGCGCGTGCCGGTTATTGACCGGACCCTTTCCAAGGCCGCAACCAAAAATAAAAAACTTTATCGCACCCCAAGCTTCACAGAACATGCATATGCAACGTCGTAATCAGCTGAGTCCTGGTCCGGCATGACGGACCATCGTTTCGCTAAATCTTTTAGTGCGCTGTATTCGAACCCGCTGGTGTCTTGGCCTGTCGCTCGGATCCGTTCTACGCAGAACAATGCCTGCTGCTCGACGACGGCGGTACGCACTTGCTCCTCCAATGCACCGCTGGTCACCTGCCAGCCAATCATGCTGGAGATTAGTGGCCCCACTACCAAGCCGACCACAAAGGCAATTGCAATCATCTCATTTTCTTTAAGTTTTTTCTTCGCGGTATCCAAGGTACTCACGGAAAACTCCTTTGTGTTGGTTGTCTGCGGGAAAAATATGCTGGCCCTCAGTGGGCTTGTTTCCAACGCACTCTACTGGCACCGACCTAAAAAAAAGCCGAGCCATTGCGGCTCGGCAAAGTGACAGAAGCAGGGATTTGCTTCGACATTATCGACGGCCAATAAGAATAACAAAAACCTGGGGCGGCACCTTGAGCCAGATCAAGAGTGCTTGGCATTTTCTTCCGCTCTGGGATGCGGGCTGGCGCAGAAACCTCAAGCCTTCAAAACACCAGGAACTTGGCCTGCAACACGTCGGGCAGAGCACGCACCTTTTTCACCACGTCCTCGCCGACCGCGTCATCGACACCGATCAGCGAGATGGCTTCGCCGCCGCTTTCCGTGCGTCCCAGGTTGTAGGTGGCGATGTTGACCCCGGACTCGCCGAGGGTTTGGCCGATGATGCCGATCAGGCCCGGTCGATCGCGGTTGGTGACGATCAGCATATGCGGTCCCAACTCGGCGTCCATGGAAATACCCCGGATTTCGACGATGCGCGGCCGATTGCCGGCGAACAGGGTGCCGGCGACGGTGCGTGATCGGGCCTCGGTGGTCACGGTGAGTCGGATCAGGGTCTGGTAGTCGCCAGCCCGATCATGGGTGACCTCGCTAATAGCGATGTTGCGCTCCTTGGCGATCAGGGGCGCGTTGATGATGTTGACGTTCTCTAGGAGCGGCGCCAGTAGGCCCTGAAGGACGACACCGGTGAGTGCCCGGGTGTTGAGCGCCGCCACGTGGCCGTCATATTCGATGGTTACCGCTTTGATGCCGGTCTCGGTCACCTGCCCGGCGAAACTTCCCAACTGCCCGGCAAGAGTCAGGTAGGGCTTGAGCCGGGACGCCTCCTCGGCCGTCACCGAGGGCATGTTGAGCGCGTTGACCACAGCGCCGGTCAACAGGTAATCGGCGATCTGCTCGGCCACCTGCTCGGCCACCTTCTCCTGCGCCTCCGACGTCGAGGCACCGAGGTGCGGCGTCGCCACCACGTTTTCCATGCCGAACAGGATATTCTCGCGCGCCGGCTCTTGCGGATAGACATCGATCGCCGCCGCCGCGACATGGCCGTCTTCCAAGGCTGTCTTAAGGTCGGCCTCGACGACCAGGCCGCCGCGCGCGCAATTAATGATGCGAACGCCGGGCCTTGTCTTGGCAAGAGCGGCGGCGTCAATGATATCGCGGGTGGCGTCGGTAAGCGGCGTGTGCAGGCTGATGAAATCGGAACGCCCGAGAAGGCCATCCAGCTCCACCTTCTCAATGTTCAGGCTTTGGGCGCGCTCGGGCGCCAGATAGGGGTCGTAGGCGACGACCTTCATCTTCAACCCCTGGGCGCGGTCGGCCACGATCGAGCCGATGTTGCCGCAACCGATGATGCCTAAGGTCTTGCCCATCAATTCGACGCCCATGAAGCGCGATTTCTCCCACTTGCCGGCGTGGGTCGAGGAATTGGCCTGGGGGATCATCCTTGCCAGGGCGAACATCAGAGCAATGGCGTGCTCGGCGGTAGTGATCGAGTTGCCGAAAGGCGTGTTCATAACCAAGATACCGCGCGCCGTGGCCGCCGTCACGTCGATGTTGTCGACGCCAATGCCGGCGCGGCCGATGGCCTTGAGCGCCTCGGCGCTCTCCAAGGCCTCCTTTGTCACCTTTGTCGCCGATCGCACGGCAAGACCGTCGTAAGCACCGATGCGGGCCTTGAGCTGAGCCTCATCCAGGCCCGCCTCTACATCCACCTCAATCCCGCGGTCGGCCAGAATTTCGGCCGCGCGGGGGCTCATCTTGTCGGCAATCAGGACTTTGGTCATGGCATCCTCCTCACGTCGCGGCCTGGGCCTTGACCACGGAGTAGGCCCAGTCGAGCCACGGGAACAGCGCTTCCAGATCCGCCGTCTCGACGGTGGCACCGGCCCACAAGCGCAGGCCCGGCGGGGCGTCGCGGTAAGCGGCAACGTCGTAGGCCACGCCTTCTTCTTCCACTATCGCCGCCAGACGTTTGGCGGCGGCGGCGCGGCGTTCGTCATCAAGGCCGGCGAACCAGGGATCGACAATTCCCAGGCACACCGATGTCGGCGAGCGGGTCGCCGCGTCGCGGGCCAGGAAATCCACCCAAGCCGTCGCCTCGACCCAGGCCGCGATGGCGGCGGCGTTATCGCCAACGCGGCCTATCAAGGCCTGACCGCCACCGATGGACTGGGCCCACTTCAGGCCGTCCAGGGCGTCCTCGACCGCCAGCATCGACGGCGTGTTGATGGTTTCGCCCCTGAATACGCCTTCGATCAGTTTGCCCCCCTTGGTCAGGCGGAAGACCTTGGGCAGGGGCCAGGGTGGGGTGTAGGTTTCCAGCCGTTCGACGGCGTTGGGGCTTAAGATCAGCATGCCGTGCTGGGCCTCGCCGCCCATCACCTTCTGCCACGAATAGGTGACGACATCGAGCTTGTGCCACGGCAGGGCGACGGCGAAGGCCGCCGAGGTGGCGTCGCAAATGGTAAGCCCCTGGCGCCCATCGTCGATCCACTCACCGTCGGGCACGCAAACCCCCGACGTAGTGCCGTTCCAGGTAAACACCACGTCGCGCGAGAAATCGACCTGGTCCAGGTCGGGAAGCTGTCCGTAGTCGGCCTCTATGATGCGCGCATCATCAAGCTTGAGCTGCTTGACGACGTCGGTGACCCAACCGCTACCAAAACTCTCCCAGGCCAGCATATCGACACCGCGCTGGCCTAACAAAGACCACAACGCCATCTCCACCGCCCCGGTGTCGGACGCCGGCACGATGCCGATCCGCCAGTCGTCGGGCAAGCCAAGCAGATCGCGCGAACGCTCGATAACCTCGAACAGTTTGGCCTTGCCGATCTTGGACCGGTGCGAGCGCCCGATCAGCGCGTCTGACAGTGCGGCCGTCGACCAGCCCGGACGCTTGGCACAAGGACCTGAGGAGAAATTGGGTGAGGCCGGACGCCGGTCCGGCCGCGCGGGGGTATCCATGACGTCTATTCCCTTCCTCACAGAAGGGTCGCGGCCCGTTGGGAGGCCGTGGCCCACAGACCTTATAGCGAGGCCTTTCGTAGGGCGTCAATCGGCAATCGGCGAAGTTTGCCTCACAGGCCGTAGTACCACGGCGCGAAGAGTGAGAAGACGATCCACATCAGGAATATCAGCGGCACCCCGGCGCGGCAAAAGTCGGTGAAGCGGTAGTGGCCCGGCCCCATGACCAAAAGGTTGGTCTGATAGCCGATGGGCGAGGCAAACGAGCAGTTGGCGGCGAACACCACGGCCACCGCGAAAGCCTCGGGCGCGACACCCAGGGCCAGGGCCAGATCGACGGCGATGGGCGTAAACAGCACCGCGCAGGCCTTGGTGCTGATAAGGTTGGACAGCCCCGCCACAAGGAGAAAGAAGAACGAAAGCACGACCGCCGGTGCCGCCCCATGCAGCGCATCGGAAAGAACCAAGGCGAGGTAGCTGGCGCCGCCCGTTTCTTGCAGGGAAACGCCAAGCGCCAAGGCAGCGACGATGGTGGTGACGATGTTGGGCTCGATCGCACGCGCCGCCTGGCGCACATTGAGCACCCCCATCCCTACCATGGCGGCGGCGCCGGCGAGCGCCGCGACGACGACCGGTAGGATGCCCATCGCCGCCATGCTGATCGCGGTCAGGAATATGAGGCTGGCGCTGGGTGCGTGATCAAGGGCGGGCAATTCCTGGGCCGACCACTCGATCAACACGACGTCGCGGTCCGCCTTCAGCCGGCCCACGTCGTCGGGTCGTCCCTGGATCAAAAGCTCGTCTCCGGCCTGGAGACGAATATCGGTCATGCGGGTCCGGAACATGCGCGAGCGCCGCTGCACCCCAAGGACAATACATTGGGTGCGATAGCGAAAGCCGATCTGGCGCAGGGTCTGGCCGATGAAACGCGACGCCGGCGCCACCATCACTTCGGCCAGCATTTGATCGCCGGCTTCCCAGGGCCGTTCGCTATCTGCTTCCGTTTCGTGGCCGTCCTGCAGGTCGGGAAAAAGCACCCCGCGGTCCTCACCCAGGGCCTCGGTCAAGGCTTGGCGCGTCGCCGCGACCACCAAGACGTCGCCGGGCCGGGCGGCGTAATCCTCGAACGGCGGCAAGATGGGCTGCTCGCCCCTTTGCACCATGCGCACGGTCATATCCGACAGGCCGGGGAAGATGCCGCCCGGAGCACCCTTGCCCACTAGGTCCGAGCCCGCCGACAGTGTGATCTGGGCGATGAACTGTCTGCCCCGACCCTCCAAGAGCACGTCGGCCAGGGATTCCCGCACCGGTAACAAGCGCGGTGCGACGAACACAACATAGATCAGGCCGGTGCCCGCCAGGACCAACCCCGGCACGGTAAAATCGAAGAATGAGAAGGGCCGCTGCGCCATCTCGATGAGGGCGCTGTTAACCAAGAGGTTGGTGCTCGACCCGATGAGCGTCGTCATACCACCGAGAACGGCGGCGTAGCTCAAGGGAATCATTAACCGGCTGACTGACTGGCCAAAGCGCGCCGCCAGGGCCTGCATGATAGGGATGAAGATGATGACGACCGGAATGTTGTTGAGAAAGGCGCTCACCACGAGGACAGCGGTCAGGGTGAGAACCAAGGGCAGCCAGGCGCCACCGCCTCCCAGGCCCAGCACCAGTCGCGCGCCACGATCCAGCACGCCGGTGCGGACCATGCCCTGTCCCATGACCAGAAGGGCTACCACGGCAATGAGGGCTGGATTGGCGAAGCCGAGCAAAAGACGGCTCGCCTCCAGCCGGTTGGCGCCGTCTTCGTCCGCCACGGGGAAGAAATGGAAGAACAGCAACAGAACGCAGACCACGCCTATCGACGTCACCTCCATGGGGACGCGTTCGCGGGCATAGAGCGCCAGGGCCCCGACGATGATGGCGAATACCACCCACATCTGGAATGTCGGCTCGATGGCAGCCATGGTGAAACTACTCCCCCTCACCGCGCCTTGGTCGGCCCGGCCGAATTCTTTAGCTCTCGATTATATGGCAACTAGCGGCGTTGGCGCCAACCCAGCGTCAGTCCGTGATTGCCTGAATAAGAACTTCGCCCATCTCGCGGGTATTGGCCGTGCCGCCCATGTCGCAGGTGCGGGTGCCGCCGTCCGCCAGCACGCGTTCGATAGCGTTCTCCAGGGTTGCCGCGGCCTCGTCCTCGCCCAGGTGGTCGAGCATCATGGCCGCCGACCACACTTGGCCGATGGGGTTGGCGATGCCCTTTCCGGCGATGTCGGGCGCCGAGCCGTGCACCGGCTCGAACATGGAAGGATAGTCCCCCTCGGGGTTGATGTTGGCCGACGGCGCAATACCGATGGTGCCGGCCACCGCCGGGCCCAGGTCAGAAAGGATATCGCCGAACAGGTTCGAGCCGACGACCACGTCGAACCAGTCGGGATGGGCGACGAAGTGCGCCGTCAGGATATCGATGTGGTACTTGTCCCAGCGCACATCGGGATAGTCCTTGGCCACCTCGACGACGCGTTCATCCCAAAAAGGCATAGTGTGGATAATGCCGTTCGATTTGGTGGCCGAGGTCAGGTGTTTCTTAGGCCGCGCCCGAGCCTGATCGAAGGCATAGCGCAGAACCTGGTCCGTGCCTTTGCGGGTAAACACGCTTTGCTGAACGGCCATCTCTTCGGCCGAGTCCCGATAGAGGCGGCCGCCGATCTCCGAATATTCACCTTCGTTGTTTTCGCGCACGCAAATAAAGTCGATGTCACCCGGCTTACGGCCGGCAAGCGGCGTCGGTACGCCCTCGAACAACTTCACCGGGCGCAGGTTGATGTATTGCTGAAAGCAACGCCGGATAGGGATGAGGAGACCCCAAAGCGAAACGTGGTCGGGAACCTCGGGCCAGCCCACGGCCCCCAGATATATGGCGTCGAAGGCCGATAGCTGCTCGATGCCGTCTTCCGCCATCATGCGCCCGGTCTCTAAATACCGTTCGCAGTTCCAGTCGAACTCGCCCCACTCAAAGCCGATATCGAAACGCCGTCCCAGGGCCTCCAATACGGCCACGCCTTCGGGTACCACTTCCTTGCCGATACCGTCACCGGGAATGACGGCGATTTTATAAGTCTTCATGGGTGGGTTTCCTCTACGGCTGTCTATTCGTCGCGCAGCACGGCAAACCCGATGATGGCGTTGGGGTCGGCCTGGCGGGTGTTATTTTCCGCCAGGGCATCGGGCACCGGGGCATAGTCGTGCCACACCTTAAGGGGTCCGAACCAGGACTTGTGCCAGCGCGGGCGGAAGTTCCAGTTGAGCGGCAGGACGTAGGGCACGAAGCCGGTATCGTCAATGGCCTTGGCAAATCCCGCCTGATCGTTGAGCGGCATCTTCACGTACTCGCCCCCGGCCTGAAAGACGATGCTCGAATCGACATGGGCGACGAGGCCCGTCCAGGCATCGAAGACTGGCTTGGCCTTGTTGGTGAAAAACATGACGCCGGTGTTGTATTCCACCAGATCACCGGTCAGTCCCCCATAACGGCGTGCCCACGGACATTCGCAGATACAAAGCGCCAGGCCGACCTCGCGCCCTTTGCGAAAGCCGAAGTCGAGGTTGCCCAGGACCACCGTATCCATGTCGAGAAAGACGGTCTCGTCGAAGGGCGTGAAGTCCAACATCCGCGCCTTGTCCAATAGCGTGGCGCCGTCGGGCAGACGCTCGATATGGACCGGCAGTTCGGGATGGTGGGCCTTCAAGGAGGCGATGGAGCGATCAAGGATGGTCTTGTCGACCTTTCCCCAGACCACGTACAAGGCACCCCGATTGGACATTGTCGAAACGTCGCCTCCTACGGTTGATATCCCGTCTTATGTCACGGATGGCCGGCGTCTGTCACGAGGCAGGGCGCCTTGTCCGAGCTCGGCCCGGGTGGCATGATTGCCCATCGGCATCGGGGTGGGACGGTTAACGGCATGGAGGTCTCGGCGACATTCGACGTGGCTGTCATCGGCGGCGGCGTCATGGGCAGTGGTACGGCGCTCCACCTGGCCAGGGGCGGCATGCGGGTCGTGCTGATCGAGCGCGGACGACTGTGCCGGCAGGCCTCGGGCGCCAACGCCGGCGGCATGACAATGCACGATAAGCCGCCGGTCATGATACCCTATTTCCTGCGCGCCCGTGAACTGTGGGAGACGTCCGCCGAATGGCTGGACGGGGATGCCGGCTACCGCCAGACGGGCGGCTTTATGCTGGCCTTCCGCGACGACGAGGTAGCGTTGTTGGAAAATCGCCTGGACGAGCGCCGGGCCGTCGGCATGCCCATTGAGATGGTCGACGCCAAGCGGGCACGCGCTTTCGAGCCGGGCCTGTCGGATCACGTGATCCGCGCCACCTACTGTCCGCTGGATGGCTATGGCAACTCCACCTTGGCGGGCATCCTCTACCACGTGGCGCTTGAGAGCGCGGGCGTGGACATCCGCGAGGAGACCGAGGTTAGCGGCATCGAGGGCGGCGCCGGCGCCTACGAAGTGCCGACCGCTTCCGGCGTCGTCGCGGCCCGACGCCTGGTCCTCGCCACCGGCGTCTGGCTGCGCCCGATGGCGCGCTGGCTGGGCCTCGAGTTTCCCATCCTGTGCGACGTCAAGCAGATGGTGGTTTCGGAGCGCCTGCCACCCATCATCAACACGGTCATGCGCACCGCCAACCAGCGCCTTTCGGTGAAACAGGTGGCGAACGGCACGGTGTTGTTCGGCGGGGGCTGGCCGGCAATCGGCGATTTGGCGCGGGGCGGCGTCGAGATCATCCCCGCCAGCGTGGTCGGCAACATCCGCGTAGCACTTCACGCCATCCCGGCCTTGGCGCAGGCCCGTCTGGTTCGTGCCTGGATTGGCCTTGAGACCTACGTCGCCGACCGCATGCCGGTGATCGGTCCCCTGCCCGGCATGGACGATGCCTTCATCATCGGCGGCATGAATGGCGGCTATACGCTCAGCCCCTACATGACGCGGCTGTTGGCCCAACGTATTTTAGGCCACGAGCCCGAACGCCCTCTGTTCGACCCGGCACGCCTGTTGTAACGGCGGCGCCCTCGCCTTCCGGCTAAACCACGCCTTCGTCGCGGAGTGCCGCGATTTCATCGGCCCCCAGGCCCAATTCGCCCAGCACGGCGTCGCTATCAGCGCCAAGGCACGGCGGCGGCGTTTCGATACTGGGTCCGCCGTGGTCGTAGGTAAAGGCGGCCAACGGCACGGTCACCGGGCCGTCGACGCCGGGGACGCTGTCGTGGCGGTGAAGGATACCCCGGTGCCCGATCTGCTCTTGGCTCAAAGCCTCGTCGATGCCCAGGACCCGTGACGCCGGCACTGGGATGTCGTTGAGCAGGTCTTCCCATTCCTTGGCGGTGCGTGTCTTAAGGATCACCGCCAACTCGTCCGCCAGCATCTCGCGCTTGTCCTGCAGGGCTTGCCAGGTATCGATGGCGGCCAGATCGGGTCGGCCCAGGGCCTCCCACAGGCGCCGGTTCTGATCGGGGTTGAAGGCGCCCAGCATGAGAAGGCCGTCGGCGGTCTCAAAGCAACTGCTGGCGGCATAGAGCGGATTGGCGTTGCCCGACGGCTTCGACAGCGTGCCGTTTAAAAGATAGGACGTCACATTGGTGCCCATCAGGGCCAGTGTGGTGTCGAGCATGGAAAAGTCGATGTGCTGGCCGGTGCCGGTCTTGGCGCGCTGGAACAAGGCGCTGGCGACGGCAAAGGCGGCCGTGATGCCCGACGCATAGTCGATCACCGGCGCACCGACCTTGTTGGGTGCCGTCTGCTGCGTGCCGGTAACGCTCATCAAACCCGAGGCCGCCTGGATCACCTGGTCATAGGCCGTGTGGCCGGCCTTCGGCCCGGTGCCGCCGTAACCGGTCATGGAGCAGTAAATGAGAGTCGGGTTGAGGGCCTTCATATCCTCGTAGCCGAGGCCGATGGCACCCATCGCCCCGGCCCGATAATTCTCCAACACGACGTCGGCGCCAGTAATAAGGCGTTTTAGAATTTCGCGCCCCTTCTCGGTCTTGAGATCCATGGTAAGGGACCGCTTGTTGGAGTTCTGGGTCAGGAAATAGGGCGCCATGCCGCGCTCGTTGAGTTCGCGGACGGCACCCGATACGCGTGTCATGTCGCCATCGACCGGCGGCTCCACCTTGACCGTCTCCGCCCCCAGAACGGCCAACTGATAGGCGCAGTAGGGTCCGGCCAGCACGTGGGTTAGATCGATGACTTTGATGCCCGCGAAGGGTCTTCCGTCGCCATTACCCTGGTTCATGAGAGATTACTCCTCTTTGAATTTTCAAAAGCGGTCGGGCCGGAAGGGCTCCAGATCGACCTCGGGCGGCTTGCCGGCCACAAGTTGGCTGACGATACGCCCGGTGATGGCGCCGGTTCCCAGGCCCACATGGCCGTGGCCAAATGCGAAAGTGGCCCAAGGGTGGCGCTGGGAGCGACCGATCACCGGCTTGCCGTCGGGCAGCGCCGGGCGCGGCCCCATCCAGTCGTGGGAGCCCTCTTCCGAAAGTCCCGGCAATAGGTGGTGCGCGTGCTCGACGACGACCCGGGCAAGGCGCCAGTCGGCGGGTGCGTCGATGGGGGCGAATTCGCCCATGCCGCTGACCCGGAGTCCGTGCTCCATGGGTGACAGCGAGACAAAGCGGTCGGCCGCCGTCACCGGAATTTTCATGCCCACACCCGAATTGGGCAGCATGGTGTGATAGCCGCGCTCGGCCTCCATCGGCACCCGGGTCCCCAGTTGCTTGGCCAGTCGCCCCGACCAGGCACCGGCGGCAAGGACCACGGCGTCGGCCGAATGGCGCCCGGCATCGGTGACAACAGATCCGGTGCCGTCGGCGCCGTCCTCAAGGCCCTTGACGGTCTGGCGCAGCAGTGTGCCGCCACGACGGACCAGACATTCGGCCAAGACCTTGACCAGGCGCGACGGATTAACGCAATGACTGGCCTCGGGGATGTAATAACCGGCGGTGACGGCGGGTCCCAAGGCCGGTTCTATCTCACGCACCTCGTCGCCGCTCAGCGTTTGGAACTCGATGCCGCGGCGACGCCGGATATCCATCGAATAGCGGCTGCCGGCGAAACCCTTATCGCTTTCGTGGACCTGCAACCGACCGACGTTCTGCACCAAATCGCGCGCCCCGGCATCGTCTAAAAGCGGCGCGTAGGCATCATAGAGCAGCCGCATGAGGCTGCGCAGTGCGTCGGAGATTTCCTCCACCCTTCGGTGGCTTCCGGCCAGGAGAAAGCGCAGGAACCAAGGCGTCGCGCGGGGAAAATGGCTGAGGCGCACATTGAGCGGCGAGGTTCGATCCAATAAGAGCCCCGGCACCCGCCACATCATGCCGGGCAGCGAATACGGGACGCACGACGCGATGCCAAGGTTGCCTGCATTGCCCGCCGAGCAGGCATCGCCGGGCTCGTCGCGCTCGATCAACGTCACCCGTAGACCCTCGCGTTGAAGATAGAGCGCCGAGCAGACGCCGACGATGCCGCCACCAATGACCACCGCGTGGCGCGCCGGCGTTGTCGATGCAGTTTTCGTCATGTGCAGGGTCCCCCGATCAGCACTAGGTGTTAATATCAGCCCCGCGTCCCGATGTTAAGACGGGACGGAGGGAGGATTTCATGGCCGTCATCGAAGTGGACCTGGCCGTCGTTGGCTGCGGTGCCGTCGGAGCTTCGTGCGCCTACCAGGCCGCCAAGCGCGGACTCAAGGTAGCGGTGTTCGACGCCAAGATGCCGACGGCCGGCTCGTCGGGTGCGTGTAACGGCTCCATCTGTGGCACCACTAAGCGGCCCGGCCTGATGATGGAGCTGACGGTGGCCAGCAAGGCCTTGTTTCCCGAATGTGTCGCCGATCTTGGCGGCGGTCTCGAATACAAGGTCAACGGCGGGCTGATGATCTGTGAGGACGAGACGGTCGCCGAAGCCGCCGGGCGCCATGCCGCCGAACTCCGCGATGTGGGGACCGAGACAACCTATCTGGCAGGAGAGCGTTTGCGCCAAGCCGAGCCCGCCCTCAGCCCCGACCTCTACGGCGCCTATCATGCACCCGACGAGGCCACGATTAACGCCCAGATGTGGACCTTTGCCCTGGTCCAGGGCGCCGTCGCCCAAGGTACGCGCACGTTCTGGAACACTCCGCCCCTCGGCTTCGAGCTAGACGGTCGACGCGTCAAGTCCATGGACACCGCGGCCGGGCGCGTGGTGGCGGAGAACTTCCTTTTCACCGCCGGGGTGTGGAGCCGCCCGCTGGGCGCCATGGTCGGCGTCGATATCCCGGTGGTGCCCAGGCGCGGCGAGCTGGTCATGACCGACCGCGGCGGCGCCTTTACCGGCATGAAGCTGATCTCGGCCCAGTACTTGACCGTCAAACAGGACGCCGAAGCCGTGAAGGCTTCCGACGACCCGGTGATCCGCCTTGGTTATGGCTTTTCCCTCGGCACCTCGGCCCACGGCCAGACCATGATGGGCAGCACCCGGGCCTTCGTCGGCTACAACAGCCGTTCGACACCGGAAGGCATCGCCACTCTGATATCCGAGGCCATCAAGCGGGTGCCGTTGCTGGCCGGGGCACGGGTATTGCGCTGCTTCGCAGGATTTCGCCCCTATGTCGCCGACGGCAAGCCCATCGTCGGTCGCAGCGGAATTGTTGAAAACCTGCTTGTCGCGGCCGGCCACGAGGGTGACGGCATATGCCTGTCACCCATCACCGGCGCCATGATCGCCGACCTGGCGACGGGTAAGGACCCCGCCTTCGATATCGGAGAACTGACGCCCGACCGGTTTGGCATGGCGAAGGAAGGCGCGGAAACGGCGGTTGCGTGACCGACCTCCGCGACGACGCCGAGTGGACCATCCTACAATTCATCTGCAAAATGAGTTTAGCTTACGGGGACGATTGGGGCTAAGGAACGCAAACGGATGCCCGAGACGATCTTTTCGAGAAGGTTCGCGGCCGGGGAGGAGATATTCCGGCTGGGCGACCGTGGGCGTAACGCCTACATCATCGAGCGCGGGAAAGTAGAGGTTACGGCCACGCGAGGCGGCAAAAACGTGGTTATCGCGGAAATGGGCAAGGGCGAGATATTTGGCGAAATGTCCATGATCGACGACGCGCCGCGCTCGGCAACGGTTACGGCGAGGGAAGATACCGAGGTCATTGTTATTCAGCCGTCCCGGTTCATACAGCCCCTAGCGTCCGCCGATCCGTTGATGAATTTGTTGTTGAGGGTCGTGCTGACGCGTTTTCGCGACGTGCAGCGACAGCTTTCCGGCATGAAGACCGAATCGGGTGAGATAGACCCGTCATTGGAAGAAATCCGCAATCTCGCGCTGCGCCGAATCAACATCGAAATGGACATGCGCCAAGGGCTTGAGGTCGAGGAATTTGAACTGCACTACCAGCCTATCGTATCGCTGGATAGCGGTCATATCGTCGGTTTCGAAGCATTGATGCGGCGGCAAAGAAAAGATGGTGAACTCATCTCGCCAATGGAATTCATTCCGCTGGCGGAGGAAACGGGTTTGATCGTGGAGCTTGGCCGTTGGGCGTTGGAAATCGGGTTACGCGATCAACTTCGGTTCGCCAGCCATTTCAGCGCTGTGTTCCCGGATCTGCCACCACCTTTCATGAGCGTAAACGTCTCCGGTCTGCAGTTATCAGAGCTGACCGAGATTGATCGCTTGGCGACAATCATTGAACAAAGCGGCGTTAACCCCGCGAACATTAAACTGGAGATGACCGAAACGCTGTTGGTCGAAGCACCCGAACATGCCGCGGTGGCGTTGAAGAAAATTAAGGAGTTGGGCGTTTCAATCGCCATCGACGATTTCGGCACCGGGTACTCAAGCTTGAGCTATCTGCATCAATTCCCGCTGGACACACTAAAAATAGACCGCTCCTTCGTCTTCAATATGGACAAGTCCGAGAACAGCAAACGGATTGTCGGTAGCATTGCGCAACTCGCCCTCGCCTTGGAAATGGATATCGTCGCCGAGGGCATCGAGGAGAAGGCGCAAATGGACGCCTTGCGAAATCTGGGATGCCATTACGGTCAGGGCTACTACATGGCAAAACCGGCAACGGCTGAGAATACGATCGAACTGATAGACGGCCGGCCGCGCTGGTAGCAAGCCTGTCCGCTCTCATCCACCTTATGAGGATACGCCTTGGGGCCCCTACTCCGCCGCCGCGCGGGTGGTGCCCGGCAGCTTGTAGCCGTAGGCCTCGGCGACGCCGAGATCGCGGATGATGTCGAGGCCTTCTTGCAGGCGTGGCCCCTCCAGCAGGGTTAGGGGGCGGCGCAGATCGCCGGAAGGCAGGCCGACGGCGCGCATGACCGTCTTCAAGGCCACCGGATTGATCTCCGAATAGGTGTAATGCAGCATCGGCAGGTTCTTGAGCCAGGCGGCGCGGCACGCCATGGCGTCGTCGTAGTTCCGCCATGGCTTGGAAATGGTGGCAAGTTCGCGGGGCAGGATATTGCCGGTCATGTTGGCGGTGCCCTGGCCGCCCAGCGCCATCACCGAAATAGTCAGGCCCAGGTTGGGCGAATCGCAGCACATAATGCCCATGTCGGGTTTGGCGGCGGCAAGCTTGGCAATCTGGCCGACCCTGGACGTCGCCTCCTTGACCAGCACCATGTTGGGGTGCTCGGCCATGCGCAGCACGCCTTCGGGCGAGATGTCGGTCTTCACCCGGGGTGGATTATTATAGAAACCGACCGGAATGGTCGACGCGTCGCAGACCTCAAGGACGTAGTTGACGGCGTCTTCTTCGGGCGGGCAGATGTAGGCGGGAACGGCAATGATGGCGCCGTCGGCCCCTTCCTTGCCGGCATACTCGACGTACTCGATGGTGCCCGCGGTGTTGTTACCGGTGCAGCCGTAGAAGAACTTCATTGCGCCGGTCTTCATCTTCGCTGTCTGAGAGATAATCTGGCGCCGCTCTTCGGGACTCAACATCGAGACCTCGCCGGTCGAGCCCATTATAAGGACGGCGGCGGTGCCGTTCTTTTCCTGGAAATCAAGTAATGTGCGGAACCCTTCGAAGTCCACCGATCCGTCGCGGTTGAAAGGTGTGATGAGGGCGACGAACGAGCCTTCAATCATTTCTATGGCCATGGCGGGCTCCTCACGCTTAGCGGGATGGTTAAATCGAGGCGAATTCTAGCTCCTTCGCCGAGCATTGCAACCGAACGCTCCTTGGTATCACGCCTCCAATGTCACCTTGACCTCGCCAAGATCGCCAAAATCGGCGACCACAACGTGGCCGAGGGGGACCGGATGGGGCGCAACATGGGCCCCCGTCGAGATGTACTGGCCGGCGCGCAGGGGCTCGCCATGGCTTGCCAGGTTGGTCGCCGCTTCGGCCAGGACCCACAAAGGGTCGCAGCGATCGTCGGTCGCCATCTGCTCGGCATCCACCTTGCCATCGACCAACAGGCGCACCGGGCCGGATCGCAGGTTCGCGTTGCGCCAATCGGTAACGACGGGGCCGACGATGAAACCGCCGGTGCCCATATTGTCGGCGATGGAACTGGGAATGCCCACTGCCTTGGGGTCGTGATAGCGGGAATCAGCGATCTCTATGGCCAGGTGCAGGCTCTCCACCGCCGCCGCCTGATCCTCGGTACAAGGCCCGTCGCCAACCGCCAGGTCGCGCGCCAGAAGAAAGGCGAATTCGGGCTCAAGCCTGGGAGCGTGCAGCTCATGGGGGCCGTAGACGGCCGGCGTATTCTTTACCGTCTGGGCAAAGAGACGCCCGGGCGGCGGCGTCGTCACGCCGATGCGCGCCATCGCCGGCGGGCTGCTGTGGGCCAGTTTCCAGCCCACCGTCTCGCGACCGAGGCGGTCGTTCAGCGCTTGCTGGATGGCAAATCCTTCTTCCGCGGTCGCCGGCCGATAATCCTCGGGCAAGGCTTCGATACGCGTGTGGCCACGCCAAGCCTCGGCAAGGGTATCGGCAGCGCGTGCAATATTGTCTGGCTCCATGTATTCCTCCTCGGGCGATGTTTGCCGCCGCGACTATAAAGCCAGGCGGCCTTCGGGTCACCGCGGAAAAGCGGTTGTATTCACTATCGGCGTCACCCAGTATGGTGGCAATGCGCTGGCAATAAGGGAAATCCATGTCCAAGACGAACGGGAAAGGCCGTCGCGCCACGGTCATTGGCGCCGGTATCGTCGGAGTCTGCTCAGCGCTTTATCTACAGCGCGAAGGCTTCGCGGTGACCCTGATCGACCGCCGGGGACCGGGCGAGGAGGCATCGACAGGCAATGGAGGATGCTTCGGTTACGCGTCTTGTGTGCCGCTTTCCATGCCCGGTCTGGCGCTCAAGGCACCGCTCATGCTGCTTGATCCGGACGCCCCCTTTAAGCTGCGCTGGCGGGATGCGCCACGCCTGACGCCTTGGTTCCTGCGCTTCCTCGGTAACTGCAACAAACCCAGCGTCGAAGACATTGCCGATGCCCGCTTTGCGCTCTTGTCGCGCATGTACGACGGGTTTGAGCCTCTGCTCGCCCAGGCCGGCGCCGAGGATATGGTGAAGCGCGACGGCATGCTTTACGTCTTCGAGACCGAGAAGGCCCTGGCCCAGAGCGCCTATGGGTTGAACCTGCGCCGCCGCCGCGGGGTCAAAATGGAAGAGCTGAGCGGCGATCAGGCACGCGAGATGGAACCGGCTCTCGGCCCCTCGGTCAAAAACGCCTTCTTCTTCCCCCAGGTCGGGCGCACGGTGAACCCCCTGCGCCTGGCCCAGGTTCTGGCCCGCCACTTCACCGATCAGGGTGGTACACTGTTGCGCCGCCAAGCAACGGACTTCGAGATCGGTGCCGAGGGCGCGCGCCAAGTGCTCACCGGCAGCGGCTCCGTCGAATGTGACCTGGTGGTCATCGCCGCCGGCGTGTGGTCGCGGCCACTGGCCCAAAAATTGGGCTCCAACTTCCCCCTTGTGGCTGAGCGGGGTTATAACGTGATGCTCCCCGATCCAAGGGTAACGCCCAGTCGCTGCGTTATCTCGGGTGAACGCTACGTCGGCATCACGCCCATGGAACACGGATTGCGAGTCGCCGGCCTCGCCGAATTCGCTGCCGCCGACGCACCGCCGGTTTATGCCCGTGCCGAGCGCCTGCTCGGCCTGCTGGCGGGCCTTTTTCCCGGCGTCAACACAGCGGGGTTCGAACCGTGGATGGGCCCCCGACCGTCGCTTCCCGATTCCAGGCCGGTGATCGGACGCTCGCCCAAGCACGGGAACGTGCTGTTCGCCTTTGGCCATGACCACATCGGCCTTTCAACCGCCGGCATCACCGGCCAGTTGATCGGCGAATTGGCCGCCGGACGCCCGCCTTCAATGGACATCGAAGCCTACCGCCCCGATCGTTTTTAGCCCGCGCATCGTCCTCTTCCGGGCATTCATACCTTGGTTGCGTGCTTTCTTGAACGTCGCTATCTTGGCGCCCGAACGAAATATTGGGGAGGGTCCATCCATGGCAAACGGCGACGCGAGTGCGTCCGGCAAAAGTGTGGCTATCATCGGCGCCGGCATCATCGGCGCCTCTTGCGCGCTCTCTCTTCAGCGTGCCGGTTTCCAGGTGACGATGATCGACAAGGGCGACGCCGGCGGCGGCTGCACTTTGGGCAACTCGGGCTCGCTCGGGATCGCCTCGATCGTGCCCCTGGCGACGCCGGGCATCATCAAGGACGTGCCCAAGATGCTGTTCGATCCCTTGCAGCCCCTCTCCATCCGCTGGGCCTATCTGCCGTGGACCCTGCCCTGGCTCATCCGATACATCAGAAACAGCACGGTCAAGCGGGTGGAAAAGATCGCCGACTCCCGCGACGCACTCCTCAAGGGTCTCTTTGAGGCCTACAAGCCTCTGATCGAGGCGTCAGGCGCCCAAGACTTGATCAAGCACACCGGCCTGCTCTCCGTCTTCGAACGCGATGACGGCCTGGCCCATGCCCAGTACGGCCTCAATTTGCGTCGCAACCGGGGTATCCGGGTCGAGGAGCTGAGCGGCGACGAAGTGCGCGAGCGCGAACCGGCCGTTGGTCCGACGGTCAAGCACGGCGTGCTTTTTCCCGACGTCGCCTACACGGTCAACCCGCAACGCCTGGCCCAGACCTTCGCCGAGCACGTGGTTCGAAACGGCGGCATACTTAAGCGTGCGACGGTCACCGGCTTCGAAAAGGGGCCGGACGGTCCCAGCAAGGTGCTGACCGACGCCGGCGCCATCGAAGCCGACCTGATCGTGCTTGCCGCCGGCGCCTGGTCAAAGCCACTGGCGACGGAACTGGGTGCCACGGTGCCGCTACAGGCCATGCGGGGCTATCATTCGATGATGCCCAATCCCGGTGTCACCCTCAACAGCATCGTCACGGCGTCTGAACGGCGCGTTGCCCTGACCCCCATGGAAGGCGGCCTCAGGGCCTCCGGAACGGCCGAGTTTGCCGGCGTCGACGCGGCTCCCAACTACGACCGCGCCGACGTGCTGACACGTCACGCCAGCGGCATCCTGCCCGGCCTCAACGTCGAAGGGGCGAAGCGCTGGATGGGTTCGCGCCCGGCGATGGTCGATTCGCAGCCGGTGATCGGGCGCTCGCCGCGTTACGACAATGTGCTCTTTGCCTTCGGTCACGACCAGATCGGCATTGCGCTAGGCGGCGTCACCGGCAAATTGATCACCGAGCTGGCGACCGGCCAACAGCCCAGCATCGATCTCACGCCCTATCGGCCCGATCGGTTCTGATTCCACTGGTCCTAGGTATTACTCCTCGACTTCGTCCCAGCCGGTAATCATCGCCTTGAGCTGTGAAATCACGGTATGCCCGGTGGTGATCAGGTAGAGATGGGCAGCCAGGAAAGTGAGAAGGAGATACGCGGCCAAGGTGTGAACCAGCGCCACCCATCCCAACGACAGCCCGTCGAGCCCCAGGACGCCCCATATGTCGTAGGACAGATAGAGCAAGCCCGAAGCCCAGATGAGCGGCGTGATAGCCCCCTTGAAGAATAGATGACGAGATCGAAGTCATGTGCCTTCTGCCAGCGGACGGTGGCGGCGGCGAGACCCTCGGCCGTATCGTCCTCGCCCGGCCAATGGCGCCACAGGCTTATCGATGGCCGATCGACCGCCTCGCCCTTGAGCGCCGCCTCGATCCGTTCCCAATGCGTCATCGATCCACTCATCTCCGAGTCCCCCCCCGCAACCATTTTTGAGCCATCTTAGGAACCATTAATAACCGACATTCCCCAGATGCCCTCCTAATCCATGGAAAGCGTACATTCACTCTGCCACTAAGGAAACTACATTTCTTCGCCTCTTTCGGGCCCATCTCGCCAACCAATTACACATTTCCGACGATTTCCTTTTCCAAGATCAGCCAAGATAACCGAGGTGGCGAGGACATTATCGCGTCAATGGTATGCCAAGCGAGATTAGGACGCCGCCGCGGCGTTAAACCATTGAAATGACGAAAAGCGACGACAAGCAAGGCACCTTGATTTCGCAGTCAATACGATTAACGTAACGATGCCGTTTGCAGCCCGTAATGCTTGAATAATGGATGGTCCCTTGACGATTGATGAAGCGATGCGTTGGCGGGTTGGGGTTGATTCGGGCGGCACCTTTACGGACGTCTGTCTGTTCAATGAGGGCACCGGCGCGATCCGGGTTTGGAAGGTGAGCAGCACGCCGGACGACCCGTCTCAAGCCATTGCCAAGGGCATCGAAGACGGGGTGAAGAGGGCGGCCGGCGAAGGGGCGGGAAACGAGACAGACGCGCCCCCTCAGGTGACTTATATCGGGCACGGCACCACGGTGGCAACCAATGCGCTGATACAGCACCAAGGCGTGCAGACGGGACTGATAACGACCGAAGGTTTCCGCGACCTGTTGGAGATCGGCCGCCAGCGCCGCACGTCACTTTACGACCTGCAAGCGGACAAGCCCGAGCCGCTGGTTCGGCGCGACATGCGGATCGAGGTTCGCGAACGCATTCACTTCGACGGCCGGGTCGAAAAAGCGATTGATGAGGCAGAGGTGCGCTCGGCGGTACGCCGGTTAAAGGAAGCCGGCGTCGAGTCGGTGGCGATTTGCTTTCTCTATAGTTATCTCGACTCGACGCACGAGGAGCTGGTGAAACGGATCGTCGCCGAGGAATTTCCCTCCGCCTTCGTCAGCGCATCGCACGAGGTGGCGCCTGAGTTCCGCGAGTACGAACGGCTGTCGACAGTGATCGTCAACGCCTATCTCGGCCCGGTGATGAGCTCATATCTGGAACGGCTGCGTCCGCGCTTGGCCGACATCGGCGCCATCGTGCCGCCCCACCTGACACAAAGCAACGGCGGCGTCATTTCCTTCGAGGCGGCCCAGGAAACCCCGGTTCGCACCTTGCTCTCCGGTCCCAGCACGGGCGTCGTCGGTGCGCTGCATATCGGAAGACTGGCCGGCTTCGAGAACCTGATCACCTTCGATATGGGCGGTACGTCGAGCGACGTGTCGCTGATCGACGACGGACAGCCGAAGCAGGTCAGCCAGGCAACAGTGCACGGATACCCGATCAAGGCACCGATGCTTGACATCAACACCGTCGGCGCCGGCGGCGGTTCTATCGCCTATATCGATAGCGGCGGCCTTCTCAAGGTCGGTCCCGAGAGCGCCGGCGCCGTCCCCGGGCCAGTGTGCTACGGCCTCGGCAACAACGAGCCAACGGTCACCGACGCCAATGTCGTGCTCCAGACACTGAACCCGACGCAACTACTCGGCGGGCGGATGAAGATATTCCAAGAGGACGCCAAAGGAGCGATCGAGGGGCTGGCCGACCGCCTTGGACTCGACGTATTGGCGACGGCGCAGGGCATCGTCAGCGTGGTTACCGCCAACATGGTCAAGGCGATCCGCGTGATCTCGGTGCAGCATGGCCACGATCCGCGCGATTACACCTTGGTGGCGTTTGGCGGTGCCGGTCCGGTGCACGCCGCCCGGCTGGCGCGGGAACTCGAGGTGCCGCGTATCATCGTGCCGAAGAATCCAGGAATCTTGAGCGCCCTTGGCCTGTTGCTGACCGACCTCAGGACCAACACCTCGATGACGCGGCTCCTTGCGCTCGACGAGTCAGCGCTCGAACCGATGGCCAAGGCGTTCGCGACCCTCCATAGCCAGTCGGCCGACTGGTTCGAGCGCCACGCGATTGCGCCCGAGGCCCGCCTGCTGGCACGGGCCATCGACATGCGCTATGCGGGGCAAAGCTATGAACTCAGCGTGCCGCTTCCACCCGGCACCATCGATGCAACCATGCTGCCCATGCTGCGCCAGGCGTTCGAAAGCCTGCACCGCCAGACGTATGGCTACACTGCGGCGGAGGAGCCGGTTCAGATAACGACCTTCCGCCTGGAGGCGTCGGGTATCGTTCCCAAGGCGGCGCTGCCCGTTTATCCCGATGAAGGGGCGGACGCCGGCGCCGCCGTTATCGGCCGGCGCGACGTATATTTCCCCGAAGCGAACGGCTTCGTGACATGCCCGGTGTATGATCGAGAGCAGCTCCGGCCGGGGAACCGGCTGATCGGCCCGGCGCTCAGCGACCAGATGGATTCGACCGTGCTCGTGTTGCCCGAGCAGACGGCAATCGTCGATTCGCATCTCAACATCATCATCGAGGTGTCGCCGACATGACCGTGCCCCCCGATCAACAGGCGCCGGGTCCGGCCCGCCCGACCGTCGATCCGATCACGGTCGAGGTCATCGGCAATGCCATGCTGACGATCGTCGAGGAAATGGGCGAGACCCTGATCCGCGCCGCCTATTCAACCAGCATAAAGGAGCGGCGCGATTGCTCGACGGCGCTGTTCGACATCAAGGGACGCACCCTCGCCCAGGCCGAGCACATTCCGATGCATCTCGGCTCGCTGATCGGCATCGTCGATCACGTGCTCAAGCGCCACCCGCTCGATGACATCCGCGCCGGCGACGCCTTCGTTGGCAACGACGCCTATACGGGCGGCGGGACGCATCTCAACGACATCGTAATCATCGAACCGATCTTCTATGAGGGCCGGTTTATCGCCTGGGCAACCAACGTTGCGCATCATGCGGATTTCGTCGATCGCGGCCACGCGCACATCTTCCAAGAAGGGTTGCGCATTCCGCCGGTGCGGCTCTATCGCGAGGGCGTTCTGCAAGAGGACGTCATGGAGATGATCCTCCTCAACTGCCAGGTGCCGAGTGATCGGCTCAACGATTTCCGCGCTCAAATGGCGGCCAACCGGATGGGCATCCAGCGCTTCGAGAAGGTGTGTGCGAAATACGGCATGGATCATACGCTGGCTGCTTGCGAGGCCCTGCTCGACTATGCGGAGCGGCGGACACGGGCCGGCATCGCCTTGATCCCGGATGGCTCGTATCAATTCGAAGACGGTCTCGACAGCGACACCTTCGAGGGCACTTTGGAGCTCAAGGTGGCGATCGAAGTGCGTGGCGATGAGTTGTTTTTTGACTTCGCCGGCAACCCGCCACAAGTGCGAAGCTCCATCAACGTCGTGTGGACGGCGCTGTTGTCATTGATCTACTACGCGGTGAAAGCCCTCGTCGATCCCGGCATTCCACCCAATGCGGGTCTTTACCGACCGATCCACGTGTCGGCGCCGGAGGGCTCAGTGGTCAATGCGATTGCACCAGCCGCCGTCTTCAGCCGCACACAGGTCTGCCAACGGCTCGCGGATATGATCTTTGCCGCGCTGGCGCCCGCGATTCCCGACCGCGTCGTTTCCCACAGCACGGGGGGCGCCTTGGTCAATTTCAGCGGCATCAATCCACGCACCGGTAAATTCTACGTCTACAACGAGACGGTCGGCGGTGGCCTGGGCGCACGCGCCACCAAGGATGGGATGGACGCCACCATGGCGCATTGCATGAACGGTGCCAATCAGCCCATCGAATCGCTTGAATCTCAACATCCCCTGGTGGTCGAGCGCTACGAGCTCGTCGAGGATTCCTGCGGCACCGGAAAATACCGTGGCGGCATGGCGGTAAGGCGCCGTATCCGAGCCGTCGATCACGAGGCACGGGTTTTCATGTGGGGTGCTTGTAACCAGACGCCCCCCTTGGGATTGTTCGGCGGCCGGTCAGGCGGCATTTCCCGACTGGAATGGAGTGCCGGCGTTACGCCGCCCGTGGGGCCGAACTGCATCGTCCCGGCCGGCGAATCCGTGGCGGTGGTTTCCGCCGGGGGCGGTGGATATGGCGATCCCGGCACTCGTGAGCGCACCCTCGTTCAAAGAGATTTGACCGAGGAGCGTATCTCGCAATCAACGGCCCGCGACATCTACGGCCTTCCGACCGATTGAACGAAGCATCAAAGATCACTGGGATTACTCTCCCGCAATCGCGGCGACCGGCTGTTCCCAAAGACGACCGATTGATTTCGACGACACTACGTCCAAACGATGGGCCAAAAGTTGAAGCGACGCATTGTGCAGTTCCGAATCGTAATCGGCGACGCAATCCTCGGCCACGACGGTGTAGTAATCGTAAAATGTGGCGTCGCGCGCCGTGGAATCGACGCAGGCATGGGTTGCCACCCCGGAACAGATGACGGACTTGATGTCGTTGCACTTGAGGATCATATCGAGGCTGGTGCCGACGAAGGCGCTTGATCTCCATTTCTGGATCACTATTTCGCCCTCTTGCGGTGCCAATTCGTCAATGATTTCAGCGCCGCGCGTTCCGGGCATCGTGAAACTCTCGCCCGAAGAGTCCATGATTTTCCCAATCTCGGTGAGAAAACGCAGATACGATCCCGACAGCGATTTGAAGCCCGGAAGAATCTGCATTTGAATGTAAATCGGCAGCACGCCCGCCTGGCGGGCGTTGCCCAACAGCGGCACCAAATTCTCTGCCGCTGCCTGCACGGAAGAGATATCGACCCCGCGGCGGGCGAACCAGCCGTCCGACGAGCAGAAATCTCTCTGCATGTCGACAATGATCAACGCCGTGTGCTTGGGATCAACAATCTCGTCGAGTTCGGTAAGAATTTCCCGCCCGCCAGTCACCCGCATCTAACCCTCCAAGATCGCTCAGTCGAGGCCGATGTTTGATTATCTTTTCCAGCTTCCTCTTTCTGAACCGGTTCGACAAGAGCCGAGCGGACGGCAAGCACTGGGAGCGGCCCGTAGCGGCACCAAATCTCGACGCCACCGGTGCAGCGGATGCGATCTTGTGCACAGCGAGCCGGGTGCAGTATAGTTTTGCTTACGTTACGTATTTCTGCGTCGAAGTTGACGTCGGATTAGGCACCATTAGGAAACGGCATCCGAAAACGGCTGCCATGCAATATGCCCGACCGCGTCCGTTAACCAAAAGGGAGAAATCTTTCATGTCACGTATTATTCGTGCTTTTGCGTATGCCGTCGGTGGCCTGCTCCTCGCAACGGCCGCTCTTGTTTCGAACACGGTGCAAGCTGCCGGGGACAAGGTTACGATCGGGCTTGTTGCCAATGTCAACACCCTTGATCCGCACAAGACAGCAACCGCCGATACCGATCTCAGCGTCATCAGCCATCTGTACAGTTCACTCGTCATCCGTGGCCCGGACTTGAAGCTCAAGCCAAACCTGGCGAAGTCGTGGCGCGCGGTCGACGACCTGACGTGGCGCTTCGAACTGGTGCCCGGCGTAACCTTCCCGAACGGCGAGAAGATGGATGCCGCGGCGGTGAAGTGGAATGTCGATCGCGTCCTCGACCCCAAGCTCAAGGCGCGCATCAGGGCGTGGTTCACGCCGATCAAGGAGGTCCGGGTCATCAATCCGACGACCCTCGAATTAATAACCAACAAGCCGTTTGCGGCGCTCGCCGACCAGCTTTCGATGTTCTTCCTTTTGCCGCCGAAATGGTCGCAGGACCATAACCCGGCTATCGAAGCGATGGGGACGGGACCCTACGATCTGGTCACGTTTAAGAGCGGCGACCATCTTGAACTGCGCGCCAAGGACAATTATTGGGGCGCGAAAGCGACGTTCAAGACCGCCATCTTCCGCGTTATGCCCGAGGCCTCGAGCCGCATCGCCGCGCTGCTTGCCGGCGAGGTCGATCTGATTCACAGCTTCCCGCCGTCAGAGATCGCCCGCATCAACGCCAGCGGCCGCGCAGAAGCCGGTGCCGAACCGAGCATTCGCTTCATGATGCTCAAATTCAATAACCTGATTCCTCCGTTTAAGGGCAATCAGAAACTGCGCCTGGCGATCAACCACGCGATCGACAGCCAGGCCATTATCGACAGCCTGTGGGACGGCCATGGCTCAATCGCCAGGTGCCAGCCCATGTCGGGGGCTTATTTCGGGTTCAATCCCGACTTGAAGCCGATTCCGTACGACCCGAAAAAGGCCAAGGCGCTGCTTGTCGAGGCGGGCTATCCGAACGGCCTGAAGGTCGACTTCGAGGTGCCGACCAAGCGTTATCTGCAAGGCGAGGAAATCGGCCAAATCATTGCCGCGCAGTTGGGTGAGGTCGGCGTCCAGGCCAAAATCATCGAGATGGATTTCGGCCAGTGGCTGACCAAGTTCCGCAAGGCGGGCAATCTCGGCAACATGGCCTATCTTGGGATGGCATGGCCGACACTGGACGCGGATGGACTTCTGACCCTGTTCGAGCCGGGCAACAAGTATGCCTATTACGAGAACCAGAAGTTCAAGGACCTCTTGTCCAAGGCGCGCTCGACGACCAATAAGAAGGAACGCCTGAGTTTCTACAAGGAGGCGTCCGAGACCATATGCGCCGATCCGCCGCACGTCTCCATGTTCCATCAGCCGAAAACTTGGGCACAGTCCAAGTCCATCAGCTGGCAAAAGCGTGGCGACGAATGGTTTAGAGCGATGGACATCAAACCGCGCTGATTGCCCTAACGCTGATGTCTGAGGGCATCTATGCCCAAGTACGTTCTGTCGCGCCTCGGCGAAGCCTTAATCGCCATATGGGGATTGTTGACGTTGGTTTTCGTCGCGGCGCGGCTGACCGGGGATCCGGCGGTGTTGATGCTTCCGCTTGGCGCAACGGATGCGGATCTCGCCGAATTCCGCCATGCACTGGGGCTCGATCTTCCGCTTTGGGAGCAATACGCCATTTTCCTGGCGGACGCCGTCAGGGGTAATTTCGGCGAATCGCTCCTCCACCAGCGGCCGGCGATGGACGTTGTTCTGGAACGCTTTCCGGCGACCATTCAGCTTTCCTTAGTGGCGCTCGTTATGGGGATGGTGATCGGCGTCATCGCGGGTTTCGTCGCTGCCCTCAAACGCGGTACTTTCCTCGAATTGATCGCGATGACGACCGCGCTTTTAGGGCAAGCAACGCCCATTTTCTGGCTCGGGATCATCCTCATTCTCGTTTTCGCCGTCCAACTCGGTTGGCTGCCGGCGGGGGGACGGGGAACTCTCGCCCATCTGGTGCTTCCGGCGATCACCTTGGCGACCTTCACGAGCGCCAGCATCGCCAGACTTCTGCGCTCCAGCATGATCGAAATCCTAAAAGAAGACTATATCCGCACGGCCTGGGCCAAGGGTCTGGTCAGCCACCTCGTCTTCATGCGCCATGTGGCGCGAAATGCCTTGATTCCGGTGGTGACCATGTTGGGCATTCTGGCCGGCGAGTTGTTCAGCGGAGCGGTAGTGACGGAAACCATCTTTTCGTGGCCGGGGGTCGGTCGCGTCATTCTGCTGGCGATTCAGAGCAAGGATTTCCCGGTCGTCCAGGCTGGGGTTGCCGTCATCTCGGCGATGTTCATCTTGATTAATCTGCTGGTCGATCTGACCTATGGCCTGTTGGACCCGCGGATCAGGATCAACCGGTGAGCCGCTTTTTTCGTCACCTCGTGGCCAGCCGGGCCGGCCTGTTCGGCGCCACTTTCGTCGCCCTGTTCCTGATAACGGCGCTCGCCGCCCCGATCATGGCTCCGCACGACCCCTTAAAGATGGATCTGAAGAAGCGGCTGGCTCCCCCGACGATGTCTCTTTCCGGGCCTGGCGATTTCCCGCTGGGGGCCGATCAGATCGGGCGCGATATTCTAAGCCGTATCATCACCGGCAGTCGCGTCACCCTCCTCGTCGCGGCAACGGCGGTGCTGTTAGGCGCAACGATCGGTGTCTCTCTGGGCTTGGTCGCCGGCTATTTCGGCGGCTGGAACGAGCGAATCATCATGCGGATCGCCGATATTCAGCTCTCTATTCCGCTGTTGCTCTTCGCGCTGATCGTCATTGCCGTCCTCGGGCCCAGCCTCGTCAACCTGGTCATCGTCCTTGCCCTGACCGGGTGGACACGGTTCGCCCGGATCACGCGTGGCGAGGTCTTGTCATTGCGCGAGCAGGAATTCGTGCTTTCCGCGCGAGGAGCCGGCGCGGGGCGCGCCCGGATCCTTTTTCGCCACATCCTGCCCAACGTTCTGACCGCCGCGATCGTGGTTGCCACGCTTGAACTGGCCCGTGTCGTCGTTCTCGAATCGGCCCTGAGCTTCCTCGGCCTAGGGGTGCAGCCGCCGCACGCCAGTTGGGGCCGCATGCTGGCCGATGGACGGGGCTACATCTCGTCCGGCTGGTGGCTATCGACCTTTCCGGGCGTCGCGATCGTCCTTGTCGTGCTCGGTGTCAACTTGCTGGGGGATTGGATGCGAGATTATTTCGACCCAAAAATGAGCGGTTCGCGTTGAACCAAGCCTTAATCTAACTGGAGGAGACATAAAATCGTGGAACAGAATTCCGTCGGCCAGGACCGCATTCGTCGTCTGCAAGAGGACCTTGCGGCGCGCGGTATCGGCGCCATGATCTGCATGAAGCCGGAAAACAGTTTTTATCTCAGTGGCTTTAACCCGATCATCTACAGCCACCCCGTCGTCGCGGTGTTGCCCGCAAAGGGCGATCCCGTGGTCCTGGTCCACGCCCTGCGCGATGATCATTCCCACGAGTCGGCTTGGGTGCGCGATATCCGGCTTTATGGCGCCTGGGGCATCAAAAAAACCATGGGACCCAACTGGCTGACAGCCCTGGGCGAGATTCTGAGCGAATTGGGCGTCGCCGACGGGCCACTGGGGATCGAGGAAAACTTCCTCCCTGTCGCTCGGATGCGCCAGTTCGAAGCCGCGTTCCCCAACGCCACGTTCTCCGATATCTCCGACGTGATCGCCAAGTCCCGCCTGGTCAAGGAACCTTACGAGATCGACTGCATACGCATCGCGGCGAAGCTGTCTGACGCTGGTATGGATGCAGCCATCTCCGCCGTTTCCGCCGGGGCCAACGAGCAGCAGGCGTCGGTGGCGGCCATGGGGGCCATGAACCGCCTATGGATCGAGGACTATCCGGACATCGAGGTCTGTGACTTCGGCAGCTTGGAAGGCGGCGTCCACAACGGCCTGTGGTGCTGGACTCTGGCCGGCGACCGGGTGGCCATCAACGCTGACAATCCCAAGCGCCGCAAACCTAAGAAGGGTGAACTGGTGCTGATCATGATTTGGACCAATGCCAACGGCATGCATGCCGAAAACGAACGCACGGTGGCCGTCGGCCCCTTGAACGATGAGAAAAGGGCCGCTTACGACGCCATTCTGGAGGTGCGAGCCCGCACCAAGCCCTTGTTCAAGCCCGGCATCTCGGTGGCTGAGCTCTATGACACCGCCAAGCAGGCCTACGCGGACCTGGGCTACGCGAAGTACACGCCGGGGCGCATCGGCCACGGCATGGGCCTGGGCGCCCACGAGGATCCGTCGCTTGATGCCGACTCCAAGATCGTGCTGGCACCCGGCATGGTGTGCACCTTCGAGCCCAATCTGCGCATTCCCCCCTGGGGTGGCCTGCAGCATTCGGATTTGGTGCTGATCACGGACGACGGATGTGAGTTCCTAACCACCACCGACAACGGGTATCTGCAGGTCTGAAAGCCAATTCATGGGGAATATCCTTGAAGTCCGAGATCTGACGGTAGAGTTCGACGTCGAAGGCGGCGTCGTCCATGCTGTGACCGACGTGTCGTACACCCTCGGCGAAGGCGAGACGCTTGGCATCGTCGGCGAAAGCGGCTGCGGCAAGAGCGTCCACGTTCTATCGATGCTGGGTCTCGTCCCCATGCCGCCGGGCCGCATCGTCCGTGGCGAGGTGTTGTTTGAAGGCCGCAACCTGCTGACGCTCGGCCCCGAAGAGGTGAGGCGCGTCCGTGGACGTGAGATCGGCTTCGTTTTCCAAGACCCGATGACGTCGCTTAATCCCGTCTTGTCGATCGGGCGGCAATTGACCGAGGGCGTCGAACAACATCTCGGGTTCACGCCCCGTCAGTCCGCGGCGCGGGCGACGGAGCTTCTCGACCTCGTGCACATCCCGTCTCCGAAGAGCCGTCTCCGGCAATATCCGCACGAGTTCTCGGGTGGCATGCGCCAGCGCGTGATGATCGCCATGGCGCTGGCTTGCGAACCGAAACTGTTGATCGCCGATGAACCGACGACGGCGCTCGATGTGACGATCCAGGCACAAATCCTGGAACTGGTCCGCGACTTGAAGAAAAGGCTCGGCATGGCCGTCATTTGGATCACCCACGATCTTGGTGTGGTGGCCGGGATCGCGGACAACGTTCAGGTCATGTATGCCGGACGCATCGTCGAACGGGGGCCGGTAGAAGCGGTCTACGCCGATCCACGCAACGCCTACACGTTCGGGCTCTTGCGCTCTTTGCCCCAGGGCGCTTCGGGACAGACTCGCCTGCTGCAGATTGACGGTGCGCCGCCGTCGCTCCGCGAGTTGCCGCCGGGCGATCCCTTCGCGCCGCGCAACCCCTATGCGACCGAGCGTTGCCTGCTCGAGGTGCCGCCGCTCGATCAGGTCGCGGACGGCGCCGCCGGTCATATGGTCGCCGCCTGGTATGACCTCAAACAGTCGCTTGCCGATGGCGGTTCGACATGAACGCAGAGCCGGCACCGCTTCTCTCGGTACGCAATCTGGTCAAGACCTTTCCGTTGCAGCACCCATTCCTATGGCGGCCCGGGGTCGATCTCAGGGCCGTCGACGATGTCAGTTTCGATATAGAGCGCGGCCATACGATGGGTCTGGTTGGCGAATCGGGAAGCGGCAAGAGCACCATCGGGCGCGCCGTCACCATGCTGGTTCCGCCAACGTCGGGGTCGATCCGCTTCGAGGGCGCGGAAATCACCGGGTTAACGACGGCGAAGCTGAGACCGGTTCGGCGGCGCTTTCAGATGGTGTTTCAAGACCCCTACGCCTCGCTCAATCCGCGTATGCGCGTCGGTGGGTTCGTTGCCGAACCGCTTGTCATCCATGGCTTGATGCCGGGGCCGGGCGAGCGAGAAGAATACGTTGCCGACCTCTTCCGCAAGGTCGGTCTTGACCCGGCCTTTGCCAAACGGTATCCGCATCAGTTCTCAGGCGGACAACAACAGCGTATCTGCATCGCCCGCGCCATCGCGCTCAAGCCGAGCCTTATCATCGCCGACGAACCGATCTCGGCCCTTGATGTCTCCATTCAAGCCCAGGTGGTCAACCTGTTGCAGGATCTGCAAGAAGAGCTCGACCTGACCTATCTCTTCATTTCCCACGACCTCAACATGGTTCGCCACATCTGCCATCGAGTGGCGGTTATTTACCGCGGCCGGATCGTCGAGTTGGCGCCAACCCGGGAGTTGTACGAAAATCCGCTGCACCCCTATACGCGCGTTCTATTGTCTGCCATCTCGGTACCCGATCCGCTAGTTGAGCGTACGCGCCAACACCTCTTGATGGATCCCACCCTCGATTATGGAGAGCCGGACTCGCGGCTGACCGAGGTTTCCACGGGCCATTGGCTCGCCGCCGCGCGCTGCGCGGTCGATCACACCAATTAGATTGCATCTTTTGAGGAGAACAGACGAATGCAGGTAGCAGTTCTTGGGGCCGGCGGCATAGGCCGCGGATACATCGCTTTTCTTGCCGACAAGGGGCACCAGACAACCCTTTGGTCACCGTCCGGAAAGTCGACCAAGGCGTTCGCGGAGGGCGCGCCACTGGCCGCCAGCGGAGAGGTGTCGGGCAACTTTTCGCCAACCATCGCGACCACCTGTCAGGCGGCGCTGGAGAACGCGGACGTGGTATTGATCGCGGTTCCGGGCAACGCTCACCGCATGGTCATGGATCAGGCTGCCCCGCACCTGCACCCCGATCAAATCGTCATCATCAGCTCGCATTGCTCGCTCAGCGCTCTTTATCTGTCGAAACTCCTGGCGGAGCGGGGTGTTCAGATTCCCATCGCCGCTTGGGCGACAACCTTCCTGGCAGGACGCTCCCAAGGGGAAACGGGGGTCGGTATCTCGACCATCCGCAAGACCCTGGACGTCTCGACCTTGCCCTTGGCGGATGAGGATCGCGGTTTAGAGGTGTGCCAGGCGCTGTTCGGAGACCACTTCCAACGGCGCTCCGACCTTCTTGCCATATCGCTCAGCAATCTCAATCCGCCGGTCCACATGGCCAATTCTCTGTGCAACCTGACGCGCATAGAGCGCGCCGAGGAGTGGGCCAACTATGAGTTGATCACGGGAACCGTGGGCCGCCTGATCGAGGCGATGGATGTTGAGCGCCTTGCGGTCGCCGAGGCCTATGGCGTCACCGTGCGCACGATTCGCGAGCACATCCACCTGTCGTTCCACGTGCCGCTGGGACCGGTCGCCGAGATGACCGACGCCATCCATGCGCGGCGCGGCGGGCCGCCCGGACCAAATTCCCTCGATACCCGCTACGTCGTTGAGGACGTGCCCTTCGGCCTAGTCCCAAGCGTCGCCATCGGCCGCGCCGCCGGTGTCGCCATGCCGCTTCACGAGGCGGGCATCAACCTCTTCTCCGCCCTCTATGGGCGGGATTTCCCAGCCGAGAACGACATCCTGCCGGAACTTGGGCTGGAGCGCATGAACGGCGAGGAACTCCATCGCCTTGTGGGCGAAGGCTGGAAAGCGGAGTAATGGCCCGATCAGGCTGACCAACCCCCACGGACATTTCCACCTATAGGTCAGAGCCTTTTAATCAAGAAAGGACCAAATTGACCCACAGCCACTAGTCCGTATTGTCCGAGTTGGGTCATCAGCGGACGTTGATCGCACCCTTCGGTTATGTCTGCTTCGACGGGTAAAGCGGACGGAGATCAACGGCCCTCAGAACGTCCGGAAATAGCCAAAAGCGGACATGGCGGCGTTGATTTAGAACTTCGGCATTTTGCTCCGCAACGCCACCTCTCTTGGGCATGGGACCTCTATCGCCGAATCGTTAAAATACAAATGGGCGGGGAGGCTTGTGGGGGCCGGCCAAGTGTCGTCGACCGCTGTCCGGAGGACGATCCCTGACTACCGTTCCCGTCATCGCGAACATTGAAAGATGGTTCAAATCGTTCATTGTTGGAATTGGGCCTGTCAGTTGCCGGAAAAGTATGGGAGGTGCCGAGGTGCAAGACGGCGAACCAGTCGATCTGTTGATCATCGGCGGCGGGATTAATGGGGTCGGAATTGCGCGCGACGCCGCGGGACGCGGTTTGTCGGTGGTGCTGTGCGAGCAGGGCGACCTGGGCGGCGCCACCTCGTCGGCAAGCACCAAGCTGATTCACGGCGGCCTCCGGTATCTGGAATACTACCGCTTCGGGCTCGTCCGCGAGGCGTTGGCCGAACGCGAGGTCCTGCTTCGGCTGGCCCCGCACATCGTCAGCCCGATGCGTTTCGTCCTTCCCCACGAAGACGGCCAGCGGCCGGCTTGGCTAATCCGGATCGGCCTGTTCCTTTACGATCACCTGAGCCACAGGACGACGCTGCCGAAGTGCGAAGGTCTCGACCTCGCCCGACATCCGGCGGGTGAACCGCTGAAAGGGAATTTCCGCAAGGGTTTCGCCTATTCCGACTGCTGGGTCGACGACGCCCGGCTGGTCGTTCTCAACGCCCAGTCCGCGGTCGAGCGCGGCGCCGAGATTCTGGTTAGGACCCGCTGCGCATCGGCCGACGCGGTCGACGGCCAGTGGCAAGCACGCCTGATCCCAATCGCGGGACCCGAACGCATGGTCCGGGCGCGTGCCATTGTCAACGCCGCCGGCCCGTGGGCCGGCCGGGTGGCGACTGAAATTCTCGGACTGCCAACAGCCGTGCCGTTGCGCCTGGTCAAGGGCAGCCATATCGTGGTCCCGCGCCTGTTCGGCCACGACATGGCCTACATCTTCCAGCAACCCGACCGCCGCATCCTCTTTGCCATTCCCTACCAAGGCCGCTTTACGCTGATCGGCACCACCGAGGTCGACTTCGACAGCGATCCGGCCGAGGTGCGGATCGACGACGGGGAAATCGCCTACCTTGGCGAGGCCGCCGGCCGGTACTTCCGCGCGCCTGTCGATCCCACCGACGTGGTGTGGTCTTACTCCGGCGTACGGCCGCTTTACGGGGCCGAATCCGGTGCCGCTTCGGCGGTGACCCGCGAATACCGGCTCGAAGTCGGAAGAGGCACCGGCGGCGCGCCGGCGTTGTCCGTCTTTGGCGGCAAAATCACCACCTATCGCCGGCTCGCCGAGCGGGCGCTCGACAGGCTGCAACCCTTCGTCGACCTCATGGCGCCGCCCTGGACCAGCAACGATCCGCTGCCCGGCGGCGACCTCGGGGTCGACGGTCTGGATGGGCTTCTGGGTCGGCTCGCCGATTCCATTCCATGGTTGCCCGCGCCGCTCCGCCGCCGCTACGCTGGCGCATACGGAAGCCGGGTCTTCAAAATCCTCGACGGCGCGGGTCGTCCGGAGGACCTCGGCGAGGATTTCGGTGGCGGGCTTTACGAGGCCGAGGTCCGCCACCTGGTGGACCGGGAATGGGCTCGCACGCCCGACGACGTGCTGTGGCGGCGCACCAAGCTCGGCCTCCACGTGGCCGACGCGACGCGCGCCCGGCTCGCCGAATGGATGGCTGGAAAGGGGTGCGACCGATGAAGCCGCTCGAATGTTTTCCGCACAAGGCCCGGCGTGCCGTGCGCTGGGTTCTGACCGATATCGACGACACCCTGACCACCGACGGCCGGATGACGGCGGAGGCCTATGGCGCCATGGAACAGCTGCGCTCGGCGGGGTTGCTGGTGATCCCCGTTACCGGCCGCCCAGCCGGCTGGTGCGACCACATCGCCCGCATGTGGCCGATCGACGCGGTGGTCGGCGAGAACGGGGCGTTCTACTTTCGCTACGACCACCAAGCGCGCCGGATGACGCGGCGGTTCGGGCTCGACGCCGACGAGCGGGCGGCGAACCGCCGACGCCTTGACGGCTTGCGCGATGCGATCCTGCGTGAGGTTCCCGGGGCGGCGGTGGCCTCGGACCAACCCTACCGCGAGGCCGACCTCGCCATCGACTATTGCGAGGACGTGCCCCCCTTGCCGCCGACAGAGGTGGAGCGCGTCGTCGCGATGATGACGGCGGCGGGGGCGACGGCCAAGGTCAGCTCCATCCACGTCAACGGCTGGTTCGGAACTTACGACAAGCTGACCATGACGCGCATCTTGCTCGAAGAATCCTTTGCCGTCGATCTGGACGCGGAGCGGGACTCCTTCGTCTTCGTCGGCGATTCCCCTAATGACGCACCCCTGTTCGCCTTCTTCCCCAATGCCGTCGGCGTGGCCAACATCCGAGCCTTCGACGGGCGGCTCGCGACAGAACCTGCCTACGTGACCCGGCAGCCGGCCGGCGCCGGTTTCGCGGAGCTTGCCGAGACCCTCCTCGAAGCAAGGCTGTAGGCCCGGAAGCGAACCTTGGCGGCGCGGCGCAAATGTTTTGTTGCAACGAGCGTGGCAAAAAGAGATGATCTTGCAACAAATGGTGCCGAACGGCGAATGGGAACAAGACAGCCAGTTTGAATTAGGCACCTAGGGAGGACCGCCCGTCGGGCCCAACTATCAACCATCCAGGGAGAGTCCTATGGCCATTTCATCGATTTACCACCGCTTGTTACCCTGCCTCGCTGTCGCCGCCCTCTTGTTCGCGACGGCGACGCCTACCATTGCTCAAGAGTGCAAGAACCGCGGCGATCTGGACGTTCGTTTCTGCGACAACGACAAGGATCTGGTTGCCGATACACCCACCGATACAAGCAAGTGGCTCGACCCCGACACGTTGATATTCTCTTACACGCCGGTCGAGGATCCGTCTGTCTACGAGAACCAGTTCACGGAGTTCATGGACTATCTGGCCAAGAACACCGGCAAGAAGGTCAAGTGGTACGGCGCCGAATCCTACGCCGCCCAGGTCGAGGCCATGCGCTCGGGCCGCCTGCACGTGGCTGGCATTTCCACCGGGCCGACGGTGTTCGGCGTCAACTTGGCGGGCTACGTGCCGGTTGCCATCATGGGGCGGGCCGACGGCACCTTCGGCTACAAGCTGCAATTGATCACCCACAAGGACACCGACATCAAGGATTTCAAGGATATGAAGGGGCGCAAGATCGCCCATGTTACGCCTTCGTCCAACTCGGGCAACCAGGCGCCGCGAGCTCTTTTCGGGGCGCTCGGCGTCAAGCCTGACGTGGACTACAAGGTGATCTATTCGGGCAAGCACGACAACTCGATCATGGGTGTAGCCAATAAGGATTACGATGCCGCGCCGATCGCATCGAGCGTCTTGGATCGCATGCACGACAAGGGCGTCGTAAACAAAGACGACCTGCGCATCATTTGGGAATCGAAGCTGTTCCCGACCACATCCTACGGCTACGCACACAATTTGAAGCCGGACCTGGCGCGCCAGATCATCTATTCGTTCGTCTCCTTCGACTGGAAGGGAACCGGGCTGGAGAAGGAGTTCGGCAAGCAGGCCGACAAATTCCTCCCCATCACTTTCCAGGACCACTGGTCCGATATTCGCACCATCCAACAGGCCAACGACACCGTCTACAGCCAGGACGCCCTGCGCGCCGAGGACGCCAAGGTGGCTGCCAAGAGAGCGAAGAAAAAGAAGAAGAAGTAGGCTCCAACCAAACCAACGCGGCGGGCCGACGTCCCTGGCAATCAGGGGGCGTCGGCCTATCGTGAAAGAGCATCCATGCTGACCATCACCGATCTTGCCAAGGTCTACCCCACGGGAACGAGCGCCCTGAAGGGCGTCAGCCTGACCGTTGACGAGCCCAAGGTGATCGCCATCATCGGACCGTCCGGCGCCGGCAAGAGCACCTTGATCCGCTGCATCAATCGACTGGTCGAGCCGACTTCGGGCAAGGTCATGTTGGACGACACCGATGTCGTCTCCTTGAACCGTCGCGAATTGCGCAAGGTGCGTCGGCGCATGGGCATGATCTTTCAGGAATACAATCTGGTCGAACGCCTGACGGTGATGGAGAATTTACTTTCGGGACGCCTCGGCTACGTCGGGTTCTGGCGCGCTTACCGGCGCAACTTCCCGCCCGACGACGTCCGGGCTGCCTTTGAGCTCCTCGATCGCGTTGGCCTCACGGGCTACCAAAACACCCGCGCCGATGCGCTATCGGGTGGACAGCGCCAGCGCGTCGGCATCGCCCGGGCCTTAATGCAGAAACCCGACCTGTTGCTGGTCGACGAGCCGACGGCGTCCCTCGATCCCAAGACCTCGCGCCAGATCATGCGCATCATCGTGGAGCTGGCGCACGAGTTCAAAACGCCGGCGCTGGTCAATATCCACGATGTTGGACTGGCTCAGTCTTTTTCCGACCGTGTCATCGGCCTCGCCGAAGGTGAAATCGTATTCGACGGCGACGCCGATGGCCTCACGGCCGACGTCCTCACAAGGATCTACGGCGAGGAAGACTGGAGCACCACCATCCGCAAGGTAGAGGACGACGACGATTCCGGTCCCGAGCCGCCACCCGATCCGCAAGCGACCAAGAAGGAAAAAGGATTCGTCAGAGAGGCTTCCGCGGGATGACGCCGCCGGCGGATACCAAAAGCGCCGCGGCGGGCGAGTGGCACACCATCAAGCTGATCGAAAACCCGGCCTTGCGCTTCGGTCTCATGGCGCTGGTGGCGGTTTACCTGGTTTGGGCTTTCGCCAGCCTCGACATCGATTGGGGCCGGGCGGCCAGGGGTCTGCCCAGGGCCGGGGATATGTTCGCACGCATGGTGCCGCCCGATTTCAGCCGCTGGGAGCTTCTCATCAAGGGGGTCGTGGAAAGCGTCCAGATGGCGCTGGCGGCGAGCTTTTTCGGCATGATCGTGGCCATACCGCTCGGCGTCTGCGCGGCGGTCAACCTGGTGCCCAGGCCGATCTATCTGGTGGCGCGGTTCCTCATCGTTCTATCGCGTACCTTTCACGAGATCATCTGGGCCATCTTTTTCGTCAAGATTTTGGGCTTCGGGGCGCTTGCCGGCGTTCTTACCCTGACCGTCGCCTCGGTCAGTTTCATCTCGAAGATGTTGGCCGAGGATATCGAAAACGTGCCGCCGGGGCAGCTCGAGGCGGTGCGCGCCACCGGGGCCGGCTTTGCCAAGTTCATGGTCTACTGCATCTCGCCGCAAGCTCTGCCGCGCTATCTCGGCGTCTCCATTTACCGATTGGATGCCAACATTCGCCACTCGACGGTGGTCGGCATCGTCGGCGCCGGCGGCATTGGTCAGGTGTTGTCGGCCTCGTTCAAGCGCTACGATTACGACTTCAGCCTGGCCATCCTGCTGACCATCATCGCCCTCGTTTTCTTGGGCGAGATTTTCTCCAACTGGGTGCGGAGCCGCCTAAGATGAGCCCGGCCGAGCACTCCGTCCGCTATCCCGAGGTCTGGCGCCGCTTCACGCCGCGCCAGACATTGGTTCGTTACGTCTGGTACGTCGCCGTCGTCTTCGTCGCGGCATGGTCGTTGCGTAGCCTGGACCTGCCGTGGGTGTACTTCCTGGATGCCCACGTACAGGCCTGGGACCTTATGGTACGCTTGGTGCCGCCCGACTGGGAGGTCTTGGATGAGGTCGTCGACGCCCTGATCGAGACCATGCACATCGCCACCCTTGGCACCGCAGTTACCGTTATCATCGCCTTTCCGATCGCCTTTCTAGCGGCGCGCAACACGACCTTCAACGTCGTGACCTGGTCCATCGCGCGGTTCATCCTGGTAGCCTCGCGCTCGGTCAACACGGTTGTCTGGGCACTTTTGTTCGTCGCCATCTTCGGCCCCGGTCCAGTGGCTGGCATCTGGGCCATCGCCTTCCGCTCCATCGGTTTCATGGGCAAGCTGACGGCGGAAGCCATAGAGGAGATCGATCAGGGCGCCGTCGAGGCCATCGAAGCGACCGGCGCCTCGCGCCTGCAGGTGCTGATGTTCGGCATCCTGCCCCAGGTCCTGCCGGTGATTTACGGCACCACGGTTTACCGCTGGGACATCAACATACGCGAATCGACGGTCTTGGGGTTCGTTGGCGCCGGCGGCATCGGAATCCTATTGTATTCGACGATGAACCTGTTCCGCTGGGAGCAGGTTTCCGTGCTCCTGATCGCCATCTTCGCCGTCGTGTTGATCAGCGAGTTCATCTCCGCCGCCGTGCGCCAGCGGATTACCTGAGCGCGACGACAGTGTCGAGCGCCTTGAGGTCCGAGACAACCCGCGTGCCCTTGGGGAAGGGGCTGGCATGCCCCGGCGCGACGCGCCCCAGGAAATCTAGCCCGCAGGCTTCGGCGGCTTGCCAATCAACCAAGGAATCGCCGATGAAAAGTGTCCTTCGCGGCACTAATCGGTGGCGCTCTAACAATTCGCGTACAATGGCCTCCTTGCCGGGAGGCGAGCCGCGAACCTCGACGAAAGTATGCGTCATTCCGCGGCGGGCGGCGATGCGCTGAAGTTCTTCCTCGGGGGTGCCGGAGACCACGAACAGGGCCAACGCCCCGCGCGCTGCATCAAGAAAGCCGGCGGCGCCTGGAACCCAGTCGCAGGCGATGACCTTTTCCACAACGATGGCGGTGTATCGCTCGCCCAGCGCCGCTAACTCCGCATCGCCGAGCGTAATCCCAAGAAGCGCCTGATGGCAGTGGCGGATCTTGATCAGGCGGGATATGCCTTCGTTGGCCTTGTGGTAAGCAGCCGCTTCGTTCTCCACCTGAGCGCCGTACTCGGCATAGAGGCTGCGGAACGCCGCCGCCTTGATGGCTGGGGACTCGACCAGCACCCCGTCAAAATCAAAAAAAACGGCATTGTAACGACTGGCCGTCATGAGATGCCGCTCATCGAGATCACCCCCATCGAACAAAGTTTGCCACTGAAAATAATATTGTTTCGGCACGGAGCGTCCCACAGTGTCCGATGCTGCACCCGGAAAGCGGCAAGATCAAGGTGCCAATCACGCCGGGTACTGAGCACGGGTGGATGGCCAGATCGCTTGAACGGCGCCTCATTAGGTGTCCGCAATGGGTCATCAGCGGACGTTGATCGCACCCTTCGGTTATGTCTGCTTCGACGGGTAAAGCGGACGGAGAGCAACGGCCCTCAGAACGTCCGGAAATAGCCACAACCGGACATTCAGGTTTTGGCTGATCACAAAAATAATACCGGCAAATTGGCATAT
>JASLZL010000075.1 GCA_030754885.1 Rhodospirillales bacterium | reverse complement strand
AAAACCCCTGCTTCCCTTTCACCCATCGGGTGAGCCATATCAGCACCCCAAATCCGCCTATAACGTTATGATTCTTATACCAGAATCCGGGTGCGGTGTCGTCAAATTACACGGTCATCTGGGCAATGCGGGCTTAAACCCTTCAATGCGTTGGTCCGTCGGTCGGGCCGCCACGGCTGCGAATCTCGGCCAAGATCCATTCCACGGTTTCCTCGTCCAGTTCCGCGATGCGCTCGGCCAAAAGGTTGGCAAGCTCTGTGGCCCGCGCGCTCAGGCCCGCCGTATCGACCACGACCCTCGGGTGCGACAGCCGGGCGAGGTGAGCCAGTTCCTCAGCCTCGTCCCATATGAGGTTGAAATAGCCGCATATCTGCATGACCAGACCGGAAGCGGGGCGGCCGCGGCGGCCGCGCTCGAGGGCCGAGATGTAGGCCGCCGATAAGCCAAGCTCGGCGGCCATGCGCTTCTGAGAAATGCCGTGCGCCGCCCTCAGTTCCCTTACTTTGGTGCCAAATGGGGTCATGGGTTTCTCCCCCGCCCGGCCCTAACCTTCATTTTCTGTTCCGTTTCAAGAGGATATAGAGCGCACCCTCGCCACCGTCCCGGGGTTGGGCATGGCGGAAGGCAAGCACTTGGCGTCGATGAGAGGCCTCGTTGAGCCAGCGCGGCACGGCCGCGCGCAGCACGCCGATAGAGCCGTCGGGGCCGAAACCCTTGCCCGTGATGACCAGGACGCACCGCCGCCCGGCATCGCAAGAGGCGCTGAGAAATGCGCTGAGCGCCCGGTGGGCCTCGTCTTGGGTCAGGCCGTGCAGGTCGATGCGCCCTTCGAGGGGAATCTGCCCACGCCTGAGCCGCGCCGCCGTTCGCTTGTCAAGCCCGGGCTGGGCATCGTGGCGCAGCTCGGGCAAGGGGGCGGGCGATGATGGGCTCGGCGCCTGCTTCGTCCGCGCCCTCGGCCGGGAGTTGGTCGGCGACGGGGTGTTTTCTTCCCGCTCTGCCCCTTCGGGGACCACGGCGTCTTGGGTGTTGGTCTCCTCAAGACGGCCGACATCGCCCGTGACTTCGCGCCACAACCGTTCTTCCTCGCGGCTGAGCCGGCGTTGGCCGTTCTTGCTAGGTGTCTTGGCCATCGATCAGCACAATGTGTTGGCGGCGCGGCCCATGAATGCCGATCAGCAAGGTTTGTTCGATATCGGCGGTGCGCGACGGTCCGGTGATCCAGTTGACGACCCGGGGCAAGGGGCCATCCGCCGCCCTGACGGCGGACCACGTCGCTTCGTAAGCGCCGACGATGGTCTCGGCCAGGAGCACCGCGATATGGGTATCGGGCAGGAAATTCAACGTCGTCGGGCTTTCGGGGCCCGACGCCAAAACCAAGGTGCCGGTCTCGGCGGCGGCGGTGGCGGTGGTCACGCTGACCGTGTCGGTCGGCCGGGCCGGGCCGGCCGACGTGCTCAGCGCCGCCTGTTCGGACCACGGAAGGTCGGCAAGAAACGGATCGGGCGCCAGGCGGATGTCCGCCGCCAGATCATGTTCGGCCAGGTAATCGGCGACGGCGGCGGGGGCGGCGGCGGATGACGGTACGCGGGCAACGGTTGTGCCGACCCTGGCCGCTTCGTCGCAAAAGGCTGTAATGCGGGCCTGTCCCTCAACGCGCCCCCGGGCCGGTATCACGGCGCCGCCGGAGGCGCTCAGGCGGGCATCGAGTTGGGCTTCGCGGTCAGGGGACAAATGCCCCCGTCCCAAGGCCTTACGAAGATTGCCTAAGATTTGCTCGCGGGCCGTGCTCATGATCGCTCCCGCCGGCGTTGCGCCCATTGGCTGATGAATGTCGGCCCCTGGGGTGCCGCCAGATCGCGCGCCACCGTCCACCCGCCGGCCAGGGGCAGGCGGCGGAACCGGCCCCGGCGCCGCCCAAGAGCGCCAAGAACAGCCATGACGGCGCCCGTCACGGCGCGGTAGAGCCGTGGACGTAGAGCGAGAAAAGCCCAAGCCCGCATACCGGCGCGCCCCGTCGCCCCGACGGCGCGCGCCCGAAAAGCCCGTTCGCGCCAGTGGCGCAACATCTTGGGCAACGGAATGCCGACCGGGCAGACCTCTTCACAGGCACCGCAGAAGGTTGAGGCGTTGGGCAGGTGATGAGCCTCTTCGATACCGACCAGCCCCGGGTTCAGCACCGAACCCATGGGACCGGAATAGACCCAGCCGTATGCGTGGCCGCCGACCGCAGAGTAGACCGGGCAATGGTTGAGACACGCGCCACATCGGATACAGCGAAGGATGTCGCGAAAATCGCTTTCCATCAAGGCACTGCGCCCATTATCCAAAAGCACCACGTGAAAAGCGTCCGGTCCGTCCACATCATCGTCGCGGCGGGGGCCGGTGGCAAAGGTGGTGTAAACGGTGACGTCCTGGCCCGTCGCCGAGCGGGCCAGGAGACGCAGAACGGTGACGGCATCGTCCAGGGTCGGGACCACTTTTTCGATGCCTGTTATGGCGATGTGGACCTTGGGAAGGGTCATGGTCAGATCGGCGTTGCCCTCATTGGTCACTACGACCGCGGTGCCGGTCTCGGCGATGATCATGTTGGCCCCGGTGATGCCGACATCGGCCTCGACGAAGCGCTTCCTCAAAACGGTGCGCGCCTCGTCCAGCATGGCGCGCGGTTCGTCCAGGCGTCGCCCGACGGGGAATTCTCCATGGGCCGCCTTGAAAGTCTCTGTCACCTGGTCCTTGGACAGATGAATGGCCGGCGCGATGAGGTGGCTCGGCGCCTCGCGGCGCAACTGGATGATATATTCGCCAAGATCGGTCTCCACGGGTTCGATGCCGTGGGCTTCAAGATGTTCGTTGATGGCGATTTCCTCGCCCACCATGGATTTGCTTTTGGTCACTGTGCGGGCGCCGGCGTCGCGGCAGATGCGCAACACGGTCTGGCGCGCTTCAAGGGCGTCGCGGCACCAATGCACATGACCCCCGGCTTCTTCGACCTTGGCCGCGAAACGCTCCAGATAGCTGTCCAGGTTTTCCAGGACATGGTCCTTGACGGCCCGGGCCTGAGCCCGCAGTTGGTCAAATTCGGGAAGGCGGTCAACGGCTTCCCGGCGCCGCGCCGGGAAACCGTCGGCCAAACGGTGCAGCGCTTCTTGCAAGCGCTCGTCGGCCAGGGCCCGGCGGCTGTTCTCGGGAAACGCGCTGGATGTGGCGTCCATGGTCTAAGGCTCGCCGATGGCGGCGGCCGTCGATCCGGCCAGGACCTCGGCGATGTGTCGCGCCTTGACCGCCAGACCACGCCGTTTCAATCGTCCAGCGATGTTCAACAGACAGCCCAAATCGCCGGCAATCACCGTATCGGCTCCGGTCGCGGCGATGTCGTCGATCTTTTCATCAAGGATATGGGCCGAAATCTCGGGATATTTGACGCAAAACGTGCCGCCGAACCCGCAACAGGCCTCGGCCTTGGGCGATTCGCGCAGCGCCAAGCCGCCGATGCGGCCCAAAAGCGCCCGCGGCTGCTCCTTGATGCCCATCTCGCGCAGCCCCGAACACCCGTCGTGATGGGTGACAATACCTTGGTATTGAGCGGCGATTTCATCAACTTCGAGAACGTCACTGAGAAACTGGGTTAGCTCATGGGTGCGCCCGGCCAGGGCCTCGGCACGGGCCGCCCACCCAGGTTCGTCGGCCAACAGGCCCGGGTAGTGGATCTTGATCATGGCGGCACACGACCCCGACGGGGCAACGACGTAGGTGAAGCCTTCGAACGCCTCTATCACCTGGCGCGCGATGGCCCGGGCGTCGGCCCGGTCGCCGGCGTTATACGCCGGCTGGCCGCAGCAGGTCTGGGTGGCGGGCACCGAGACCGCACACCCGGCGTCCTCCAACAGCTTGACGGCGGCAAAACCGACGCTGGGCCGCATCAGATCGACAAGACAGGTGACGAACAGCGCCACATTGGGGGAATCGGAAGACATCGGCGAAGAATGAACGCTCAAGCCATGCTTGGCAAGAGCGCCGGCGGGGGGGAAACTAGTATGGTTTGGTGTTTTTTGGCAACAAGACGTAATAGCGCCCGTTTTCGCGCATGCGCCCGGCCGCCTCGGCGGCGTCGGCGCCCGCGCCCCAGAACAAATCGCCGCGTAGGGCGCCCTTGATGGCACCGCCCGTATCCTGGGCGACGACCAGGCGCCTCAAGGGCGTTCCGTCCTTGGGATGGCGGGTGTCGAGCCATAGCGGCAAGCCGAGCGCTAAGAACCTGGGGTCAACGGCGAGGCTGCGGCCCGGTGTCAGGGCCGCGCCCTGGGCGCCGATCGGTCCTGCGTTGGTAATGCGGTCAAAAAAGATATAGCGCGGATTGAGCGCCATCAAAGCCGTCGCCCGAGCGTAATCGGCCTTCATCCAGGCCCGGATTGATTGCATGGTAATGGCATCGGGGGCGATCTCACCTTGGGCCACAAGCGCGCGTCCGACGGCGTAATAGGTGCGGCCGTTATCGCCGCTATAGCCAAGCCGCATGACCGAGCCGTCCTCCATCAGGACCCGGCCCGAACCCTGAATGTGAAGGAAAAAGACGTCAACGGGATCCGTGGCCCATAAAAGCTCCAACCCGCGTCCTGCCAAGGCGCCTTTGTCGATCTGGGCACGAGCATGGAAGGGCACCCCGGAGACAAGCTCGGGCGGACGGGCGTAGACCGGCGTCTGATAAGGACCGTGGCGGGTCCAGGCCCCTTTCAACGCGGCCTCATAATAACCCGTGAAAAGGCCTTCCGGCCGGCCCCCCTCGGTGGCCAGGTAGGGCCGCAGACGGGATTCGAAGAAATAGCGCACCCTTGCCCCGTCGGCCGACCTCAAGGCCTCCGCCGCCGCGCAGATGGGTCGCCAATCGGCAACGATGCCGCCAATGGCCGCCTTGCCCAGGGCGCGGTCCGGCGGCCACGACCGGATGCGGGCGCATGACCGGCGAAAGGCGACGAGGGCGGCTGCGTGGTCATCGTCGCGCCAGCCCGCCAGTCTTTCGAACGACGTCGCGACCAGGGCCATCCCGGAACTTCGCGAGGCGTCGGCTTGCGGCGGTCGCGACGCAAGACCGCCGTCAACCGGCAATGAGACAGGGGCGCAGGCCGCAAGCACGGCAAGGAACGCCGCCAGATAAGGGGTTCGCCGCTTAATCGAGACTACGGGTGCCAACCAAGGTCCAGTTGGGATCGCGCGACCGGGTGTCCCGGCCAAAGGTCCAAAAGTCGGTCACTTCGACGGAGCTTTCTGGGTCGCCGGAGACCACCTTGCCGTCGCGGTCGTGGGTGACGTTGACCTGATCGCTGACGAATTTGATGGTGACGTTGGCGACGGGACCTTCCACGAAGGCCTCGACAATGTCAGATGAATTGATTCCGACCAGGGTTTCTTGAAGGACCTCGCCGGCTTCGGTGCGGTCCGAAATGGCGCGGGCGAAGTTGCCGTAAACCTCGGGGCTGAGAAGCGGTTTCAAGGCTTCGGTATCGCCCGTGGCAAAGGCGCCAAGGATCATTTCGAAGGCGAGGCGCGCGCCGGAGCTGAACTCGCTGGGGTCGAACCCGGGGTCGGATTTTCGAATTTCGGCAAACCCCGACTCCAGGGGTGTCGCAGCCTCGGCGTCCGCCGGCGCCGAAGACGCATCGGCGGCGGCGCGATCCGGCAGCGCCACGACCTTGCCGTCGGCGGACTCTTTGCCGGGCGGTAAGAACGGGTCGGGGCGAGGGCCCTCATGGCCGTCCCGACGTCCCAGGACGCCGCGCAGACGCAAGATAAGGAACGCCGCCACCATGGCGAACAAGATGATATCGATGAAGGGGAATCCGTCGCCCATATTTCCCTGAGCCGTTCGCCCCCTGTTGCTGGACCGCCAAGGGTCCGTGGGTTAAATACACTATCTAGATTAACGGTCCCGCGACCCAAGGTCCAGCTATGGATAGGGTGGCGGAGTCGGTCGTTCGGAGACAACGACGTCTCCTTGGATTAGATAGGGCGTTATGGCCCCGGGGGCAAGTATGGTTTTGATCGCCGCTCTCGCCTTCATCGGGATGCCGATCTTAGAGATCGCCGTCTTCGTCGAGGTCGGCGGACGCATCGGATTGGGACCGACGATAGCCGTCGTCGTCGCAACCGCCATGGCCGGCGCTGCCCTGCTGCGCCATCAGGGCCTGGCAACCTTGCACCGTGCGCGTCACAGCCTGGCCGAGGGCCGCATGCCTCTGACCGAAGTGTTCGACGGTTTGTGCCTGATATTCGCCGGCGCGCTTTTGCTGACGCCGGGTTTCGTCACCGACGGCATTGGGCTTCTTCTCTTCGTGCCGGGGGTGCGCGCCGCACTCCGTGTTCTCCTCGGCCGCCGCCTGGTCATCGCCCAACCGCGGTCCCAGACGCCCGGCGGCGGGCCGGTGATCGAAGGCGAGTTTTCTCGCGTCGAGGAAGAGGACCCCGAAAGCGGCGCGGCGCCTAACGAGAGCCCCCGGCGGCACCCCATCAAGGTTGTCCCGCCCGAAGATTCGTGATAGCCACAGCGCGCACCAACGGAAGGCCCGTCATGTCTGAAGAAAATCCCGAGAATACACCTGCTCCTGCTCCTGCTCCTGCTCCCGATGCCGATGCCGGCGCCACTGCCCAGCCTGCCGAACCGCCGATCACCATCAACGGCCAGTACATCAAGGATCTATCCTTCGAGGCGCCGACGGCGCCCGGTATCTTCGGTTTGATGCAGGAGCAGGAACCGAAAATCAACGTCAACATCGACGTCAACGCCCAGCCCCTTCAAGACGGGGTTTTCGAGGTCGTCCTGCACGTCAAGGCAGATTGCAAAGTGGGCGAAACATTGGCCTTCATCGTCGAGTTGGCTTACGGCGGCCTGTTCACCCTCAAGGTTCCACCTGAACACATACAGCCGATCTTGCTGGTCGAGTGTCCGCGCCTTCTTTTTCCTTATGTCCGCTACATCATCTCGGATGCCACCCGCGACGGCGGTTTCCCCCCGTTGCTGCTCGGCACCGTCGACTTCGTCGCCATGTATCAAAACCAATTACAGCAACAACAGGCGGCCCAGACGGCGGGCGAAGGCGAGCCTCCGGCACCCGAGGAAACCAACTAGGGGGTTTTTTGATTATTGCGGCGCCAGCCCGCACCCAATAACCGTCAATCGCGCCAAACAGGTTTCTCCAATTTTTCTTTGACAAAGTTGTCATGGGCCGCCGTCTCGGCGGCGCTGGGCGCATGGGGACGCGCCGGACGCTGGGTGGCAGCGGCGTTGGCGGGACCCTGGCGGCGGGCCGGACCGGCAAGGGCCAAGTCGGCCTGGCGGCCACCCGTCAGCTCAAGATAGACCTTGGCCAGGAGGTGGGAATCCTTGAGCGCGCCATGCAGGGCGCGGCCCGTGTTATCGATCTCGAAACGGCGGCACAGCGCATCCAAGCTGGCCGGCGCGCCGGGGAATTTCTGGCGTGCCATGCGCACCGTATCGATGGTCCGTGCCAAGGGCAGGGGCTGACGGCCGAGCCGTTTCAGCTCGGCGTTGATGAAGCCCATGTCGAACTCGGCGTTGTGGATGACCAACGTGCTGTCGTCCAGGAATTCCATGAACGCGTCCACGATGTCGGCAAAAGGCGGATGGTCGGAGAGGAAATCTCCGCTCAGCCCATGCACGGCCACGACCTCTTCGGGGACGTCGCGTTCGGGGTTGACGTACTGCTGGTACGTACGCCCGGACGGCACCCCGTGGACCAGTTCGACGCAGCCGATCTCGACGATGCGGTCGCCGCTTTCGGGGCTGAGGCCGGTGGTTTCGGTGTCGAGCACGACTTGGCGCATGTTAGACCCTAATGATTTTGAGCGGGCGCAATCGGCGGCCAGTGGTCACCGCGCCACTGACCGATCACTTTGACGATTGCCCGGAGTTGACGCAAGCTATGGCTCCGCCCTAATCCGGTTCTGACCACGAAATCGGCGCGGCGGCGTTTCTCCGAATCGGACTGTTGGCGGTCCAAAATGGCGTCCAGGCGCTGGCGCGTCATGGTGGGCCGGCGCAAGACCCGTTCCGCCTGCACGAAGGCCGGTGCCGAGACGACAACGACGGCGTCGCAATGGCGGTCGCCGCCGGTCTCGAACAAGAGCGGCACGTCCAGCACGACGACCGGGCGCCCGGCGCGCGCCGACTGACGCAAGAACCGTTCTTGGCGGCGACGCACCAAGGGATGAAGAATGGCTTCAAGGCGGGCCAGGGCCGCATCGTCGTCGAAGACATTGCGCGCCAAGGCCTGGCGGTCGATGCCGTCGCCTCGGCGAACGTCCGGGAAGGCCTCGGCGATGGCACCGACGACCCCCTGATCGGTGGCCAGCAGGTCATGCACCACCCGGTCGGCATCGTGCACCGCCAGCCCCATGCGACGGAAGGCCCCGGCCGCCGTCGACTTGCCCATGCCGATAGAGCCGGTCAGGCCGAGGATCACCATGGAATTTTTTTGCGGCGCCAGCCCGCACCCCCTCCCGGCCACCCCAAGCGTACAATGCCATGGGTGGCCGGGAGGGGGTGCGGGCTGGTGCCGTCCACGGGAGTGGATATTTTTTTATTTTCCAACATCAAGCCCCGCGAGGACATGGCGGCGCAGTTCTTCGGTCACCTCGGGCTCGGTGCCGAACCACGCGGCAAAGCCCGGCCGGCCTTGGTGGAGTATCATGCCCAATCCGTCGATGACCCGATTGCCGCGCGCCCGGGCGCTGGCGAGAAGCGGCGTTTCAAGAGGCGCGTAAACAATATCCATTACCGCCGCCGCCTTCGGCAAGGATGCCAAGTCAAGATCGAGCGCCGCCTCGCCGGTCATGCCCTGGGTGGTGGTGTTGACCAACAGGGCGACGCCGTCCAGGGCTTCGCTGCGGTGCTGCCACGGGACGCACGTCACGGGGCCGCCGAAATCGCGGGCCACGCCCTCGGCCCGGGCCAGGGTCCGATTGACCAGACGCAGGTCGGTGACCCCGGCGTCGATAAGGGCGATGCAAACGGCCCTGGACGCCCCGCCGGCGCCGATAACCGCGACCGGACCGTGCCCCGGATCCCAGTCCGGAAACCCGGACCGAAGGCCTTGGAGGAAACCGAAGGCATCGGTGTTCTTTCCCCTGAGCCGGCCGCCGGCCTCGACAATCACGGTATTGACGGCACCGATGCTAAGTGCTTCGGGATCAACCTCGTCGACCAGGGCGAGGACGGCTTCCTTGTGGGGAACGGTGACGTTGAAGCCGACAAAACCGATGCGCGGCAAAAGGCGTACCGCATCGGCCAAATCGTCGAGCCGTACCGCCAGGGGCATATAGGCGCCGTCGATGCCGTGGTGGCCGAGCCAGTATCCATGCAACCTGGGTGAGATCGAATGGCCGACGGGCCAGCCGATCACGGCGGCAAGCCTTGTCTTACCGGTCATGGCCATATGCCTACTCCCACAACGCCCTTGAGCCTATAGTCGAGGCCGACGGCCGACGCAACCACAACCACTCAGCCATCGACGACGCCGTGTTGGCGCAAAAAGGCGAGCAGGGGCAAAAGGGGCAGGCCGAGAATGGTGAAGTAGTCGCCGTCAATGTGCGAGAACAGATGCACGCCCAGCCCTTCCAAGTGATAGGACCCGACCGCACCCAATACCGCCGGCCCGGCGCGGCTCAGATAATCGGCGATGAAGGCGTCGCTCAAGTCGCGCATGGTCAGACGCGCCTCTTCGTCGTGACGCCACAGGGCGGCGCCGTCGCGCGCCACGCAAACGGCACTGACCAGGCGGTGGTCACGACCGCCGAGGCTTTGTAACTGGCGCCGCGCCCCGGCCTCCGATTCGGGCTTGTCATAGAGAACGCCGCCGCACTCCAAAATCTGATCGGCGCCGATGACCAGGGCCCCGGGAAAACCGGTGGACACCGCCACGGCCTTGGCCTCGGCCAGGGTTGCCGCAACGCGTTCGGCGTCCGCTTCGGTATCCACGAAGGCGTCTTTGATGGTTGCCTCGTCGATGTCGGCTGGGCGACGGGTGAACACCAGACCGGCCCCTTCGAGGAGGCGGGCGCGGGCCGGGCTGTTTGAGGCCAGGACGAGGAACGGTCGGCTTTGAGTCAGGCGGGCGGCTCCCTGTGACGCTTGAGTAATTGCATGATGTTGGTCGCGGTCTCCTCGACCGAGCGTCGGGTCACGTCGATCACCGGCCAAGCGCGTTCGGCGAACAGGCGCCTGGCGGACGTAACTTCGTCGGCGACCGCTTCATAGTCGGTGTAATCGGTCTCGGCGTCCTCCTTGATCGATCGCATGCGGTTGCGCCGCAGATGGACCAGGCTCTTGGCGTCCGTGGTCAGGCCGACGAACAAGGGCCGCGTGGCGTTATCGACTTCTGCCGGCAGGAGGACGCCCGGAACGAGGGGAATGTTGGCCGCCTTGATACCGCGATTGGCGAGATAGACGCATGTTGGCGTCTTGGAAGACCGCGAGACACCGACGATCACCACGTCGGCTTGGTCGAGGTCCTTCGTCAACTGGCCGTCGTCGTGGCTAAGGACGAACTGCATGGCGTTGATGCGGCCAAAGTATCCGGCGTCCATGACGTGCTGGCGGCCGGGCCGGTGCTGGGCCTCGCTACCCAAATAGTGCCCCATCGCCACAATAACCGGGTTGAGGAGGCCGATGTACGGGACCTTAAGATCTTGGCATTCCTTTTCCAACGCCGATACATTGTTGTCGTTGACCAAGGTGTAAAGGACCAATCCAGGCTCCGCCTTAATGCCGGCGACAACTTCCGCTATCTGCTTGGCGGTCCGCACCATGGGCCAAATATGTTCTTCAACATCAAAATCGGTGAACTGAACAAGACAGGCGCGGGCCACGGTGCCGACTGTTTCGCCCGTCGAATCAGACACCAGATGGATGTGGTACGGTTGCATAACCACGATGGTTTCCTTCACAGGTGGACAAGCTGGGGACAACCGACAGACAGGCCAAAACCCTTATTTTTCCCCGGAACATTCTAAGTCTTACCCCATCATGTATTACATTTTTTTAAACTCAACGAAACATGGAACAGACCGCAATCCGCCATGTCTTATCCTTTCAATCCCCACAATTCCATTCGCCTTGGTCCAGCGTGCACAGGCCTTTAACAACCAATTGCAGTGAATAAAATACACGGACAGAAGGATTGTTTTTTCCCTTACCCCACAACCCTGCTCATAACCCGTGGATAAACTTTAATCCCCATTTTTCATGCCCCCACTACCACTACTACCTTTCTTTCTTAGGAATCATTCTTTAGTAGAAGTGGAAGAAAAGCGTCCCAATTAGCCTGTCGCGGAATCATGACAAACCAAATATCGGAGAAAAAATTTCTGCGCGCTTTGCAGGGTGAAACCGTGGAATGTCCGCCGTTTTGGCTGATGCGGCAAGCCGGGCGGTATCTTCCCGAATATCGTAAGGTGCGGGAGAAGGCCGGAGATTTTCTGACCCTTTGCTATACGCCCGAATTCGCCGTCGAAGTTACCTTGCAGCCTCTGCGGCGCTATGGAATGGATGCCGCGATCTTGTTCAGCGATATTTTGGTCATTCCCGATGGGCTGGGTCAAAAAGTGGAATTTCGCACCGGCGAAGGGCCGGTCTTGGAGCCGGTGCGTAACACCAAGGATCTGGATCGCCTGGCGCTTGGAAATCTTGGCCGCCACCTGGCGCCAGTCTACGAAGCCGTCTCGATTTTGAGCGAGGCTATGACCGCCGAGACGGCCCTGATCGGTTTTGCCGGCGCGCCATGGACCGTCGCGACTTACATGGTGGAAGGCCGCGGCGGCACCGGTTTCAAGTCCGCCCTGAACTGGGCCGGACGAGAAGGGGACGGGTTCGAACACTTGATCGAACTTCTTGTCGAGGCGACAGCGCAACATCTTTTGGCGCAGATCAACGCCGGTGCCGAGGTCGTCCAGCTCTTCGATACCTGGGCCGGTTTGCTTGACGAGCCTGCTTTCCAACGCTGGGTGATCGAGCCGACGGCGCGCATCATAGCCCTGGTCAAGGCGCGCCATGCCGACGTTCCTGTTATCGGGTTTCCCCGCGGGTGTGGCGAGCGCTACATCGCCTACGTCAAGGAGACCGGTGTTGACGGCATTGGCCTGGACAGTGACGTTTCCCTTGAGTGGGCCCGCGATAACCTGCAACCGCTTTGTACCGTGCAGGGTAACCTGGATAACCAAGTCCTGGTCGCCGGTGGCGAAGCCCTGGACCGCGAGACGCGGCGCATCCTGACCGTGCTGTCGGAGGGACCGTTCGTCTTCAACCTGGGCCACGGCGTCGTACCCGAAACGCCGCCCGAAAACGTCGCCCACCTGGCGACATTAATTCGTCAATGGCCGGCATGATATGTCGAAGCTTGCCGTCGTCTTGTTCAATCTCGGCGGACCGGACAGCCCGAACGCAGTCAGGCCGTTTCTATTCAATCTTTTTAACGACCCGGCGATTATCGGGGCGCCGGGGCCGCTGCGCTGGTTGTTGGCGCACCTGATCTCGACCCGCCGGGCGCCGGTGGCGCGGCGCATCTACGCGGAGATCGGCGGGCGTTCACCCCTTCTTGGGCTGACCCGCGATCAGGCGGACGCCTTGCAAGCCCGTCTGGCGGCGTTCGGCGAGGTTCGGGTTTTCGTCGCCATGCGCTACTGGCACCCGATGGCCGACGAGACGGCGGTCGAGGTCAAGGCGTTCGACCCCCAGACGATCGTGCTGTTGCCTCTCTACCCCCAGTTTTCGACCACCACCACGGGTTCGTCACTGGCTGACTGGCGGCGCGCGGCCGGACGCGCCGGCATCGACGCGCCGACCAAAACGGTGTGCTGTTATCCGGTCCAAGATGGCCTTATGGCCGCCCAAGCGAAATTGGTGCGGTCGGGCCTGGAAAAGGCGCGTCCGGCCGGCACGCCGAGGGTGCTGTTCTCGGCCCATGGGCTGCCCGAACGGATTATTGAAAAGGGCGATCCCTATCGCTGGCAGGTCGAGCAGACGGCCCAGGCGGTGGTTCACAAGGTAGGGATCGCGGACCTGGATTGGGGGGTCTGTTATCAAAGCCGGGTTGGCCCCCTCAAGTGGATCGGGCCATCGACGATCGATGAGTTGAAACGGGCCGGCACCGATCGGGTGCCGGTCGTTGTCGTTCCCATCGCCTTTGTCTCCGAACATTCCGAAACCCTGGTTGAGCTCGATATCGAATACAAAGCCCTGGCCGACGCCGCCGGTGTCCCTGCTTACGTCCGGGTGCCGGCCGTCGGCACCGACGAAGATTTCATCGATGGCCTGGCCCAGGAAGTGAAGGCGGCCGACGAGAACCCCCAGCCGATGGCCTGGGGACGGGACGGAGAGTGCTGTCCGCCGGCCTTCGCCGGTTGTCCCTTGAGCAAAGTGTAAACGGAGGAGGGACCATGTTGGATCTGTCTGGCGATGCCGCCCTGTGGCTCAAGGCGCTTCATATCATCGCCGTTATCGCGTGGATGGCGGGGCTTTTGTATCTGCCCAGGTTGTTCGTCTATCACACCCAGGCCGAACCTGGTTCGGACGGGTCCGAAACCTTCAAGGTGATGGAGCGGCGCCTGCTGCGCGCCATTATGAACCCGGCGATGATCGCGTCTTTCGTCTTTGGCGGCGTATTGCTGGCCGACATGGGTGACGGTGCCTGGACCCAGGTTTGGGTCCTGGCCAAGCTCGCTTGCGTCGCCGGCCTGGCGGCAATGCACGGCCAGATGGGGCGCTGGCGTAAGGACTTTGAGGCCGATCGAAACACGCGTTCGGAAAAGTTCTATCGCGTCGCCAACGAGGTGCCGACGGTCCTTATGATCGCCATCGTTATCTTGGCGGTAATTAAACCAAGTTGGGATTAATTGCGTATTTGACTTGCGCTGGGCTTTTGTTCATCTTATTTAGTAATCATACGCGAAGGATATCGCGGATGTCGGTTTTCCAAGAAATTCAAGTTTTCCGCGGGCACTAAGCCTGATTTTCTATCCCTGTTAAAGCAGACTTGGCCGTCCTTGGCCGTCTTCCGACCATTCCCAATCCGTCCATCTGAAACAAACATCAGCCATGAATCTCACTGAACTGAAATCCAAGTCGCCGGCCGACCTCCTCGCCTACGCCGAGAAACTCGAAATCGAGAACGCCTCGACCCTGCGCAAGCAAGATATGATGTTCGCCATCCTCAAGCGGCTGGCGGAGAACGATGTCGCCATCTTCGGCACCGGCGTTCTGGAAATCTTGCAAGACGGGTTCGGGTTTTTGCGCTCGCCGGAATCCAATTATCTGGCCGGCCCGGACGACATTTACGTTTCTCCCAGCCAGGTCCGCCGCTTCTCGTTGCGCAGCGGCGATACGGTTGAAGGGCAGATCCGTTCGCCCAAGGACGGGGAGCGGTATTTCGCCCTCCTCAAGATCAACCTCATCAACTACGAAGAACCGGGCGCCGTCCGCCACCGCATCAACTTTGACAACCTGACGCCGCTCTATCCCGACGAGCGACTGAACCTGGAGATCGACAACCCGGAAGAAAAGGACATGACGCTGCGCGTCATCGACTTGATTTGTCCCATCGGCAAGGGTCAGCGGGCCTTGATCGTGGCGCCGCCGCGTACCGGCAAGACGGTGATGCTGCAGAACATCGCCCACGGCATCGCCGCCAACCATCCCGAGTGCTATTTGATCGTGCTGCTTATCGACGAACGCCCCGAAGAGGTCACCGACATGGCGCGTTCGGTCAAGGGCGAGGTCGTCAGTTCGACGTTCGATGAGCCCGCTGCGCGCCACGTCCAGGTCGCCGAGATGGTCCTCGAAAAGGCCAAGCGCCTAGTTGAGCATAAACGCGACGTGATCATCCTGCTCGATTCCATCACGCGTTTGGCGCGCGCCTACAACACGGTCGTCCCGTCGTCGGGCAAGGTGCTGACCGGCGGCGTCGACGCCAACGCCCTGCAGCGGCCCAAGCGTTTCTTCGGCGCGGCGCGCAACATCGAAGAAGGCGGGTCCATGACCATTATTTCGACCGCCCTGGTCGACACCGGCTCGCGCATGGACGAGGTCATCTTCGAAGAATTCAAGGGCACCGGCAATTCAGAGATCATCTTGGACCGCAAGCTGACCGACAAACGGACCTTCCCGACCATGGACATCACCAAGTCGGGAACGCGCAAGGAAGAACTGCTGGTCGACAAGCCGACGCTGTCGAAGATGTGGGTCCTGCGCCGCATCCTGATGCCCATGGGGGTCGTCGACGCCATCGAGTTCCTGCTCGAAAAACTCAAGCATTCCAAGAACAACGACGACTTCTTCGACGCCATGAACACGTAAGACGAGTCCCGCTCGTCGGGATTCTCTCGGATCTGGGTTTGTTACGGGATCAAAACGGTTGATCCCGTCGTCTTCCTTCTTTCCAGCGCGCGTTGCGCCCGGCCTGCGTCCTTGAGGGCGTAGGAAGCGCTGACGGCCACCTTGACGTGGCCGGCGGCGATGACCTTGAACAAGGACCGGGCGCTGGCCAGCAGTTCGGACCGGGTGGCGGTGTAGGTAACCAGCGACGGCCGCGTCAGATAAAGCGATCCCTTGTGGCCCAACAGGTGGGTATCGATTTCCGGCGCCGGACCCGAGGCATTGCCGTAGCAGACCATGAGACCGCGCGGCGCCAGGCTGTCGATGGAGCCGTGGAAGGTGGCCTTGCCGACCCCGTCGAAGACCACGGGAACACCGGCGCCCCGGGTGATCCTTCGCACCCGCTTGGCGACGTCTTGGCGCGTATAGTCGATGACGTGATCGCAACCGAGCGCGCGCGCCATCTTGGCCTTCTTGGCCGAGCCCACGGTGCCGATGACGGTGGCGCCCAGGTGCTTGGCCCACTGACAAAGGATGGTTCCGACACCGCCGGCCGCGGCGTGGGCCAAGATGGTGTCGTTCTTGCCCACTCGGTAGGTGCGCCGGATCAGGTATTCCGCCGTCATCCCTTTGAGCATCACGGCGGCGGCGATCTCATCGCTAACCCCCGCCGGCACGGGCACGACCCGGTCGGCCGCGATCAGGCGCACTTCGCAATAGGAGCCGAGCGGTAGGGTGGCGTAGGCAACCCGCTGGCCGACCTTGAGGTCGCGGACGGAGCGTCCGACGGCTTCGATAACGCCGGCGCCCTCCATGCCCAGCGCCGCCGGGTAGGAGGGCAGCGGGTAAAGGCCGGAACGGTGATAGATGTCGATGTAGTTGAGGCCGACGGCGGTGTGGCGGACGCGGACTTCCTTGGGTCCGGGATTCCCCACTTCGACTTCAACCCACTTGAGGACGCCGGCGGCGCCCGGTTTTTGGATACGAATGGCCTTGGTCATGATGCGTTTTCTCCCTTGTGTGCGAAGATTGATGCCCGCGGGCGAAGGGCCTGTCAATCGGTGACGATGCCTTCGAGCCGCAACAGCGCCCGCTTCGTATCCAAGCCCGTGCCCCCGGAAAAGCCGCCAAGACGCCCACCGGCGGCGACCACCCGATGGCACGGGATAATGATCGGGATGGGATTGCGTCCGCACGCGCCGCCGACGGCGCGCGCCGCACTTCCCATGTGGTTGGCCAGGGCGCCGTAGGTGAGGACCTGGCCATAGGGGATGTCGGAGAGGCGGCCCCACAGGTCTTCTTGGAACGGCGTGCCTTGGGGGTGTAACGGCAGATCGAATTTCGTCAACCGGCCCGTGAAATAGGCGTCCAGCTGGCGCTTGGTTTCGTCGAGCAGCGGCGTTGTGTCCCCGCCCGGCGCGCGGCCCCATTCCAGCACCACGATCGAGCCCGCGTCTTCAAATACGGTCAGTGCCCCGACGGGGCTGTGCACGGACAGATGGGTCATGACGCCAACTTACAGCGCCGACAATTGGGCCTTCAAGTCTTCTGCCGTGGTGGCCGGCAGACCGCACCTTGGCCCGACGCAAACATAGGCCGTCGGCACGCCGCCGATCGCGGTCTTGCCATGCGCCGGATGGCCTTGGGGGAGGTCCGCTCCGGGCGCCACTTGCAAGAGCACCCGGTTGGGCAGGGGGACGTCGAGGACGCATCGGACCAGGGCCTGGGTGGCGTTATCATCGGGGGCGCCGACGATGGCAACCTGGACGGCGCCGTCCAGGAGCGCGTAGCCCATCAGCAGCACCGGCATGGCGGGTAGGTGATCTTCGGCAAGGTCGGCGAAGGTGCGCACGACCTCTTCGGCGCGCCGGCGGTAGCTGTCTTCGCCGGTTAGATAGGCAAGGCGGGCCAGGACCTCGACCATGGTGCCGTTGCCCGAAGGCGTGGCGTTGTCGAAGGCGGTCTTGGTCCGGCTGATCAGATTGGGCGTGTCATCGGCGGCGAGAAAAAACCCTCCCTCCTGATCGTCCCAATAGTGGTGCTCGGCGATGGCCACCCAGGCGACGGCCTGGTCCAGGTAATCGCGCTCGCCGCTCAGTTCGAAGAGGACCAAGGCGGCGCGGCTCATGTTGGCGTAGTCATCAAGGACGGCGGGATGGCGCAGCTTGCCCTGGCGCCACGAATGGCCCAGGCGGCCGTCCTTGACCATGCGCTGGCGGACGAAGGCGAAGGCGTCCCGGGCGGCGGCCGACCAGGCGGGTTGGTCGAACACCCGCCCGGCGAAGGCCAGGGCGGTTATCATCAGGCCGTTCCAGTCGGCCAGGGCCTTGTCGTCGCGGAGCGGTGCTACGCGCAGGGCACGCTGGCTGAGCAGTCGTTCGCGGCAGCGGGCCAAATGATCCTCGGCGTCGGCATTTCCGGCCGTGGGATTTTGAGAACGGTTGAGGATGGTGCGGCCTTCCCAGTTGCCGGTCGGGCCGACATCATAGGCGGCCTTGAAGGGGGCTGCGTCGGTGCCCAGGCAGGCGTCGATCTCGGCCTCCATCCACACGTAGTAGCGGCCTTCCTCGCCCTCGCTGTCGGCGTCCCGGGCACTGGCGAAGGCGGCTGTCCGGGCATCGCCTTCCGAGACCCGCATGTCGCCCAGGACCCAATCGACGGTCTCGCGGGCACGTTCGGCGAGCAGGGGATCGCGAGTCTCTTGCCACACCTCGGTCATCAGTTCGAGGAGCAAGGCGTTGTCGTAGAGCATCTTCTCGAAATGCGGCACCAGCCAGGCGTCGTCGGTGGCATAACGGGCGAAGCCGCCGCCCAGATGGTCGTAGATGCCGCCCTGGCTGAGGGCACCAAGGGTCAGGGTCACCGCCTCGCGAGCCATCGCCGCGCCGGTGCGCCGATAGGTCTGCCACAGAAACTTGAAGAACAAGGGCTGGGGAAACTTGGGCGCGCCGAGCGTGCCGCCGCTGACGGAATCGACCATGCGCAAAGCCACCGCCGCCGCTTTGTCCAAAAGATCAACCGACAGCTCACCGGCGGCCTCGGGACGGCTCGCATTGGTCACGGCCTCGGTGATCGCCTTGGCGTTGCCTAAGACCTTGTCGCGCTGGGCGTGATAGGTTTCGGCAATATGGCGGATCATGTCGGGGAACGCCGGGCGGCCATAACGGCTGGTGGCGGGAAAATAGGTGCCACCCCAAAAGGGCTCGCCCGTCGGGGTCAGAAACATGGTCAGGGGCCAACCGCCCTGTTGACCGGTCAGGGCCAGGGCCGTCTGGTAGATGGCGTCGAGGTCGGGCCGTTCCTCGCGGTCGACTTTGATGTTGACGAAAAGTTCGTTCATCAGTTCGGCGATGGCAGGGTCTTCGAAGCTCTCGTGGGCCATGACGTGACACCAATGGCAGGCCGCGTAGCCGATGGACAGCAAGATCGGCTTGTTGCTCTCTTGGGCCTCGTCCAGGACGGCGGGCGACCAGGCCCGCCAATGGACCGGGTTGTCTTTGTGCTGGAGAAGATAGGGACTGGTCTCCGCGTCGAGCATGTTGGCGGTCATGGACAAAATCTCCGGGCGATGCTCCGCCGTTGCGCGGACCGCCAGCGTGGCTTACTTTGCCCCAAATGGGCGACGAAACAACCATTTTTCCCGGATGGGTTTAGCGCCGATAAAATCCGCCACAGAGAGGGGATGGCACATGAAGGTACGCATAGATATCGATTGTTCGCCCGACGAGGCCCGGACGTTCTTTGGCCTGCCCGCCGTCGAGCCCATGCAAAAGGCGATGATGGCGGAGGTTGAGGAACGCCTGAAGGCGAGCCTTGAGACCATGACGCCCGAGGACTTGATCAAGACCTGGATGCCGGCCGGGGTCGAGGGCTTCGAGAAAATGCAAAAAATGTTTTGGTCGAGCATGACCGACAAAAAAACCGAATAGGAGGAAATCCCGTGAAAGACGACCAACCAAAGCGAGCCTATTACCAGGCCCATCTTTTCTTCTGCGTGAACCGCCGCGCCGATGATCATCCGCATGGTTCGTGCGCCGTCGAAGGATCCGCCGACCTCTTTGATTTCATGAAAGAACGAGCCCACGAGATGGGCCTAGAGGGTGTGCATATCAACTCGGCCGGTTGCCTGGGTCGTTGCGATAAGCGTCCGGCCGTGGTGATCTACCCCGACGAGGTCTGGTACAAATGCGCCAACCGCGACGATGCGGAGCAGATTCTGACCGGCCACCTCCGCGACGGGAAACCCGTGGAACACCTGATGATGGGGCCTGATGAATAGGACATACTATATAATGTATATGGTCGGATAATCATCCCGGCCATTCTGGTTTCGTAATGACGTCCATGATCATCGCCGATACGATCTTCGCGCCAAGCACCGGCGCCGGCCCGGCCGGCGTCTGCGTGATCCGCCTGTCGGGACCCGGCGCCGAGACCGCCTTGCGCCGCCTGACCGGTACCGTGACGGCGCCGCGCCGCTTGGCCCGGGCCCGCATTACGGACGGCTCTAGCGGCGAGGTGATCGACGAGGGGCTGGCCGTGTGGTTGCCCGGCCCGGCCAGCTACACCGGCGAGGACACGGCCGAGCTTCACATCCACGGCGGCCGGGCGACGGTGGCGGCGGTGCTTGATGCCCTGGCGGCGTGCCCGGGACTGCGACCGGCGGAACCCGGCGAGTTCACCCGGCGCGCCTTTGAGAACGGCAAAATGGACCTGACATCCGCCGAGGGTCTGGCCGATCTGGTCGTCGCCGAGACGGCGGCCCAGCGCCGTCAGGCCTTGCGTCAGCTCGGCGGCGATCTGGGACGGCTTTATGAAAACTGGCGCGAGAAGCTGCTCGGCGCCTTGGCCCACCAAGAGGCGACCATCGATTTCTCCGACGAGGATCTACCCGACGAGATCGATGCCAAAGTACGCCTCGAGATCGCCGCCCTTGATTGCCGGATTGCCGATCACCTGGCCGACGGACGGCGCGGCGAGCGCCTGCGCGCCGGCGTCCAGGTCGTCATCTTGGGCGCGCCTAACGTCGGCAAGTCGAGCCTCTTGAACGTGCTGGCGCAACGCGACGCAGCCATTGTTTCCGAAAGCGCCGGGACGACCCGCGACGTGATCGAGGTTCACATGGACCTGGGTGGCTATCCAGTCCTGATCGCCGATACGGCGGGCCTGCGTGACAGCGATGGCGAGATCGAACGCGAAGGGGTGCGCCGGGCGCGCCAGCGGGCCGGTGATGCCGATCTCAAGCTGGCGGTATTCGATGCGCCGTCTTGGCCCGACGTCGACAGCGAGACGGCCGGGCTGGTGGACGCCGATACGGTGGTGGCGATTAACAAGGCGGACCTGGCCATGCCGAAGCCGCCCCTTGAGATGGGGGGCCGTCCCGCCTATGCCATCTCCGTCCTGACGGGCCTAGGTGTCGATGCTCTAGTGGCGGTCCTCGGGGAGAGGGTGGCGGAGCGCTGTTCGGTCTCCGCCTCGCCCCTTCTGACCCGCCAACGTCATCGCCAGGCCCTGGAGGATTGCCGCGCCGCCCTGGGGCGATTTCTCGCCGCCGATGCTCCGGAACTGGCGGCCGAGGACTTGCGGCTGGCGGCCCGGTCCCTTGGCCGCATCACCGGGCGGGTCGGTGTGGAGGATATGCTCGATATCATCTTTCGCGACTTTTGTATCGGCAAGTGATGTTTCACGTGAAACAAGACCGCCGTTTTACAGATTGAGATTCCGGAGTACATGTTTCACATGAAACATTGACCCATTATGACTCTCCGAAGACCCTGCCTTGATTCTGACCCCGGCACCGAGACCGCGGCGCTATTGTTAATTATTTGTTAACCTGATGGTTTGACTTGATCAGGACTCGAAACTAGATTGGCGCCATGAATAAGATCGACGTCATTGTTGTTGGTGGCGGTCACGCCGGATGCGAGGCGGCGGCGGCGGCGGCGCGCATGGGGCGGTGTACGGTGCTGCTTACCCATCGTGTCGAGACCATCGGTGAGATGTCGTGCAACCCTGCCATCGGCGGTCTGGCCAAGGGACAATTGGTGCGCGAGATCGATGCCCTGGACGGCGTCATGGGGCGCGCCATCGACCGCGCCGGCATCCAGTTCCGAGTCCTTAACCGAAGCCGGGGTCCGGCGGTCAGGGGGCCCCGCGCCCAAGCTGATCGAAGCCTCTACAAACGCGCCATGCAGGAATTATTGGCGGCTCAGCCGAATCTGGAAATTCGGGCCCAGGCGGTGGAGGATCTGGTCCTCGACGGCGACGGCCGGGTGCGGGGCGTCATCGTCGCCGGCGGCGCGCGGGTCCTGGCCGACGCCGTCGTCCTGACCACGGGAACTTTCCTGCGCGGCCTGATCCATATCGGCGAGGAGCGTTTTCCCGCCGGCCGTGTCGGCGACGGCCCGGCGATTGGCTTGGCCTATACCCTGAAGCGCCTTGGCTTCACCCTCGGGCGCTTGAAGACGGGGACGCCGCCCCGGCTTGACGGACGCACTATCGACTGGCGCGGCCTTGAGGCCCAGAAGGGCGACAATCCCCCCGAGCCGTTCTCGTTTCTCACCCATGGCGTCGAGACGCCGCAGATCGACTGTGCCATCACCTGGACGACGCCCGACACCCATCGGCTGATCGGCGACAACCTCCATCACTCGCCCCTTTATTCAGGACAGATCGAGGCCGCCGGTCCGCGCTACTGTCCGTCCATCGAGGACAAGGTGGTCCGTTTCTCGGGCCGCGATCGCCACCGAATTTATTTGGAGCCGGAAGGCCTGGACGACCCCACCATCTATCCCAACGGCATCTCCACGTCCCTGCCCAAGGACGTCCAGGGCCGCATGTTGAAGACCATTCCAGGTCTTGAGAACGCGCTCATGACGCGGCCCGGTTATGCCATTGAATATGACTTCGTCGACCCCCGGGAGCTCGAACCCACTCTACAGACGAGACGTGCGCCAGGCCTATTCCTGGCCGGCCAGATCAATGGTACCACGGGCTACGAAGAAGCCGCCGCCCAGGGCCTGATGGCTGGCGTCAATGCCGCCCTGGCAGGAGGTGATGAAATCTTCGTCCTCGACCGGGCGCAAGCATTTATCGGCGTCATGATTGACGACTTGGTGACATTGGGGACGGCCGAGCCCTATCGCATGTTCACGTCACGGGCTGAATACCGCCTCATGTTGCGCGTCGACAACGCCGACCAGAGATTGACGCCGGCGGGCGTCGAGATCGGCTGCGTCGGGGCCGTGCGCCGTCTCGCATTCGCCGCCAAGAGCGCCGCCCTGGAAAGGACGTGGCGCGTTCTGGCCGGCCTCTATGCCACACCGAGCCGGATCCGCGATCACGGCATCGCGGTCAAACTGAACGGAGTGCGGCGCAGTGCCGGCGAGTTGTTGGCCTGTCCAGGCGTCGACATGGAATGTCTCAAGGCGCTGTGGCCCGAGATCGGCGAAGTCGCCCCCAAGATCGCCCGGCAGATCGAGATCGAGGGCCACTATGCGTCGTACCTGCGACGCCAGGAGGCCGACGTCATTTCCTTTCGAAAAGACGAAACCCTGTTCTTGCCCGGCGACCTGGACTACCAAATCGTCGACGGCCTTTCCAACGAGGTGCGGAGCAAGCTTGGCCGGGCGCGCCCGGCGACCCTTGGCGCGGCGGCCCGTATCTCGGGCGTGACGCCGGCTTCCCTGAGCGTCCTCCTGGCTCACGTCCGGCGGGGACAGCCTCGTCTCGACGCCTGATCCGGGGCGCGGGGTTTCACGTGAAACAACCGCCGCTGACGTCTTGGGCCTTGAGCGATGTGCATGGGTTCGCGCCAGACGCCGTCGAGCGCCTTGAGGTCTTTGTCGATCTTCTTTTACGTTGGCAGCAGCGCATCAATCTGGTGAGCCGGGCGAGCTTGGCCGATCCGTGGCGCCGTCATGTCCTCGACTCGGCACAGCTCCACGCCCATATTCCGCCCGCCGCTCGAACCCTGGTTGATTTGGGCAGCGGCGCCGGTTTTCCGGGTCTTGTCCTCGCCATCCTGGGCGGCCCGCAAGTCCATCTGGTGGAGAGCAACCAACGCAAGTGCGCCTTCCTTGGTGAAGCGAACCGTCTGACCGAGGCCGGAGCCGTCATCCACAATGTCCGTATCGAGAGCCTGGACGGGCTCGACGCCGACGTGGTCACGGCACGTGCCTGTGCTCGTCTGGACCCGCTATTGACCCTGGCGCAGCCGGTGCTGAACCCCCGCACCAGGTGTCTTTTCCTAAAAGGCCGCAGCGTCGATGAGGAATTGACGGAATTGCGAAAAAAATGGACAATGGCGGTGACTCGGATCAAAAGCGTCTCGGATCCATCGGGCGCCATACTGATCATGGAGGACATATCTGGTCATCATGGAAACCGATAACCCCACATCGACACCAAAGGCATCCCGGCGACCGCGCATCATCGCCGTCGCCAACCAAAAAGGCGGCGTCGGCAAGACGACCACCGCCATCAACCTGGCGACGGCGCTGGCGGCCATTCACAAGAAGACCTTGATCATCGATCTCGACCCCCAGGGCAACGCCAGTACCGGACTTGGAATCACACACCGCGAACGGTCCTTGAATTCCTACCAAGTGCTGATCGGCGAGACCGGGCTTGAAGACGCTATAATCGAAACGCCAATTCCCCGCCTGCACGTGGTGCCGGCGGGAATTGATCTGACGGGCGCCGAGATTGAACTGGTGAGTGTGAAGCGCCGTGAATTCCGCCTTAAGGAAGCCCTGACCCGAAGCGCCGCTGATGTCGATTACATTTTCATCGATTGCCCGCCGGCGCTCGGCCTGCTGACCATCAACGCCTTGGTCGCGGCGGATGCCGTCTTGGTGCCGTTGCAGTGCGAGTTTTTCGCCCTCGAAGGGATCAGCCATCTGGTCAAGACAATCGACCGCATCAAGCAGGCCTTTAATCCGGGCTTGGAAATTCAGGGTATCGTGCTGACCATGTTCGACCGCCGCAACAATCTGTCGGGAATGGTGGCCGATGATGTCCGCGACTTCTTCGGCGACAAGGTTTATGAGACGGTCATCCCGCGCAACGTGCGCGTCTCCGAGGCGCCGTCCCATGGCAAGCCGGCTCTGGTCTATGACATGAGGTGCGCCGGATCCCAGGCCTATCTCCATCTGGCGGGCGAGGTCCTGCGACGCGAACGCGGGATTATGACGTGATGGCGGACGAGGGAAGAACCAACCTGGGGCGCGGCCTGTCGTCGCTTTTGGGCGATGACGCGGACGCGGGCGCCGAGACGGGGTCGCTCAAGGGCTTTAAGTCGGTCCCGATCGAATTTCTGCGCGCCGGGCGCTATCAGCCGCGGCACAAAGTCGATGACGATCAGCTCGGTAATCTGGCCCAATCTATCCGCGAACAGGGAATCTTGCAGCCTATCTTGGTCAGGCGTCATCCGGACGAGGACGAGGCCTTCGAAATTATCGCCGGCGAACGCCGTTGGCGCGCCGCCCAATTGGCCGAACTCCACCAAGTCCCGGTGGTGATCAAGGAACTTAGCGATAAGGAAAGCCTGGAGATCGCCCTGGTCGAAAACCTGCAACGCCAGGATTTATCGGCCCTTGAGGAGGCGGAAGGATACCGCCGATTAATGGACGAATTCTCCTATGCCCAAGAGGGCCTGGCCCAGGCCGTCGGCAAAAGCCGCAGCCATGTCGCTAACATGATGCGACTCCTTGGGCTTCCCGATCCGGTTAAGGAGCTGCTGCAAAACGGCGAGCTTACGGCCGGCCACGCTCGCGCCTTGCTTAAAAGCGATCGCGCCGTCGCCCTGGCGCAAAAAATCGTGGCGCGGGGCTTGAACGTGCGTCAAACAGAAGCCCTGGTGCAAGCAAAGAGCAAGAAATCCGGTCCATCAAAGACGACCGCACCGAAAATCGCCAAGGACGCCGACACCGTGGTCCTGGAGCGTGACCTTGCCGCCTTGCTCGGCCTCAAGGTAGAGATCGAATTCGGCCATGATGGTGGAACGTTGACCCTGCACTACGGGTCGTTGGAGCAACTCGATGATATCCTGCACCGCCTGAGTCATGGTTCCCATGGCGCCCGGATGGAAGCGGCCGATGACGCGCCACCTCTTGATGAAAACCTTCCCGACGCGACCGATGCGACATCGTTAGGTTAGCGTAATAAATATTATTACGGAATCAAAATAAGTTTGCGTGTTGCAATTCAGGCCGACCGCGCCATCGGTGGACGTTTGACCATGGCCGCAATGCGCATCAAAGCGCGGGCGCACAGAACTTCCCCCGGCTGACCGGTGGATTTGCATTCCAATTCGGCGCCCATCAAGAGTTCGAGAGCGGCCGCGATGCGATCGCTCCGCCACAAACTTAGTTGAGCCACAAACCGATCCGCGAACTTGAAAATAATGGGCGGGCGCAGTGTTTTCATGGCCTGCCCCGCCGGCTGCCCGGCCGCCACCAGGGCGGCGGCGAAGTGCAGGCGCGTCATGTGCCCGGCCATGGCGCGCAGCACGGCGACCGGTGAGATCCCCTGGCGCATGGCGCGATCCAGAGCCCGGTCGAGATCCGGCCAATTGCCTCCGGCCGCCGCGTAAATGACCGTATCGAGGGACGAGGCGGCGCTGTCGTCGATGCAAGCGATGGCGTCGTCAAGTTCGACCGTACCCGGCTCGCCTTTATAAAGAGCCAGTTTTTCCAGCTCGCTCCGGGTAACGGCGCGGTCGGCGCCCAGGTGGACTTGAAGATACGACAACGCCTCGCCCGATGCCTTTATGCCATGTTGGGCCAAGGTTTCGGTAATCACCGCCAGCAGGTCCCGCCCCTCGTCGCC
>JASLZL010000074.1 GCA_030754885.1 Rhodospirillales bacterium | reverse complement strand
GTGCGCTGTGATGCCATCGCATCACGAGCATCGTGCAACGCATCCGGTGGGCTTGGGAATCCGTCGTATGGGTACCATATGTTAGATTCTATCCACTAGTCGTTCAGACGATATCGCTGACGATGACCCGTTTGTCTGTGATCAGGTCTTTATAGTCCTCGCGCACCTGGGGTAGGCGGGGCGAGCGGTTGTGGACCGCCAGGGCTTCGGCGTCGTGGTAGACTTCATAGACCATCATTTTTCCCAAGTCTTCGCGGGGGATGAGAACGTGAAAGATCTCGCACCCTTCTTCGTCCTTCAAAGTACCCTCGGCGTGGGCCCGGATGACCCGCTCGAAGTCTTCGCGGTATTCTTGCTTGACGTCATATTCGACAAAGATGGCTATGGCGCTCATCGTTCGTTCCTACTGATTTAAGGGACGGCTAGGGAATGAATCGGCTGGCGGCGCGCTTGGACGTGGCGCGCAGCCGAGTGACCAGAATCTCGGCGACCGAGTGATAGAAGCGGCCGGCAAATGACGGGTCATTATTCATTGCCTGTTTTATTGACGCGGCGTCGATGCGCAGGGCATCGACAGTGCCGACGGCGATGACGTTGGCGCTCACTGCCTGACCATCAAGGAAAGACATCTCGCCGAAATGGTGTTCGTGCCCAGACGTGCGATCTCGACATTGGTGTAGGAACTGTCTTCTCCGTCAGCCGAACGTTCAACCCGCACCTTGCCCTTATCGACGACGTACTTCGCACGCACCTTGAGCCGGCGTTCGATACGCACCTCGCCACTCTCAATAACGTAGATGGCTTTCTGGATCTTGCCCTGAACGATGAGACGCTCGCCGTTTTCGAACGTTTGTTTTTCGGCGTTGGCGAAAAGCGCCTCCCGTTCCTTCGCTCTCAACCTTCCAAACGGTGGGTCGTTCTCCATGACAGTGGCTTTCTCATGCTCTTACGAGTTCATATCATGCAACATTTTACCAATACACGCGAGCAAAAGCACGGCGCGTCTCGCCGCGCCGAAGGAGTATGGCGTTCTAGATACCCAGGGCGCAGCCGTCTTTGCGTGGATCCGAGGCGCCGGTCAGCACGCCTTTATCCCAGTCGATCCATATTGCCTGACCGCCGCCGATGGGTTTCGCGGGCGTTGTCGTTTCGTGGCCCAACCGCCGAAGCCCTTCGACGGTGGCATGGGGAACGCCGCTTTCGACCTCGACCGGTCCCTGCTGGGGCGCAAAGACGCGGGGCAGGTCGATGGCTTCTTGCAAATCAAGTCCATAGTCGATGACGTTGGTCAGAAAATGAGTGTGTCCCATGGCCTGGTAGTGGCCGCCCATGACGCCAAACGGCATTACGGTGCGCCCGTTCTTAGCTAACATGCCGGGAATGATAGTGTGCAAGGGCCGCTTATTGGGCGCGATGCAATTGGGATGGCCGGCCTCAAGGACGAAGCCGTAGCCCCTGTTTTGCAACAAGACGCCGCTTTCGGGACTGCTCAGGCCGGTGCCGAATCCATTGAACAGCGAGTTGATGAAGCTGACCGCATTGTTATCGCGATCGACGACGCACAGATAAATGGTATCGGCGTGGGCGGGAAGCAGCGACGGCGGAACTGTTTCCATGGTCGACTCAAAGCTGATACGCGAGCGCAACGCCGTGGCGTGGTCCTGTGACAACAGGTGATCGACGGGCACCGGGACTTGGGCCGGATCGGCGATCAGGGAGTCGCGGTCTCCATAGGCCAGCCGCTTGGCCTCGATCTCCAGGTGCAGGCGCTCGGCCGACAGCGGGTCCAACGCCGCCAGGTCGAAGCCGGCGAGGATGTTGAGCATTTCCAGTGCCGCAATTCCCTGGCCGTTGGGGGGGCACTCATGGACCGTGTAGCCGCCGTAATCGGTGTGAATGGGCTCCACGTACTCGCCCTTTGCGGCGGCGAAATCATCCATCGATTGCAGGCCGCCAAGGGTGTTCAGATGGGATACGATGTCCTCGGCAACGGGACCCGCATAGAAGCCGGCGCGGCCGTGTTCAGCGATGCGCTCCAGAGTCGCCGCCAGTGCCGGCAATCGGAGAACGCTTCCCACCGCCGGCGGGTGCCCGCCCGGCAGGTACTTGCCAGCCGTGCCCGGATCGTGACTCAGATGATCGACGTTGGCGACCCAGTCGTGGGCGACGCGCGATGAAATGGGGAATCCGTCGCGGGCAAAGGCGATGGCCGGGCGCAGAAGCGCGCCAAGGTTCATGGTGCCGTGGTCTTCGATCAGGCGTGCCCAGGCATCGACGGCGCCCGGCACCGTCACCGCATGGGGCGAGGTGCGCTCAATTTCCGTGATCCCCTTTTCAGCGTACCACTCGGGCGTTGCCAGGGCGGGTGCCCGGCCGGAGCCGTTGAAGGCGATAACGTTCCCGCCGGCCGGTGCGTAGAGGACGAAGCAATCGCCGCCGATACCGGTTGATGCGGGTTCGACCACGCATTGCACGGCGCAGGCGGCGACCGCCGCATCGATGGCGTTGCCGCCGCCCTGAAGCACGTTAATGGCGGCAAGGGTGGCCAGGGGGTGAGACGTCGCCGCCATGCCGTTCATCCCGTGCATTGGCGAGCGGCCGGGCAGTTCGAAGTTTCTCAAAGAGGTTTCCTCCTGGGTGGTGAGCCGCGGAGAATACCGCGACGCCGCGCCGCGCCGCAACCGGCCCGCGCAGGTTGCGGCCACTTGTTGGGGCTGCCGCCGCAGCCGATAATCCTCTCCCCGGCTATTATTTTTTTGAAAGGGAGTTCCGATGACCATCAAGCGCACCCAACCCAACACCCCCGGCCGTACGCGCCGGGTCGAGCACGGTGAGGTCGTCTATTGTGTGATGACCGCGGACGACAAGAGCGATACCATGAAGGGCCAGACCGAACAGGCGCTGGCGCAGATCGACGAACACCTGGCGGCGGCGGGTACCGACAAGTCGCGTATCCTGACCACCACCGTCTACATTTCCGACATGGACAAGAAGGACGAGATGGATGAGGCCTGGCTGGCCTGGGTCGATCCCCAAAATCCGCCGGCCCGCGCCTGTCTGGGTGTTACTCTGCACGGAACCACCCAGGTCGAGTTCGTCCTCAGCGCCGCCAAGTAAAGGCGTCGAGGCGGCGTCTGCAGCTAGGCCTTGTTATCGTTGGTGAGACCGCTTTCTTGGTTCTGACCATCATGACGGCTTCGTCGGGCTCTCATTCGTCTGATCCAGAGCCCTGGGGCAACTGATCGACATAGACCCGTACCGATTCTTCAAGGGTTCGACTGCGGTCCATGGTCTCGCGCGTCTCTTCGGCCAGAGGGGTGCGCGACAACAAGGTGAATACGTCGGCCGCGCCGAGGTGGAAATTGGGGGTGACGCCGACCGCGTCGAAGGACGCCGCAATTTCCTCCATCTCGCCGATCCAGCGCCCCGAATCCGCCGGCAGGCGCCCCACATTGGCCTGCATCTGGGCGTAAGTGTCCTTCTTGCTGTACAGGAACTCGTCGCGTAACTCATCGCTCAGGCCCATTGCCTGGGCAGCCATCAGGACGGCGGTGTGAAGGGTGTTCGTTCCCTTGCTGAGGCCGGCATAGCACATCTTGATGCCCGATGCCCGGCCAACCTCGCGGCCGAGCGGCTTGACCGCGATTCCTTTGCCGTCCAGCGTCTCCATGGGCGCGGTGTCGGCGCCCGAAACGTAGAAGCGGGTTGGCTGCCCCTTGCCCGGCGGCGGCCCGATGATGCCGGCGTCGATAAAAGGCGCGCCGGCGCCGGTGATGACGTCAGCGATGCGCCCCGCCGTAGCGGGAGAGAGCGCGTTGCAATCCGCATAGTGCGGCTTGGCGCCGCTCTGTTCCATGGCCGCCGCCACGCTCTTCGCCGTGGCCAGTCCCGCCGCCGGAGGAATGATGGACAAGATCAGGTCCGCCGCTTTGGTCAGGGTTTCCAGGTCGGCGACGTCGTTGAATCCGCCCTGGCCAGCGAGCGTCTTCGTGCGTTCGCTGCGCCCCGCCAGACAGGTGATGACGTCGTGTCCGTGTTCGCCAAGCGCCCGGCCGACGGCATGGCCCATGTCGCCGGGGCTAAGGATGGCGATGGTGTGGATGGCCATGGTTTTTGTTCCTCTTTGGTGATGGCGGGTGCCGCTGGTACGTCTCTAAGCGACACTATCCCATGCGTTGACAACGGGAAAGTCCGGTCGGCGGCCGCCACCCAGGACAATCAAGGTGAATGAAATTAACGGCCTATTATCAATGCACTACGAATATGTTTCTGGAGTCCGCCCGTTTGACTCGCCGTGGCGGAGCCTCTAGTGTTTTTCTCGCCGCGCTATAAAAAAAGACCACCGAGGCAACGTCATGACGCTCGATCCCGTGTTGCTCGAAATCTTGGCGACCAAGGTGGCCGCTGCCGCCGAGGAGATTTCGCTGGCGCTGAAGCGCTCCTCGCGTTCGATCTATGTGAAAGAGGCGGCCGACTTCGGCACCGGCCTTGTCGACCTCAACGGCAAGGTATTCGGATATCCCGCGGCGGCCAGCGTGCCCTTCTTCTTGGATGCCGATTGCCGCCCGACCATCGACGCGGTGCCGGACTTGGCGGACGGCGACGTCATGATCACCAACGATCCCTACCTGTCCGAAGGGTTGGCCACTCACGTTCCCGACCTGCATATGGTCCAGCCTTATTTCCACGGTGGTAGCATCGTCGCCTACGGCTGGTGTTTTATCCATTTTATGGATCTTGGCGGGCGGGTGCCGAGTTCGATCTCGCCTTCGAACCACGAAATTTTTCAAGAAGGGATGCGTGTTCCGCCGATGAAGGTGATGAAGCGGGGCCGGATCAATCGCGACTTTCTCGAATTCCTGCGCGCCAACACGCGTACGCCAGAGCAAAACGTGGCCGACGTGACGGCCATGTTGGGCGCCCTGGCGACCGGCGGGCAAAGGGTCGCCGACATGATCGAGCGCCACGGCGTCGAAGCCTTCCTCGCCGCCCAGTCGGAGCTCCAGGACTACACCGCCGCGAAGGCGCGCCAGGTCCTGTGCCGCGTTCCCGACGGAACATACGAATTCTGGGACTACCTTGACGACGATTATGTAAGCCGCATCCCGGTTCGCGTGCGGGTCAAGGTGACGTTGAAGAGTGGTCGCCTGCACTTCGATCTCACGGGCACCGATCCCCAAGTCGCCGCCGCCTACAACGTGGTCACCAACGGCCGCTGTCATGAGTGGCTAACCATGCGCCTCACCAGTTTCCTCCTCACCCATGACCCGACCATGGCGGCCAACGCCGGCCTCTATCGGCCGATCAGCGTTACCAACCCACCGGGCACCGTTCTCAACGCCGCGTTCCCGGACGCCGTGGGAATCCGCCACACAACGGCACGGCGCCTTAACGACGCCATGACCGGGGCACTCCTCAAGGCGGCGCCCGACATGATGGCGGCTCCCACCTGCGGTGCCAGCGCTCCGTTCGTCCTGGCCGAGTACGGCCCCGAAGGCGCGGGCCGCAATGTCACCGTTTTGGAGCCGATGCGCGGCGGTATGGGGGCGTTGATGGGCAAGGATGGCGTCGACGGGCGCGACGCAACGCTGTCGAACATGCAGAACCATCCTCTTGAGACGGTTGAAAGCGAAGCCGGCGTCATCATCCGCAAATACGATATCCGAACCGATTCAGGAGGTGCCGGCCAGTGGCGTGGCGGCACCGGGCAGATGATGACGGTCGAGTTCCTGCGCGACGGTGGCATCGTCCTGGCGCGCGGCATGGAACGCCTGCGCTTTCCCCCCTGGGGGGTGGCTGGGGCCAAGCCGGCAGCGGCCTTCCGCTGCCTGCTCAACCGCGGCCGCCGTGACGAGAGGGTGGTGACCAAGATCGATGAGCTGCACGTCAATGCCGGCGATACTTTGACCATCCTGATGCCCGGGGCCAGCGGTATCGGCGATCCCTGTCTTCGCCCGCCCGATAGCGTCCGCTCTGATGTCGAGCAGGGATTTGTCAGCCGCCAGGGCGCGGCGCGCGACTATGGCGTCGTCATTGCCGATGACGGCTCCGTCGATGGCGCGGCCACCGCCAAGCTGCGGTCCCGGCACCGGCGCGACAACCGGCGGGCTGATTTTGACTTCGGACGCGAGCGCGAGGCATGGGAGGAGGTCTTCGACGATGAAACCATGCTGGCGCTCAACCGCCGCTTGATGGAATTACCCAAGTCGGTGCGCTACGAAACCCGTCGCCGCATCGTGGAAGCGGCTGTGCCGAACCTGCCGATGGCCGGAACTGGATCGCTCGCCGAAGTGATCGACGACCCCGATGCTGCTCGGGCACGCCTTGCCGATGCATTGGCGCTGTCTGCTAAATAAAGGACTCGGTCAGGGAGATGCCATGAAATTCGATCCGGTTCTTTTGGAGATCCTCAACAATAAGATTGCGGCGGCGGCCGATGAGATGTGCGCGACGTTGCAGCGTGCCTCGCGGTCCAATTTCGTCAAGGAAGCGGCCGATTTCGGCGTCGGCATCGTGGACGTGCAAGGCCGCTGTTTTGGTTATCCACCATCCCACAGCATCCAGTTCCTGATGGCCAGCGATTGGGCGGCGACACTACGCCAGGTGCCGGACGTGGAGCCGGGCGATGTCATTCTCACCAACGATCCCTATCGGTCCGAGGGCCTGGTGACCCACCTGCCGGACCTCTACATGGCGCGGCCCTATTTCTGGAATGGCCGCATCGCGTGCTTTGGCTGGGCCATCATCCACTTCACCGACGTCGGCGGGCGCGTGCCGTCATCCATATCACCGTCGAATCATGAGATATTTCAAGAAGGCATCATTTTTCCGCCGATGAAGATCGTCAGACGGGGTGTCTTGAGCCAGGAGTTCGTCGAGGTATTCACCACCAATTGCCGCTCGCCCGACGTCAACATGGGCGACATCAAGGCCATGCTGGGATCCCTCGACATTGGCCGCCAGCGCGTCGAGGCGATCATCGAACGCCACGGCTTCGACACCTTCATCGCCGTCCAGGAGGCGCTGAGCGCGTATTCGGCGGATAAGGCGCGCCAAGTGTTCCGGCTTCTGCCCGACGGCGATTACGATTTTTGGGATTACATGGATGACGACCTGATCACCGCCATCCCGATCCGCTTTCGCGTACGCATGACGGTCAAGGACGGCCGCGTCCACATGGACTTCACCGGCACCGACCCGGCGGTGGCGGCGGCCTACAACATACCGACGGCGGGGCAGCGCAACTGGTGGCTGACCATGCGGTTGACGTCCTTTCTTCTCAGCCACGACCCCAGCCTGGCACTCAACAGCGGCATGTACCGCTCGGTTAGCGTCACCAATCCGCCGGGCACCGTGCTGCACGCCGAGTTCCCGGACGCCGTCGGCATCCGTTCGGCGCCCGGGCGGCGCGTCAACGACGCCATCACCGGCGCCATTCTTAAGGCCGCCCCCGACAAGCTATCGGTGCCGAGCTGCGGCGCCGGCGCCACCGTCGTCCTGGTCGAGAACTCGGAGACGGGCAATGACCGCCAGGTGCTGGTAGTCGAACCGGTGCGCGGTGGCATGGGGGCGAGTGAGGGCCAGGACGGGGTTGACGGACGCGACAGCACCATGAGCAACATGCAGAACCATCCCGTAGAGATCATTGAGGCCGATGCCGCGCTGATCATTCAGGAATACGACCTACGCCTGGACTCAGGCGGTCCCGGTCGGTGGCGCGGCGGCCTTGGCCAGCTCATCACCATCAAGATTCTGCGCGACGGCGGCATCATCATGATCCGCGGCATGGAACGGCTGCGCTTCCCCGCCTGGGGCATCGCCGGGGGGCGGCCCGGCGTGCCCTTTGCCGCCGTCCTCAACCGGGGCCGCGCCGATGAGAGGTACCTGACCAAGATCGACCAACTGCACGTCGATGCCGGCGACACGGTTACGTTCCTCATGCCCGGCGCCGGCGGTTACGGCGATCCCTTTGAGCGCGATCCCGAGGCCGTGTTGCACGACGTTGAGCAAGGCTTCGTCAGCCGCCGGGCAGCGCGCAGCGATTATGGCGTCATGATTACCGATACGGGGCTCGACGGTGCCGCGACGCGGCGCTTGCGTGGCGGACGCAGGCGGGCGGGCAATGGTGTCGATTTCGACTTCGGACCCGAACGCCAGGCCTGGGAAGCCATCTTCGACGACGCGACGCTATGCACGATCAACCGCCGCCTCATGGCTCTGCCCAAGGCGGCGCGCCAGGAGACACGGCGGCGCCTGTTCAACCACGCGCTCCCCCATATCCCAGTCGCCGGCGAAGCAACGGTTGCCTCGGTACTCAAGGACCCCAAGGCGGTGCGCCGGCGTCTCTCCGAGGCCATGGCGCGCGCCTTCGGTGACGGCAACCAGCGCCGGGTTTGACTCGCTTTCGGCAAGTCACTAGTGTTTTTTTCAAGGGGTGAAGGCGCGCCAACGCGCCCGATGACAAACAATTACCCCGTTTGAGGAAACGCCATGCACCTGGACTCCGTACTCCTGGAGATCATGCGCGCCAAGGTCGAGGCCGCGGCGGAGGAGATGTCGTCGACGCTGCAGCGCACGGCGCGGACCCTCTACGTCAAGGAAGCGGCGGATTTTGCCACCGCGCTGACGGACCTGAACGGGCGCTTCTTTGCCTATCCGCCGACCGCCGGCGTGACCATCTTCATCGACAACGACTGCGGCCCCACCATCCGCTCCATGCCCGATCTTGAGGAAGGAGACGTCATCGTCACCAACGACGTCTACCGCAGCCAGGGGCTTTCGACCCACCTTCCCGACATCCACATGATTCGACCGTATTTTTGGAAGGGAAAGCTGGTTTGCTATGGGTGGTGCTTCATTCACTCGACGGATGTCGGCGGCCGGGTGCCGAGTTCGATCTCGCCGTCGAATCACGAGATATTCCAAGAGGGCCTGATCATCCCGCCCATGAAGATCGTCAAGAAAAGCCGCATCAACGACGACTTCGTCAAGGTCTTTACCGCCAACTGCCGCACCCCTGATGCCAACATGGGTGACATCAAGGCCATGCTGGGTTCGCTGCACACGGGCCAGGAGCGGGTGAACGACATCATCGCGCGGCACGGCCTGGGCGTCTTCATGACGTGTCAGGAGGATCTGCAGACCTATTCCGAGGCCAAGGCGCGCGCCGTCATCAGCCGCGTCCCGGACGGCGATTATGAGTTCTGGGACTACATGGACGACGATCTGGTGAGTAACATTCCGGTCCGCATCCGAGTCAAGATGACCGTCAAACGGGGCGGTATTCACCTCGACTTCACCGGCACCGACCCGCAGGTCGCGGCGGCTTACAACATTCCTACCTTCGGCGTGCGCCATCACTGGCTGACCATGCGCTTTATCACCTTTATCTGCACCCACGACCGCTCCATGGCTATCAACGCCGGGCTTTATCGGCCGATCACCGTGACCAATCCGAAGGGAAGTGTTCTTAACGCCGAGTTTCCCGATGCCGTCGGTATTCGCCATTCCTCGGCGCGCCGGCTTTCGGACGCGCTCACCGGGAGCATCCTCAAGGCGGCACCGGACATGATGGCGGCACCGACTTGCGGCGCCACCTCGCCGACGGTGCTGGCCGAAAACGATCCCAAGACCGGCAAGCGCAACGTTTTGGTGGTTGAGCCCCTGCGCGGCGGCATGGGTGCGTGCAAGGGCCAGGACGGCGTCGATGCCCGCGACGCCACCATGTCGAATATGAAGAACCACCCCGTTGAGTTCGTCGAGGCCGACGCCGGCATCGTCATCCGTGAATATGATATTTGCGCCGATACGGGCGGTCCCGGCGAGTGGCGGGGCGGTACAAGCCAGATGCTCACATTCGAGGTGTTGAACGACGGCGGCGAGGTTTTGTCGCGCGGCATGGACCGCTTTCGTTTTCCGCCCTGGGGCGTTGCCGGCGGGACACCGGCGAAGACCTTTCATTGCATCCTCAACAAGGGCAAGGCGAACGAGAAGCGCCTCAGCCGCATCGACGTCCTCACGGTAAACAGGGGCGACACCGTGACCCTCATGTTGCCCGGCGCCTCGGGCTTCGGCGATCCTTTCGCCAGACCACCGGAAAAAGTGCTCGAAGACGTGGAGCAGGGCTTCGTTACGCGCCCGGCCGCGGCGAGCGACTACGGCGTCGTGATTACCAAGGATGGCGCCGTCGATGTGGAGAAGACAAAACGGCTGAGGCTATCGCGGGTGCGCGATAACCTGCGCGCCGACTTTGACTTCGGACCCGAGCGCGAGGCTTGGGAGGCGGTATTCGACGACGAGACGATGTGCGAGATCAACCGCCGGCTCTCCGCAATGCCCAAGTCAGTACGCCACGATCGACGACGGCGCATCTTTGAGAGCGCGGTTCCCAACATCCCGGCGGCGGGCCTTGGTTTGCTCACCGACGTGCTACGTGATCCCGATACCGTCCGCGCCCGTCTCCGCCAGGCCATGGACGAACTTCTGATTTAGAAGACCAGACGCCACCACCACCGGAAGGATATCATCATGGCCCGCATCGCCTTCGGCGGCTTCCGCCACGAGACCAACACCTTCGCACCGGTCAAGGCGGATCTGGAGGACTATCAGATCGGCGGCTCCTATCCGCCCCTGACCCGCGGTCCGGCACTGTTCGACGCCATCGCCGACATGAACATCTCGGTCTCGGGCTACGTCGACGAGGCGCGCGCCCAGGGCCACGATCTGGTGCCGCTGACCTGGTGCGCCGCCGTTCCCTCGGCCCACACCACGGAGCGCGCCTTCGAGACCGTCTCGGCCTGGCTCCTCGAAGACATCGCCGCCGCCGGCAAGCTGGACGCAATCTATCTCGACCTCCACGGCGCCATGGTGGTCGAGCACTACGAAGACGGCGAGGGCGAGTTACTGCGCCGGGTGCGCGGCGTGGTGGGGCCTGATCTCCCCATCGTCTCGGCCCTCGATTATCACTCCAACACCACGCCGGCGATGATCGAGCTGGCCACCGGAATGGACGGCTACAACACCTATCCTCACGTCGACCGGGGCGATACCGGACGGCGCGCGGCGTGCTACCTGCACGGCGTGCTGCAAGGCAGCGGCGCAACCGCCAAGGCGTTCCGCCAGATCCCCTACATCATGCCCCTGGCCTGGCAGTGCACCGATGCCGAGCCGGCCAAGTCGATCATCCAGACCCTGGAGGATTTGCAAGGGGGTGACGTGGCGACGCTCTCGTTCACCGCCGGATTCCCCCTCGCCGACATTCATGACAGCGGACCAGCGGTCTTCGGCTACGGCCGCGACCAGGCGGCGGTCAATACTGCCGTCAACGCCCTGGCCGAGGAGGTGATGGGGCGCGAAAAGGAGTTCGCCGGCACCCTCTATGAACCCGACGAGGCCGTGGCCAGGGCCATGCGGACGGCAGCGGCGGCAAGCCGGCCGGTGGTCATCGCCGATACCCAGGACAACCCCGGCGCCGGCGGCACCTCGGACATGATCGGCATGCTCGACGCCCTGGTTCGCCTCGATGCCCGGGACGCGGTGATGGCCCTGGTCTACGACCCGGACGTAGCGGCCCAGGCCCATGATGCCGGCCAAGGTGCCGAGATCGACGTCGCGTTGGGCGGCAAGTCGGGCTTCCCCGGTGTTGCCCCCTACGCCGGGCGCTTCACGGTCGAGAGCCTGGGCGACGGCCACTTCACCGGCACCGGACCGATGTTCAAGGGGGTGCGCTTTGAATTGGGCGCCATGGCGCTGCTCGGGATCGGCGGCGTCAGGGTCGCCGTTTCTAGCCGCAAGACCCAGGCCGCCGATCAGTCGATCCTGCGCCACCTGGGGGTCCAGCCGGCGCAAGAGAAAATCCTGGTGCTCAAGAGCTCTGTCCACTTCCGCGCCGATTTTGCGCCGATCGCCGAGGACATTCTGATTGCCGTCGCTCCCGGCCCCAACATCGCCGACACGCGCTTGCTTCCCTATCGCAAACTGCGTCCCGGGGTGCGCGTCTCGCCCTTGGGCGAAGCCTTCGTGCCGCCGGGCTGAGCCGCGCTATCGGGTCCGCCCGCCGTTGTGGTGGGATAAGGTGGCGCGGGTTGGTGACGTCTAAACGGATGGTCTTGGTAATCGGCGCCTCAGGCGTTTGAGCAACCTCCCGTCAATGGCGGCAAGCCCAAGCCCGATCAGCGCCATGCCCGCCAGATGCTCGGGCTCCAGCCGTTCGCCGAGAATTGACACGCCGAGCACGATGGCGCTGACCGGGACCAAAAAGGTTACCAAAAGCAGGTTCGTCGCCCCCGCCGCCGCCAGGATTCGAAAGTAGAGGACGTAGGCGGTGGCGGTGCAAAGAAGCGCAAGGGCGATGATCGCGGCCCAGGTGGTAAGGCTTGGCAGCGCCAAGGTCCACGGACGATCGATGATGAGGGCCATCGGCAGCATCAGCACCGTCGTCGCCGTCAACTGGCCGGCGGCGGTAACGTGGGGCGGCGTATCTCTGAAGCGGCGGCCGAAAAGTCCGGCGCAAGCGTAAGAAACCGCGGCTCCGAGGACGGCAATCTGGGCGACGGAGCCAAGTCCCGGTCCGGCCAAAAATTGGGCGCCAAACATTACCGTCACGCCGGCCAGCCCGATGAGCACGCCAATGAGGCGCATCGGCGTCATCTTTTCGTCATGCGTCAGAAAATGCGCGAGCACGACCGTGAAGAGCGGCGTGGTGGCGTTGAGGATCGCGGCCAGGCCGCTCGCGATATGGGTCTGGCCCCAAACGATCAGGCAAAAGGGGATCAGATTGTTGAGCGCCCCCATGATCGCGAAGGCGCCCCAGGCGCGCCGGTCGCGGGGCATGTGGTGGCCCAGGCACCGGACCATGAGGAGAAGGGCCGCGGCGGCGATGCCGACGCGGCCGAGCACGAGAGTCAGGGGTGGGAGATCGACCAAGGCGACTTCGACGAAAAAAAATGAGCCACCCCATAGGATGGACAGAACTATCAACAGGGCCCATTCCCGGGGTTTCATGACGATGTTGCCGTTGGTTGGCACGCTCATTACCTTTTCCCAGACGCTTCATTCGGCGAGGAATCTAAAGAATGGTCCGGACGGCTGCACTCCGTTTCATGCGCTTGAACTCAATTTCTCGAAGCCGGGGCTCGCTGTGATAGACTATTGGTTCTCGACGGCTACACGAGGACGGCCCGATGATTCGCGTCCTGCTCTACTTAATGACGTTTTTCCCGCTGGTTTTTGCCGCCGCGGCCCAGGACGTCGGCGCCGGCGACGCCTCCTCGGACGATCAATATCGCGAGACGCAAGAGCTCATCGAGCGCATGCAGGCCAAGGTCAAGGGTATCGATAGTGCCGCCGAGGCGCGCGACCTGGACATCGAATTCCTTAACAAAAAGATCGAGGAAGCAATCGGCATGATTTCCACAGGGCGGGAGACGAACGCCGGGTTGCGTGATGCCAACACGAATTTCCAGGCGAATTTGAAGGAGTTCTACCAAAAAGAGGGGGAATTGAGCGCCAGGCTCAACGAGGCTGCAACCGAACGGAAAATTTTTGAGTCCAAAATGGAATCGAGGATCGCCAGTCTCGTCGAACGCTTGGGCGAAGAGCAGCGTGCATCCGACAGCTTGCAAGGTGAAGTCCGCGCCTTGAAGGGAGAGATTGGAACCCTAAAAGAATTGCTGAATGTGTCGCGCCAGGGGAAGGCCGACCAAGAGGCTCGGTTGAGAGATTTGGAGCGCCGCCTCAAGGCCGCTCTGACGCAAAAAGTAGAAGCGCTGTCCGGATACCGTTCCGAGTTCTTCGGCCGTCTGCGCCAGGTCCTCGGCGGATACAAGGACATCCGAATGGAGGGCGACCGATTCGTCTTTCAATCCGAAGTCCTGTTCGCCTCGGGCAATGCCAGCATCGACCCCCGCGGCCGGGAGGCGCTCACCCAGTTGGCGCGCACCTTGAACGAAGTGGCGCGGAAAATTCCAGATGACCTCAACTGGATTCTGAGGGTCGACGGCCACACCGACCGCCTGCCTATCCGGACCGATCACTGGCGGTCAAATTGGGAGCTATCGACGGCACGTGCTCTGTCGGTAGTGCGGTTCCTCATTGAGGAGGGAATTCCGGCACGGAACTTGGCCGCCACCGGTTTTGGCAAGTTCCAGCCCCTCGATCTGCGCAACGACGAGATCGCCTATCGCCGTAACCGGCGCATCGAGTTTAAGCTGACCCAGCGCTAGCGACCTTTTTCACGACTCCTTGCTATTAGTTCGGAAAGGCCCTGATGAGCGGCTGGAATCCTTCTCTATATCTTAAGTACGCCGGACCGCGCCTGCGCCCGGCCATCGATCTGATCGAACGCATTGGGGCGGCCTTCGGCGCCGCGCCGGCACCCGGCGCGATCTTCGATCTGGGATGCGGTACAGGCAACACGACGCGTCTCCTTGCCGAACGCTGGCCGGCGGCCGATCTTGTCGGTGTCGATGGCTCCGCCGATATGCTGGCGCGCGCCCGTGAGAGCGATATCGGGGCGCGCTGGATGAAAGCCGAGCTTGCGGACTGGGCACCGCCGACTCCGCCCGACCTTCTCTATTCCAATGCCGCGCTGCACTGGCTGGACGGCCATGAGGTGCTGTTTCCGCACCTCATGGGATGTCTATCCGAGGGCGGTGTCCTCGCGGTGCAGATGCCGCGCAATCATGCCGAGCCATCCCATACCCTGATGGCCGACGCCGCCCGGGCCGGACCGTGGTGGCAACGGCTGAAGAGGGTGCGGGGCCTGCCGCCGGTGGCACCGCCGGAGACCTATTACGACATCCTGGCGCCCGTGGCACGCCGGCTGGAGATTTGGGAGAGCGTCTACCTGCACGTCCTCGAAGGCGACGATCCGGTGGTCGAATGGACCAGGGCGACCGGTTTTCGGCCCCTGCTCGAGGCTCTTGACGGCGCCGAGCGCGACGGCCTGCTGGAAGATTACCGGGCGCGTATCGCCAAGGCTTATCCCAAGCGCGCCGACGGTAAGACCTTGTTTCCCTTTCGCCGGCTGTTCATCGTCGCCGTCCGATAGCCTAGTCCAGGTGCAGAACGAGCGTTTTCAGGTAGGCCGATTCGGCGAGGAAGGGATGCACTGGGTGATCGGGGCCGGCACCCGCGGTTCGTATGACACGGCCTGTTCGCCCAGCGCTCCGCATGCCAGAGGCGACCTCCTTGGCGAATAGCGCCGCCTCGGCGTTGTATGAACACGACGCCATGAACAAAATCCCACCGGGCGCCACCAGGCGTGCGGCCATGCGCGCCAGTTTGCGATAGCCTCGCATGCCGGCCTTGAGGTCCTTCTTTGATTTGACGAAAGCGAGGGGATCGGCGACCACGACCTGGGAGCGTTCACCGGCGCCATCAAGTTCTTCCAAGTGGCGAAAGGCATCGCCGTGAAGGAACCGGCAACGATCCTCGACGCCGTTCAGGCGAGCCGCCTCGCGCCCCAATTCCAGCGCCCTTTCAGAGCTGTCGATACCAAGGACATCGGTGGCGCCGCGCCCGGCAGCGCCAACCCCAAAAGCGGCGCTGTGGCAAAAAACGTCGAGCATGCGCCCGCCACCGGCTAGGCCGGCGACGAAAGCCCGGTTGTCGCGCTGGTCGAAGAACCAACCGGTTTTCTGTCCCTCAAGCACATCGGCGGGGAAGGCCATGTCCGCTTCGTGTACCACCACCGGCGCTTCGATACGGCCCTTGGCGACGCTCACCGAACGGTCCAAATTTTCAAGTGCGCGAAATCCGCCATCGCCCCGCAGCACCACGGCGCTGGGAGCCAGGACGGCTTCGATGGCGGCCAGAAGGTGCTCTAACAGGGCCTCCATTCCCGCTGTGCCAAGCTGCAAAACCAACACGTCGCCGAAGCGGTCGGCGACCAGGCCGGGCAGCCCATCGGCCTCGCCGTGAATCAGCCGGTAATTGGGTTTCGTGTAAAGCCGCTGGCGCAACGCCAGGGCACGGCCCAGCCGGCGAGCGAGAAAGTCCTGATCGACCTCGGTCTTGGGATCGGCGGCGAAGAGACGAAAGGCGATCAAGGCGCGGGCATTGAACGTGCCGACGCCAAGGCGCTTGCCATCGACGCGGCGCAAGAGGACCACCGCACCCGGCGGCAGCGCTTTCGCCGCCGCGTCCATGCGGACCTCGTTTGAATAGACCCAAGGGTGCCCGGCGCGCAACCGGCGGTCCCTACCCGGCATCAAGAACACCGAAGGAAGCACGCTCTCGGTAGTCATGGTGTCTCCATATTTGGTGGGAATCAATCGCCGGCGGCGATGCCCTCGCGGCGCGAGTCGGCACCGCCGGTCAGTCCCTCGGGTGTTACCATGATGCCGTGCAGGCCACTGGTCAGCGAGCGCACATTCACCTTGTGTCCTAGGGCTTCCAACTTTGGCTTGAGGTCCGCCAGCGGCGTTCCCTTTTCCAAATCCGTAGAGCCGTTACGGTTGGTGAAGTGGGGCAAGTTGATGGCCTTCTGCACATCCAACTTCCAGTCGAGGACGGCGACAAGTGTCTTCGCTACATAGCCTATGATGCGCGAGCCGCCGGGCGAGCCGAGGGCCATTACCACCCGGCCGCTGCCGTCGAAGACCAAGGTGGGCGACATGGAACTGCGCGACCGCTTGCCCGCCTCCACTCGGTTGGCCACCGCTCGGCCGTCGATTTCGGGTTTGAACTCAAAATCGGTCAATTCGTTGTTGAGCATGAAACCGCGCACCATGAGGCGTGACCCGAAGGCGCTCTCGATGGTCGTCGTCATGGACAGGGCATTGCCTTTTTCGTCGATGACGCTGATGTGGCTAGTCGAAAGACCATGTCCGTCGCCACCCGGGGCCCAGCGCAAGGTCATCTTGCCGCCCGGCGTACCCGGTTTGGCCTTGCCCATGCTGCGGTCCGGCGAGATGGCTTCGCCGCGCTTCTTCAAATACCGGAAATCAAGAAGGCCGGCCAAGGGGATCTGAACGAAGTCGGGGTCGGCGATGTAGGAATTTCGATCGGCGTAGGCGAGGCGGCTGGCCTCGGTGATCAAGTGAACGGCGCTCGCCGTGCCCGGCTTCAGAGCGCCGAGGTCGAATTCCTGTAGGATGCCCAAAATCTGAAGCGTCGTGATGCCGCCCGAGGTTGGCGGCGGCATGCCGCAGACCAGCCAAAGACGGTAAGGCTGGCAAAGCGGGGCCCTTTTTTTCGCTTCGTAGGATGCGAGGTCGGCCAAGGTCATCCCCGACGGGTTGCGCCGGGCGCCGCGCACGGTCTCGACGATATCGCTGGCGATGGGACCGGTATAGAAGGCATCGGCCCCTTCACGGGCAATGGTTCTGAACGTTTCGGCCAGGGCCTTGTTGGTCAACGTTGTTCCCACCGCTGGGGCCTTGCCGTCATCGCCGTAATAGAATTTCCGGGCGGGGGCAAAGGTCTTCAAGTGCTTGTCGCGGGCAAGCATGCTGTTAAGGCGAGTCGAGACGGCAAAGCCCTTCTCGGCGAGAGCGATGGCCGGTTCGAACAGTTTCTCCCAAGGCAGACGGCCGTGATCGCGGTGGGCCAACTCAAGGGCGCGCAGCAGTCCCGGAACGCCGACCGAAAGGCCGCCGACCACGGCGTCCATGTGCTTCATCGGCTTGCCCGCCCGGTCAAGAAACATGTCGGCCGTCGCCGAGGCCGGCGCATTTTCCCGCCCGTCGTAGGTTTGGATATCACCCGTCTCGGCCGAGAAATGCATGAGAAACGCACCGCCGCCGATGCCCGACGACTGGGGTTCGACCAGGTTGAGGACCATCTGGGCGGCAATGGCGGCATCCAACGCGCTGCCACCGGCGCGCAGGATATCCAGCCCAGCCTCGGCGGCGAGCGGATTGGCGGCGGCGATCATGTGGCGGCTGGCGTGGGTAGCGACCTTGGCGGCGGCGGGGGGGACGGGCTCGGGTTTTGCTTGTTGCTTTGTTGCCGGGGCACAGGCACTGGCGAGCAGGGCCACTACCGCCAGAATGCGCAGGCGGCGGGCCAGTACCGTGCCTTGATCGTGATGAGTGTCGTGCACCTTTTCCATGGCTCTCATCCTACTCCGTCACAGCCAGGAAGTGGACCCATTAAGTCTGATAGCCCCTTGGTAAAGACGTTCACTTTCTCTACAGTAGCGACCTTCGCCTTCATCCGCTTTGGGGAGATGGGCATGGACCTCCAGTCGCTCTCGGAAACGGCGCGGACGGCCTGGGTTATCTGGTTGATGGTTCTGTTTGGCGGCATTCTCTTCTGGGCCTTCCGCTCAAAGAACAAGAACCGGCCCCAAAACGACGGCAAGCTCCCCTTTGCCGACGACCAGGACCGAGACTGAACTCCGGAGGCTGGATTACAGATCGGCCACGGTCTCGGCGATCAGCATGTCGACCACGGCAACCAGGGCGGCTTGGCGGTCGGCACCGGCACTAATAGCCTCTTCATAGGTTTTCAGTTGGCGGTGGGCGCTGGTTCCGCGGCGGATGATGTTGCTGCACAATTCTACCTCTTCCAGGCATCCCAGGGCCTCGGCGTCTTCGCGGACCAGATCGAAGAGTTCGTCCAAAAGATCGGCGCAAGGCACCACCTCGCCCTTTCCGAAATCGACCAGACCCTCGTCGAAACCATAGCGTTGCGCCCGCCAGCGGTTCTCGTTGACCAGCATGGCGGCGTAATGGCGCCAACGCTGGTTGTCGCGGCGCAAGCGATAGAGCATGCGCACGATCGAGACAAATAGGGCGGCGATGCTTATGGCGTCTCCGAGGCGGGTGCAGATATCGGGGATGCGCATTTCGATGGTCGGGAAGCGGGCGCTGAGGCGCGCGTCCCACCACAGCATGGAAGCGTCGGTTATCAACCCGGCGCGGGTCAATACGTCGACGTGGCGCTGGTATTCCCCGTAGGACTCAAAGCGCTCCGGAAGGCCTGTGCGCGGCAGTTCGTTAAATACGCTGAGCCGATAGGATTTGAGCCCGGTGTCCTGGCCGCGCCAGAACGGCGATGACGTGCTGAGGGCCAGCATGTGAGGCAGGAAATACCCGACCTGATTCAACAGATCGATGCGTAGTTCATCATCGTCGATGCCGACGTGGACATGCATCCCGCAAATCAGGAGTCGCCGCGCCACGCCCTGCATGCTTTCGGCAAGGATGTTGTAGCGCTCCTTGTCGGTCTGCGCCTGCTCGTGCCACTTGGCGAAGGGGTGGGTGGAGGCGGCGATGGGGGCAAGGCCATAATTGGCGGCGACCTCGGCGACTGTCCGGCGCAGGTGGGCCAAGTTGGTGCGCGCCGCTTGCACGTCGGAGCAGACCTCGGTGCCGACTTCGATCTGAGAGCGCAGGAATTCCGGTCGGACCAGGTCGCCCAATCGGGATTCGCACTCGCGCAACACGGCGTCGGGCGGCTCGCTGGCGAGGTCCCGGGAATCGCTGTCGACCAGCAGGTACTCTTCCTCGATGCCAATGGTGAAAGGGGGTTCCGGCAGTGCCATTTAGGCTCCTAAAAACGTTCCACCCGGTGCACGGCTTCCATGGTCAGGATGTCTTCCAGCGCGTCGCCCAGGATTTCCGCCCAATGATCCGCGCTCTGGCGTGTTTCCAGATGGTCTTGGCGAATTTCAACCGCACAGTTGGCCAGACCCTGGGCTCCGGCGTGGAGGTCGATGGTGTGGGCCTTTTGGCGGCCCGAATACGGTTCGTTGTCGCCTACCTGGAGCGCGTCGCGCCGGCGCAGGGACTGGATCAAGGGCCGGGCCAGGCGTGGATCCCGGTTCCACAGAACACCAATGTCCCACTGACGGTCTTCACCATCGAGGGACGGCGTGAAACTATGAATTGAAAACATGGCAGGCGCCGGGCCGCGCTGCCACATTTGCGCCGTGACGGCGGAGATGGTGCGGTGATAGGGCCAGAAAAAGGTTTCGCCGCGCGCCGCCGCTTCCTCTTCGCCCAAGTCCCGATTGCCCGGAACGGACGTGCCGTCGCTGACCTCGGGGATGGATTCGGGGTCGCCGAGCGGGCGGTTCAGGTCGATGAGAAGGCGGGAATATCCGGCCAGTACCGCCGGCGCGTCCAGGCGCCGCGACAGTGACCGGGTAACGTCGGCGGCGCCGATATCGACGGCAACATGGCGGCCCAGCGCGTCGGCGGCGAGGCCAAGATCGTTCAATCCGGCGGGGATGGCCGGGCTGGCGTGGTCGCATATCAACACGACCGCCGCCCGGCCGTCCGGGTTGAGCACTTCATAGGGAGGGGGATCGCCGGGTCCGATCAAGGGGGACGTGAATTCGCCAATCGTAAGATCAAGTTCCGGCATCTAAAAATCCAGGTTTCCGTAATGCTTGGGTGGCGCCACGCCGGGGATGTGGTCGGCGAGCAGGGGCCGAAAGCTGGGCCGCGATTTAATGCGTGCGTACCAGTCCTTGGCACCCTCGTGCTCGTCCCATGGCACATCGCCCAGGTAGTCCACCGTTGAGAGGTGGGCGGCGGCTGCAAAATCGGCCAGCGACACCTGTTCGCCGGCCAGCCATTTGCGCCGCTCTATAAGATAGCCAATGTAATCGAGATGAGTGTGGATGTTCTTCAACCCGGCCCGGATGGCTCTTGATCGGGGCTCGCCGAGGCCGAGGAAGCGTTTCATCACCTTCTCTCCGACCAGATTTTCGGTGACCTCGTGGTTGAACTTGTGGTCGAACCAGGCGACCAGGCGGCGCACTTCGGCGCGCTCCAGTGCGTGGCGGGCGAATAGGGACGGATCGGGATGAATCTCTTCGAGGAATTCGCAGATGGCATTGCCGTCGGACAAGGCCGTGCCGTCGGGTTCGACAAGGACCGGCACCTCGCCGGCGGGGTTGAGCGCCAGAAACGGTTCGCGCCGCTCCCATACCTTCTCGACACGCAACTCAAACTCGATCTTCTTCTCCAGAAGAACGATGCGTACCTTCCGGCATTGAGGCGAAAGCCAAAGATGATACAGTGTCCGCATAGGACTTCTTTATACCGAAAACGCCGGCCGCGAAACAAGATCGCCCGTGCAACGGACTTCACGGCCTTGTTATTCGATCGTGAGTACCAAATTTGTTAGATGGGGATTGAATCCATGGTGCCTCCGTGAGCTCCCGGGGCGCCTAGACAGGGAACCGTGCCATGCACATCAGAATCAAGAAGGCTTCCGACGCCCCTTCTTCGGAGATCACGCCCAAGGCGCTTTACATGAGCCGCCGGCGTTTTATTGGAACGGCCGCCGCCGGGGCGGCGCTGGCACCTTTCTTGGCCAGCACCCCGGCCGCAGCGAGCGTTAGTTTGGAGGGTCTCGTAAAAAGCCCCTTCAGCACCGACGAGAAACCCACGCCCGCAGAAGATGCCACGTCGCACAACAATTTCTACGAGTTCGGCACCGGTAAGAGCGATCCCATCCGTAACTCCCGTTTCTTCAAGACCAAGCCGTGGTCAGTGGCGGTCGAGGGCGAGATTGACAAGCCGGGCACATATCATTTCGAAGATCTGGTCAAGCCCCATCAATTGGAGGAACGCATCTACCGGCTGCGCTGTGTGGAGCGTTGGTCCATGGTGGTGCCCTGGGTCGGCATTCCTCTGGCCGCCATGATCAAGCGCTTCGAACCTACGTCGAAGGCCAAGTATGTGGCCTTTGAGACGCTCCACGATTCAAAACGGATGCCGGGACAAAGTTACCCGGTTCTGGATTGGCCCTACGTCGAGGGACTACGCATGGACGAGGCCGTGAACCCGCTCGCTCTGATGGTGGTCGGCCTGTACGGCGAGGTGCTGCCCAACCAGAACGGCGCGCCGCTCCGTCTTATGGTGCCCTGGAAATATGGCTTTAAAAGCATCAAGTCGATCGTCGGCATGCGCTTTGTCGAAAAAGAGCCGCCGACGTCGTGGAACAAGAGCGCGCCTCGCGAATACGGCTTCTATGCCAACGTCAACCCAACCGTTCACCACCCCCGTTGGAGCCAGGCCCGCGAACGGCGCATCGGCGATTTCCTTAAGCGCGACACCTTGATGTTCAATGGCTATGGCGAAGAGGTAGCGAACCTCTATGCGGGCATGGATCTAGCCAAGAGCTATTAATTTTTGGGGCTGTCCCAGATAACTAGCCCATATTTTTCCTAACCCATTGCCTCAATTGCGCTAATTGGATTGATGGGTCACTGTTGTTAAAACGCCACTCGCACTCCTTCAAAAATAGCCCGAAATGGGCCTTTGGAACAC